>NZ_JBQHXR010000004.1:0-161598 GCF_052063365.1 Blautia sp. HCP3S3_G3 | reverse complement strand
AAAAAACGTGCCGTAAAACACAGCACGTTAAGATAGACATGAAAAGGGATGTTCCGAAAATAATCTGCCGTATAGTTGCGGTAGGTGAGAACTATAATTCGACGCGGGACATAGTAAACGGAAAAGAACAACTGATAGAGAGTGGATGCAAACCTTTAAAGTGGTTGCAAAGACAGGATTAAAACAATGCCCAGTTTGCCACAGAAGATTATTTATCGGAAGGACTGTTTGCCCTTGGTGTAAATAAACGTAAATAAGAATGGAGAATATCAGTATGAGTGATAAAAATAGCTTTAGAGATAGCCTTCGGGTTGATTCTGAGACCATGGCCAAACTTGATAGTGTGAGCAAAAACTATAGCACCAAAAAGAGTTCGAATTCAAAGGCAGAAAACTCTGGTGGAAGAGAAAGAGGAGATGAAGGTCCAGGACGTCAGGGACGTGAACCGGGTTATAAATCTGGGAATAATCCTAGAGCCAATGCGGTGAAGAATGCTTCGTCAAAAGCAAGCAATGGAAGCGGCAGTAGCAGAACTGCTGCGGTGAAAGGCTCTGTATCTTCAGCAAATAGCAACGGAACAGACTGGTTCGTCATCTGCTGGTAACGGATCTTCTGGACACGGACAAGGAAAGTAAAATAGCAAAAGGCACAAATGTTTGGTCGGCACAAAAGGAACACTATATGCCCTGCTCTTTTTGTGCAGAAAAGAGAAAATTTTTGTTTTATTGTGTTGCATCTTGTGAATTTGTGTCGAATGTGATATGATGTAAAAGAGTACATATAAACAAAATGCACAGGAGGAATTTGAAATGTACGATGAATTTGAAGCAGGTACTACTAAATATCAGTTAAATCTTATATACCTTCTTGATACTTCTGGCTCTATGTATGGTGAGCCTATTAATCAGCTTAATGTAGCAATGGCTGAAGCGATTCAGGTGGCTGAAGAAGCTGCAAAGGAAAAGGAAGTTCAGCTGTTAATGCGTGTTGTTGAATTTAATTCTGTTGCGAAATGGCTTATCGGAGATACTCGTCAGGGTGTTGAACATATTGATTGGATGCCCCTGAACGCAAATGGTGGAACTGATACTGCGGGTGCTATTGATCTCGCTAGAGGTGTTATGCATCGTGAATTTTTGGGAGAGAGAAATTATCGCCCTGTTGTCATCTTGATTACTGACGGTGAAAGTAACGATCCCCAGAAGACAGTAGAGGCTGTTGCCAAACTTAAAGCTTCTTTGAAGAGTTCTACTGATCCGAACAAGGATAAAATCACAAGAATTGCCATTGGTGTTACCGGTGCGAACCAGACGGAGTTGAATAACTTTGCTTCTGTTGGTAACATTGAGCGTGAAGATGGAACAATGGACGAGAATGTTCCGTTTGTATTCAATGTTGATGATGTACAGATGCTTAAAGGACTTCTGAAAGGCGTAACGGTAAGTAGTATTGCTTCTTCTATTGGTGGCGGTGTTGGCGGTGATGGAGATGACACTCCTGTTATTACACCGACATATGAGGACGATGACGAAGGCGATTGGGAAGAATAATTAATTGAATAGTTTTGACCAAAGAACAGCGATATAAACGGTCCTGCCCTGGTCCTGCCTTTGATTTCAACGGCGGGACCATTTTTTATTAGGAGAATATAATATGGATGAGAAAACACAACAGGAAATAGTAACCTGTGTAGTAGAGAGTATTCTAAGTCAACAAAGTGTGATTGATTCTGTGCAGGGAGTTGATGATGTGTCAAATGAAAAAAAAGCAGTTACAAAGCTTGATAAACACCTGCGGATAATTGAAGAGCAACTAGAAAAAGCTAAAAATCCGTCTACTTATGAAACATATGACTTTGCCGAATCAGCAGCTGATAAAAAGTTAAAGCTCTTTACTGCACGGAGAAAGGGAACAAAACATGTATTAGAAAAAACGCCATGCCAAGATTATTGCTTAGCCACTTATGTAAATGGGTGTACAATACTTGCAGATGCTGATGGTGTTAGTTCTTGTGAACATAGTGATGTGGGTTCGAAATTAGCGTGTGAAGCAGTTGTTAAAACGGTTGCAATGGCAAGTAAGTCTTGTCGAAGCGAAGATACTCTAATTGAGCGGCTGATGTCAGTGTCGTTTAGAGAAAAGCTGGTTTCCATATGGATTAAGCTTGTAATGGAAGAAGTCAGCAAGAAGAATATACAATCGTCTGCTGAACAGCTAAAAGAGTTTAGTAAATACGGTTCGACTATTATGTTTGCTGTAATCACAGATAATTGGATTATTGCAGGAAATCTTGGCGATGGACAGATATTAGTGTTCAATGATTCTTATGGGGTTAAACTGAGAGTGCATGCACCAAAAGACAGTAGCAGAGTGAGATGTTTAGCGAATGAACGTTGCGCAAGAGAAGACTTTCAAATAGAAAAATACCCAAGAAATCTTTTCAATGGTGTACTGTTAAGCACAGATGGAATGTATGAGAGTTTGGATAAAGGGACCCATTTTTATGATTATGCTATTCAAATGCGACATCGATTCTTCGATCGTACATCCCCTGAACCATATCAAGCGTTTTGTTACAAAGAAACCGGGGAGCCATACAAGGATTTTTCTGCCATGAGAACCCAGGATGACTGTTCGGTTGCAGTGGCTTTTGACGATTCGCGCCTGGAAGTTGATTACGATAAGATTGAGCAATGTATCCTTTGTCATGCGCAAGCGGCTTTTCTTCGCAGACAAAACGCCGACTGCATGTTGTTTTACGTAAAACACGATAGCGGATATGCGGACGTTGTTGTTTCTCCCCTGTGCGGAGGTGTTGAGAAAGAATTATTAAAAACAGCAGAAGTTGAAGATGCATCGGATGTATGGTGTGATGATAAATATTCCTATGCCTTATATAAGAATCAACAGGCATGGACTCTTGAGTTTATGCAATGTACGGGAATGCTGAGAATTGATAAAACCAGACCATATGAATCTGGACAAACGATAATGAACCTTCTTGTTCATCTGAGCGAACTTAATAAGGAATTATCGGAAAAAGGTTTATGCTTAAACTTGTCAGCGCTCTTTAACATATCATTTGATGGAAAAAAGATTTACGTAAAAAGAGAGGCTTTGTCTAAAGATACAACGCAGGCAAGTAGAGCTTATACAGAAATTATTGACAGATGTTTTAGTCATGTACTTGGAATTCTGGAATGTTCTGATAATAAACAGCCATTATTTGATATTGGCTATATTGATCGTGGTCGCAAATACTATATGTCGGGCAACCTCTCTGGTAAGGAGTTAGGACAGTTGATACGCGATAATCGTACTACACGAATTAAAAATACAAGCGGCTATAATTGGCAACTGAATGGTGGAGCGAGAATTCAGTCTGGAGAATCAGTTGAATTAATTTCTGGTCTTTCATTTAGTGTACTTGACGATAAAGATAATAGAATTCAAGAGTATAGCTATACATCAAAGGAGAACTTATGATATCTGGAGATTATACTGAACGAAAAAGAAAAGCACAATCCGGGAAAATGGTAACCGATAAGATTGTGAAATCTACGACTGGAGTAGAGTATGCCATTGGCAAAAAGCTCGGAGCGGGTGGAGTTGCGAAGGTATATAAAGCACGTAGATTAAGCGATAAGAAGGAATGTGTGTTCAAGGAATATGTTCCCTCTCCTGAATCACGTAGAATGCATAATGCCATAAAAAGAAATATCCAGAATCTCATGAAGAATCCGTTGACAGAGGATGATGGAAAGACGCCTTTGCAATCATTTATTGGACCTCTTGATAAGGATAGTTTAATAGAGCTGCCTCAAAGCAAAGGTTTTGGTTATGTAATGGAATTGGTTGATACCAAATCGTTCCTGCCCGTTCCTAATTTGTGGCACCGCGATGCATATCCTGATGCACTTATTATTTGCAAAGCTTGCATAAACATCGCTCATTTGTTTAGGCGAGTTCATTTTAAAGGATGGTGCTATAAAGACATCAACGAGGGAAATATTTATATCAACAATAAAACTGGAGAGATTAGAATTATTGACTGTGATAATATCAGCGTTCAGTCAACAAAAACTATTAAAGGTACGGACGGCTATATGGCACCAGAAGTCTACGTTACTAGTACACCCGATACTTATACTGACTATTTTTCAATGGCAGTTTTGTTTTATCGGTTACTTGTAGGCGGGTACCCTATGGACGGCAAAAAAACACGTCAATATCTGTTGAATAACAATTTATCCGTACAGGAAGCTGCATCAACGATATATGGCAGTATGGCCGTTTTTGCATTTGATCCCAAAGATCATTCTAACGAAATTCGCAAACTGGTAGATCCATTGAATCCTCTTCTCTACGAGATTCAGACAAAAAGATGGAATCGCTTACCGAGTGAAATTCAGCAGACTTTTTGTCAGACTTTTTCAACCGGTCTTACAAATGCCAATAGGAACAAAAGAGCGACAGACAGAGATTGGATGAAGACCTTTGAGGTGCTTCAAGCTACTGGACTGGTAAAATGTAAGTGTGGAAAACTGAATTTTGGAGATAAGCAAAAAAAGGTTGAGTGCAATTTTTGTAAAGCAAAATTACCGCTGTTAAAATCAGTTGGAACGCAGCCACCGAAGCCTATCATTCCGGTACAGAAGCCCCCGGTGAAGAAACCGCTGGTACAGAAAACGCCAGTGAATAAAACACCAGTACAGAAGCCACCGGTGAATCCTCCGGTTTCTACAGCAGAGCTGACAACAGTAACATTTAAAGCAAGAAGAGATATCGCTCCTACTCATTTGGATATTGTTGCAAAGCGAAAGCAGCAACTGCAAGGAAAAGCAATATATGCGGGATTAAATGAAGGCTGGATGAGGATAGAATACAGCAAGTCAAAGAATATGCTGTCTGCAGTAAATTTAAGCAATTATACCTGGACGATATCTGATGGTGGTAATAAAAAGGCTTGTGCTCCAGGCGGCAGAGTTGTTCTGAAAAAAGGACTCGTTATTACAGTTTTAAAGCGTCAGTTGCAGCTTACTGTAGCAGAGATAAAGTAACACGGAGGTTAAGCAAATGAGCGATACTTATGATCATGATATTGCGGAACAACGTGATGCAACATTAGTGACAACATCGGATGCGGTTTTGCCGGAACAATTTAAAACGGTGTTGGGAAAAATGGTTAAACTTGTTGGAAAACCATTTAATGATATGTTGGCATTGATTACATATAGCACCTCAAAGATGCAGGGAAACGTGCTTATAAATAGTGCAGTTCAAGACGTGGAGGCTCTGTTGGAGCGGTCTGAGAAATTATATGAGGAAGGCTTTTTGGAAAATGAAAATTTTGAAGAGCGTGACTCTATTATTCTCCCTCTTGATGGCATGATTGTATCTGACGAGTTAAAAGGTGTGATTATTGACCGTGATTTAAGAAGTTATACAAATGGGGTTGAATGGTTATTGAATCCTGAGTCTGATGCACTTCGTAATTCGAACAATATTGAAAACGCATTACGTTCCGTGCTGGAGTTTGTGAGAACAATGAAGCATCTCCGCAATAAAGGGGTTGTTTTTGACAAGATAGATGGACACCAATTCTTTTTCAATATTGAATATGGTGAATTTCAATTTGTGTTTGATGGTGTCGATATTGCTCAAGCGGAGAGCGTTGATGATAGCTATGATAATTTGTATCAAGATGCGATTTCTCGTTTGTTGTTATACCTCTTAATAGGAGTGAATCCTGGTAACCCTGACAATACGTTAGTGACACCGAGAGGAGAGAATACAGAAGAAGGTCTTGCATGGGATGAAGAGACGAATTCAATCTGTGGATCGCAATCCGCATTATTGGTTTGGGACTCACTTCCTGAGAACATAAGACGTGCGCTTTTTGATATTGCTTTTGCCGAAACCGGAAGAGTTGTTACTCTTGACGAATGGGAACTTTTGTTTTGCGAAGCTATAGCAGATGTAGAAGTATGTCCTTTTTGCGGACACAACACTTTTAAGACTGCAAAAAAATGTATTTTCTGCAGCAATACAACAGAAAAAGCTGATTTGCTCACTAAATGGTTGGTGGAAAGCATTAGTCAGCCAAACTACTTAAGAATTGCTTTTGGGCGTGGGACAACCTTACCAGGAGAAATCTTGGGAATCAAGTTAAAAACACCTGAGTTTATGCGCTTGATGTATAATTCAAAAACAAATGCGTTGGGACTCAAAAACTTGAGCAATATATCTTGGTTTACCATGGAAAACGGAACTCAGAAAGAAATAGTTCCGGGTAAAGTAGCGTTGATCGAAGATGGATTAGAATTAACGTTTGATGGATATCCGGACATCTCTATGAGATTTCTCGGGTATGAGACAAAGTAAGAAAAGAGGTGTGAATCATTATGAGAACGGAACCCTCTTCATTGGATGTTTATAATAAAATTCCAAGAGAGTTTAGTTTTGGGAGAACAAAGCCAACGGTAAAAGACGTCGAAGGCTTACTAGAGAAAATGAAAGCTGAACTGATAATTGGTAGCTATTCACCATTATTGGATGCTTCTATTAATGAGTGTATTTATTATTGTTCAAATCATAGAATTGCAACAATTAAGTTTGATGCGAGTAACTATTGCCTTACAGAAATGCGCAGGCGTAGTGTACTGCCAACATTTGATGCTTGGCAGTTCCCTATCCTTCTGTCCGATTATATGAACGGCAGTTTATCAGCAAACACTATAGAAAAACTGCTGCCGTATTTTTGGGGGAACTATGTACCGAAGGATCCTGAACCAAGGCGCTTGCTGCAGGCATTCAAGGCAATCGACACTTTGGTTGTTGAACTCAGACAAAAAATGTATACAGGGATGCCAGTGAACAGCGTGGATAGTAAGAGCGTTATTCCAGAAGACTTTGTCATTACTGAACTGGTTAAACAAGAAATCGCTGGTAAAGTAAAAACTCTCATGATGGAGGCAGAGAAAGAAAAGGAGACAATTATTGCACAGGCTCGTGTTCAAGCAGAGACCGAGGCAAGAGAAATTGTTGAGTCAGCGCATAGACAAGGCGAGAGTGAAAAGCAGAGTATACTTGATGCAGCACAGGAACAAGCGGACAAGATTATTCACAATGCTTCTATTATTGCAGATAAAAAAATAGCTGAAGCCAAAAAACGCATCTTAGATCTTTCTGCAAATAAACGGTTGAATGAGTATGCCGATGAACATAGTAGCACCGAGGAATGCTTTTCCGCAGTGAGAGAAGCACTGGTTAAAGCGAATGAAAGTATTAAGCGTTTAGAAGACTCTGTCTTTGAAAGCATTACAAGAAAAGCCTATACTCAGCTGATAGAATTGTATAACTTAATCGCAGACACTAAAGATTCTACATTCTCTCTTGCATTACAGACGAATAGTCAGGATCTCGAGAATGCGGCTTATAATATGGATGTTTTCCTGGATATGCTAGTGGAGTATCTGGCAGATTACGGTGTTCAGACTATTGTCAGTTTCCAAGGGGATGCTTTTTCTGCAAAACATCATACATTGGGGAAAACAGGTATTCAGTTTGATCCTAGGAATGCACGTATTTCACGTAGCCTAAGAAATGGATTTGTTTGGGGTGAACAGGTACTGCAGAAAGAACGAGTAGAAATAGAAGGAGATAAACATGTTTCTTGGTATTGATTTTGGAACTTCGTTTTCTCAGGTTTCGACAATGTATCTTGGGCAACCATTATTATTGTTGAACCCGGGAGAATATGGCATACCGTCAGAGTTCTATTATGATAGAGACTGCGGGATACTAATTGGACAAGATGCATTAGATGCTGGACAAGGAGAAGCGGCTGCTAACTTGGTTACGGAGGTAAAGATGGCCATCTTGTCCGGAAAGTCTTTCGTTCTGGATGGAAAAACTTTTAGTGCGAAAGATATTATTAAGGAAATATACAAAACTTTGATTTTAAAGGCTGTGCAGGTGGCAAAAAAACGCTCCATAAACACTAACATTGAAGGGATTGTTATTTCTGTACCTGCAAAATTCGGTATGCAGGAAAGAGGGTTAATCGCTGAAGCGGCAAGAGAATGTTTGGGAACTACGAAGGTTCCTATTAGAGCGATTATTAAGGAACCAGTGGCCGCTGCAATTTCTTACTATAATACTGAGTTAGAAGATAACAAGTATATCTTGGTATATGATTTGGGTGGCGGAACATGCGATGTGGCATTGGTGCGCTCCGATTCTAGTTCAGCTGAACACTACACAGTAGTTGACTCAGACATGGTACGTCTCGGCGGAAGAAACTGGGATGAAGAATTAGTGAAGTATATCACCCAAATTATCGAAAATAAATCTGGTATTAGGATTAAAGGAAATGTCGGATACGAGGAAAAAATACGTCGTACAGCCATTACAGTTAAGCATGATTTATCGGATCCAACCAAGAGCAGATCAATCGCTAGAGTAGAACTTAATGGACGCATTTACACAACTCCAATTTCAAAGACGGTCTTTGATGAAATTACAGCGCATTTGCTGAGACAGACTTTAGATTGTCTGCAGGATGTGTATGATAAGCATTCAATATCCTGCAAAATTGATGAAATAATCTGTGTTGGTGGAAGTTCCAATATGCTTCAGGTCGAAGAAGGACTGCTCAAGCGCTTCCCGAAGTGTAAGATAAGGTTATATGAACCGGAGCATGCTGTCGTAAATGGCGCAACGATTTATGCAAATATGCCTCAGATCAATGTGCTGAAGGATGTTGCAAGCTTCTCTTATGGAACTGACTCCAACACGCATTATGGATACCCTGATAATAAAGAAATCATATCAAACATTATTTTTAAAGGCTCTAAATTGCCAGTCACTCAGAGCAAGGGGTACTGTCCGACAAGAGACGGGCAAGAAGTGGTCGCATTTCGTATTTTTGAATCTGAATATATGGATGATGAATACGATCGTACAAGACCAGAAAAACGTTTTATTGGCACCGTTGAATTAAGATTACCACCGAATTCGAAAAAAGATCTTAGCTTGCGCTGCCAGCTCAGTTTAAATGCTGAGGGAATGTTGGAAGTGACAGCGAGTGAGCCTTCCGGCAAGCGGGTTATGTCGACTTTTAAATTGCAGGCACTATAAGACTCTACTTACTACTAAATCCTATGTCATTCAGGTTATCTATGATATCGGAATGCCATAGGACTTTTGAAATTCGAGATAGATATTTTGTCCTCGTGATTTGGTTGAAAACCGCAATATATATATAATTGACAATGAAAATAACGAGCGAAAGCTTCTTTTCTATAGATAGAAATAGTGAGAGATTTCATGATTTACATTACTGGAGATACTCACGGAAATCAATATAAGTGGGTAGAACAAATAGAACCTGTTCTCTCCCCTTCTGACATTATTCTTGTGTGCGGAGATTTCGGGGTTGGGTTTTGGAACGGACGTTATTGGTCTGAAGAAACGTTTTATGATTTTCTAAACGAACAAGAGTATACTGTGTTGTTCATAGATGGTAATCATGAAAACTTTGATAAGCTGAACAGCTATTCAGTTGAAACATGGTGCGGCGGAAAGGTGCATAAAATCCGCAATTCTGGATGCCAGCGCAGCCTGTCATATGCCGGATGTCATTGAGATGCCGTATCTTCCTCCGCTGTACGGAGCAGTTTCCGGCACAGAGGGAAAGTATACTTACCGGCTGGGCGGCCCGACCTGCCTGTCAGGAGATGTGATTGGAGATTACGGATTCGACCATGCTTTGACGGAAGGAGAGGTGCTGTTATTTGGCGATATGGCAATCTATACCACCTGTAAAAATAATACGTTTAACGGTATGGCACTGCCATCGATATGGAAAAGAACTGCTGGAGGAAAACTGGAACTATTAAGAGAATTCGGATACGAAGATTTTAAAATTCGCCTTGGAAGAAATATTGTGCGTCAGACTGTGTGATAGTCTGGTGCACAATGCTGTAAGAAGAGAAACTCCATTCCTGTTTCCCTGCCTGAAGGCAATGAGTTAAGGCTTCCTGGCCAAAGGCAATGACCCTAAAAAATAAACACATTTGTATACATAATTCACCTATATAAAATGAGCATCCTTTTGTAGAATAACAGATAAAAATAAGATTGTTTTGTACAACATAGAGCGTGGCTGGTCTATCATTAAGAACAAAAGGGAGGGACAATCATGCTGCGGATGGAAATTGCTTTGTTTTTAGTGGTGACACTTGTCGCCTATATGTATTTCTCGACAGAAAAGGAGAACTCGGCTTTGCACCGGAGCTTCTGTTGGTAAACCGAAAGGCCATCGACCGGAAAAAGAAATCTGCCATCGGTGCGGCACTGGTGATCGAATTTGTGGTCTGTGTTTTGCAGGGGCTGCATCATACCTGGCTCATCAGCGGCATGGGCATTACCCTGATGACGCTTTCTTTCTACCTGACTCTGGAAAATCCGGAGGCTCTCCGCGCAGAACTGGTGGAGCAGAAGATGTCCATGTTATATCTGAAAAGCCAGGTCAACCCTCATTTTCTCTACAACACCCTGGACACTATCCGAATTCAGGCGCAATTAAACGGAGATAAAAAAGTTGCTGACCTGCTCATGCGCCTGGTGGATTTTTTTCGCCTCAGCGTGAAAGTGGACCGGCCTCTGGTCACGTTGGATGACGAGATGGAATTGCTGGAAGCTTATATGGAACTGATGTGTTACCGCTACCCGGAGCTGAAATGCGAGTACGATATTCATCCCGATCTGGGCGGCACTCAGGTACCAAACTTTCTTTTGCAGCCCATCGTGGAAAACAGTCTGCTCCACGGTTTGAAAAACCGCGGTTATCGTGGTGAGGTAGAGATTTCGGCGAAAAGAACGGCGGACAGCTGTATGGAAATTTGCGTTCGTGATACAGGCAGCGGCTTTGCGGAAGGCAAAAAAGCTGTCATTGATGAGATGCTGCAAAGCTATGATAAGCAGATGCCAAAACTCACCGGCAACAGCATCGGTATCTTAAATGTGCAAAAGCGCATCAAGCTGCTTTGCGGTCGGGAATATGGACTTTCGTACACAGAAAACCCGGGTGGCGGAGTAACGGCTCACATCCTGCTGCCGCTGAAGGAGGAGATAAAATGAAGAAGCTGCGAGTACTTTTGGTGGATGACGAGATTATGATTCGGTAGGGATTTAAGCGCCTGTTTGACTGGGAGGCACACGACTGTGAGGTGGTGGGCGAAGCCGCAGACGGAATGGAAGCACTTGCGAAAATCGACACACTCCGTCCGGACATCGCTATTATGGATATCAACA
The DNA here is from genome assembly GCF_052063365.1 of Blautia sp. HCP3S3_G3. Taxonomy (NCBI): domain Bacteria; kingdom Bacillati; phylum Bacillota; class Clostridia; order Lachnospirales; family Lachnospiraceae; genus Blautia; species Blautia sp. HCP3S3_G3. Next base: position 150,279 of record NZ_JBQHXR010000004.1, on the reverse strand, counting down.
TCCCCATTATGAACGGGTTAAAGGTTATCCAGATGCCGGTGATGAACGGATATGATGCCGTGAGAGCAATCCGTGCCATGAATCGGAATTACTGCAAAAAGATACCGATCGTTGCCATGACGGCAAATGCATTTGCAGAGGATGTGCTTGCTGCCAAAACAGTCGGTATGAACGAACATATTGCCAAACCATTGGATCTGAAGAATCTTGCACGGACACTGAACAGGTGGCTGCGCTGAAAAATGTCGGCTCCTGTCCAGTACACTCGGGCTATCAGAAAAAATGATGGAGAAGGATATATGAAAAAACACAGACGATTACAATTGATTTTACGCTTTTTTGAGGGAACAAGAGGGGCTTTTGCGGCAGCCGTCGCAGCCTCTTTTGTTACGACGATATTGAATTCTTTGACACCGCAGATATTCCGGTTCACCATCGATTCGGTGCTGGGAAGTGACGATTATCCATATCTGTCCGGGCATTTATGGGTGATGGGGCTGGTACTGACAGGAGTAGCCCTGCTGTCCGGGCTGGCGATGTTTATCTGCCGGTATCATACCGCGAAGGCCGGGGAGAATTTTGCAAAGAACATGAGAGATACGTTATTTATCCATGTGCAGAAACTACCTATGAGCTGGCACGACAAAAATCAGACGGGAGATATTATCCAGCGCTGCACGTCGGATGTGGAGGTGATCCGGAATTTTGTAGTGACACAGCTTCTGGAGGTATTCCGGACTGTTTTTCTGGTTGCAGTATCTTTCGGGATGATGGTATCCATGAATGTAAAGCTTTCGATGGTGGTCCTTTTGTTTGTGCCTCTGGTGGTGGCTTATTCCGCCATATTTTATCGTCTGATCGCCAGGCGGTTTACAGATGCTGATGAGGCAGAGGGGGAATTATCCACGGTAGTACAGGAAAATGCCACAGGTGTCCGTGTGGTTCGTGCTTTTGGGCAGGAAAAATACGAAATGGATCGATTTCTGGAAAAAAATAATGCGTTTGCAGAACTGTGGATCCGGCTCGGAACTCTTTCCGGTCTTTACTGGGGCGTTGGTGATCTGATCACTGGTCTTCAGGTGATTACCATTATTGTGCTGGGTGCAGTGGAAGCGGTACATGGAAATATCTCTGTCGGAGAATTTGTAGCCTTTGCTTCTTATAACACTACACTGGTCTGGCCTGTTCGGGGGCTTGGAAGAATTTTATCCGATATGAGCAAAGCAGGAGTGTCTTTTGACCGTGTGGATTACATACTGGGAAGTTTGGAAGAAACATATGCAAAATCGGAAGAAACGGAAAAAGCTATGCCGGGTTCTTTTGACATTGATTTCAAACATGTGGATTTCAGGTACGAAGAAGGAAAACAGGTATTGACCAATGTGAACCTTCATATTCCGCAGGGAACCACATTTGGAATCCTTGGAGGTACAGGCAGCGGAAAATCTACGCTTGTGCAGCTTCTTGACCGGCTTTATGAACTTGACGGGCAGAATGGCTCCGTGATGATCGGCGGCAGGGATATCCGGGAAATTCCACTGCAGGAACTTCGCCGGAATATCGGGATGGTGCTGCAGGAGCCGTTTCTTTATTCCAGAACGATTCGGGAGAATATTGCCGCATCCAGGCCTGAGGCTTCCATGGAAGAAATCCGTGAGGCGGCCAGAATTGCCTGTATAGACGATGCCATCATGAGTTTTCCGGATGGATATGAAACTCTGGTAGGGGAAAGAGGAGTGACTCTTTCCGGCGGCCAGCGGCAGCGTGTTGCCATTGCGCGGATGCTTTTACAGAAAGCACCGGTCATGGTGTTTGATGATTCTCTTTCTGCCGTTGACGCGGAAACAGATTACAGAATCCGCCGGGCATTGAAGACGCGTATGAAAGATACGACAGTGATTCTGATTTCCCACCGCATCAATACTCTTATGGGCGCTTCTCAGATTCTGGTGCTGAACCAGGGCAGGATCGCGGAGACAGGAACTCATCAGGAACTGCTGGAAAAAAATGGGATTTATCGGAAGATTTATGATATACAGATGAGTCATGATGACAGAAAAGGGGGGAAGGAACATGGCAGCTTATGAAGAACAGGAATATAATAAACCTTTTCAGTTAAAAGTCTGGGCAAAGATGTTTCCCTTTTTCAAACCGTATAAGAAGTATTTTTTTATTACCTTCAGTCTCAATATTCTGCTGGCAGCAGTGGATGTACTTGTTCCGTTGTTTCAGAGTTACGCCATTGATCACTTCATCATTCCGGATACTCTGAATGGGATTCAGATGTTTGCTTTTGTCTATGTGGCTGTGATCGTGGCGCAGACGGTGAGCGTATATTTGTCTGTTCATGCAGCCACCACTATTGAAATGAATGTGGGGAAGGAACTGAAATGGGCACAGTTTCAGCATTTACAGACTTTATCGTTTTCCTATTACAATACTACACCGGTAGGTTATATTCATGCCCGCGTGATGAGTGACACCCTTCGTATTGCCGGAATGATTGCCTGGGGGCTGGTGGATATGTTCTGGGCACTGATTTATGTGGTGGGTGTGTTTGTCATCATGTTTATGCTGAATGTACGGCTGGCATTTCTGCTTTTGCTGATCGTACCGTGTATTGCAGTGCTGACAGTTGTTTTTCAGAATCGTATTCTGCACTGGAATCGTAAAGTGCGTAAGATCAATTCTCAGATCACCAGTGCATATAATGAGGGAATTACGGGAGTAAAAACATCCAAGAGCATGGTGATTGAGAAAGATAATGAACAGTCATTTTTTAAACTTACGGAGGATATGCGCCATGCCGGCTGCAGTGCGGCGAAACTGAATGCCTTTTTTATCTCATCCATTCTGTTTTTCAGTTCTGTGGCTTCTGCTCTGGTTCTGTACAGAGGCGGATATTTGGTACAGAACGATCTGCTGCAGCTGGGAACGCTGTCGGTATTCATTTCCTATGCAGTGGCTATTTTTGAACCGATCCAGCAGCTTGCAAGACTTCTCGCAGATCTGATCTCATGTCAGGCAAATATTGAGAGGGTTATGGATCTGTTAAGCCAGGAACCGAATGTCGTAGACAGTGAAGCAGTAAAGGAGAAATATGGCGATAATTTTCATCCCAAAAAAGAAAACTGGGAAAAAATCAAAGGAGATATTGTGTTTGAGGATGTTTCCTTTATGTATCCTGATGGAAAGGAATATGTACTGGAACATTTCAATCTGCATGTTCCGGCAGGAATGAATGTTGCCATTGTAGGGGAGACAGGAGCAGGAAAATCTACGCTTGTGAATCTGGCAGGACGTTTTTTTGAGCCTACCAGCGGCAGGATTCTCATAGATGGTGTAGATTACCGGGAACGGTCTCAGCTCTGGCTGCACAGCCAGATCGGATATGTACTGCAGAATCCCCATCTCTTCAGTGGAACGGTGAAAGAAAATATCCGTTACGGCAAACCGGATGCCACGGATGAAGAAATCATTCAGGCAGCCAGAAGTGTGTCTGCAGATGTGGTAGTGAGTAAGCTGGAAAAGGGTTATGACAGTGATGTGGGAGAAAGCGGCGGCAGACTTTCTACAGGTGAGAAGCAGCTAATCTCTTTTGCCCGGGCAATTCTGGCAGAACCTGCAATTTTTGTACTGGACGAAGCGACTTCGTCTATTGATACGGGGACAGAGCAGTTGATTCAGCAGGCTACCGGGAAATTACTGAAAGGACATACCTCTTTTATCATAGCTCATCGTCTTTCGACCATCCGGAATGCTGACTTGATTCTTGTGGTAAAAGACGGAAAAATTATCGAACAGGGAAGGCACGGGGAACTGATGGCAGAAAATGGATATTATCATGATCTGTATTCTATGCAGTTTGAGGAAGAATCTGCCAGGAAAGTGTTTACAGATTCCATGGAAGTACCCTGACTTTTGTGCTGGCGAAAAAGCATTTTCCGTGAACCGGTTTTAAAATAAACTTTAGCTTTTTATTGTTTTTGGATTATCTTTTGCCATATTTTGGTTTGTAATGTCAGAAGAACTACAGAACGGGGGATGAAAGAAATGTGGATATTATTTGCAGTTGGTTCGGCTTTTTTTGCAGGAGTTACTTCCATATTGGCAAAATGCGGAATTGAAAGAACAGATTCCAATGTGGCTACGGCAGTCCGAACAATCGTCGTAATGCTTTTTTCCTGGCTGATGGTATTCGTGTCCGGGTCACAGAATGGAATTATGGAAGTAGAGGGAAGAACTCTGCTGTTTCTGGTTTTGTCGGGACTGGCAACAGGGGCTTCCTGGCTGTGCTATTTTCGGGCACTTCAGATCGGCAATATCAATAAGGTGGTACCGATTGATAAGTCCAGCACGGTACTGACGATTTTGCTGGCACTGATTTTTCTTCGTGAAGGCATCACGTGGAAAAAAGGAATTGCAGTTGCAGTGATTGCATTGGGAATTCTTCTGATGATCCAGAAGAAGGAAAATGCTGAGGAGAATCCGGAACAAGGCAGGGGCTGGCTGTTGTATGCGGTTTTATCAGCTGTTTTTGCCAGTCTTACGGCAATTCTTGGAAAGATTGGAATTTCCGGCGTGGAGTCGAATCTCGGCACCGCGATCAGAACAACCGTTGTGCTTCTGATGGCATGGATGATGGTGTTCATAACCGGAAAACAAAAAGAAGTAAGCGAGATCCGCAAAAAGGAATTGGTCTTTATCTGTTGTTCGGGTCTGGCAACAGGGGCATCATGGCTTTGTTATTACCGGGCTTTGCAGGATGGACCCGCCAGTGTGGTAGTCCCGATCGATAAGCTGAGTATTCTGGTTACTGTAGCATTTTCTTATGTTGTGTTTCATGAAAAACTGGACAGGAAATCAGCGGTCGGCCTGCTGTTCCTTACCGCAGGTACTGTTGCAATGGCTTTTCTGTAATGGGAAACACAATTGTAATGATCACGCATGATTTTTCTGTCACTCAAAATGCACAGCGCATTGTGCGTATTGTAGACGGCGATCTTTCTTATGAATAGATCAAAAAAAGGAAAGCATACTAATATAGCGTCAGGCAACTGTAAAAGTTCTGATCGGATAATGTATATGCCCGATCGGAACGAAAATTCAAGGAGGTCTTATGCGGGAAATTTTATATATTATTATGCTTTCTTTGGGGTCTATTATTGTAATCTTTATCCTGACAAAACTGATGGGGTATCGTCAGATGTCACAGATGAGTATGTTTGATTATGTGAATGGGATCACGATTGGATCAATCGCAGCGGAAATGGCGACTTCGCTGGAAGAAAACTTTGTGCAGCCGCTGACGGCTATGATTGTTTACGCAATCGCAGCGATTCTGTTGTCCTGGTTCAGTTCAAAATCGATAAAAGCACGCAGGGTGATAGAAGGAAAACCGCTGGTACTTATGAATCATGGAGAACTTTACAGAGAGAATCTGAAAAAAGCCAAGATCGATGTGACAGAGTTTCTGACACAATGCAGAATCAGCGGATATTTTGATGTATCGAAGCTGGAGACTGCAATTCTGGAGGAAAACGGAAAGATTAGTTTCCTTCCGAAAGTTTCTGATCGTCCGGTAACCCCTTCTGACATGAATTTGTCCCCGGAACAGGATTTTATGGTGGCAAATGTGATTCTTGACGGGCGGATTATGGAAGAGAATCTCCGGCATACGGGAAATGATGAAAAATGGCTGATGAACCAGATTCGGGGACAGGGCGCTGGTAAAGTCTCGGATGTTCTTCTGGCAACCTGTGATATTTCCAATCAGGTGACCGTATTTCTGAAAAACAGCAGGAAAGAACCGAAGGATATTCTGATGTGAAATATCTCAGACAATTTGCTTTATTCAGGGTATTCAAAAAGGATGATAAGGTGGGGATAAAACCGTACGGATCTGGCTCATTTGTGTAAGTTATGTTGCATCGGAAAAGCAAATTTTTACATTTCCGATGCCCGCTCTATTGATTTTGGGACATATTGGACATCGGAAAAGTGAATTATTAGATTTCCGATGCCAGGTCCATTGATTTTGGGACATATTGGACATCGGGAAAATGTATTTTTATATTCCCGATGCTTTTTTTATTTTACAGGCAAGTGAGTCGCATTTTTATCAAATGAGGACAGTTGTATGTAGAGGAATAATCTGTTATGATAATCTACAGCAAGGAGGCAGAAAATGGAAGAACAGAAAATTTTGACAAGACAGGAACAAAAAGCAGAGAATACATGGAACATGCAGGATCTGTACGCGAACGAAGAATTATTCAGCGAAGACGGAGAAAAGCTCGAAAAAATGATGGAAGAGTTTGCTTCGTATAAAGGAACTCTTGCAGAAGGCGCAGAGCAGATGCGGAAGGTTCTGAAGCTTTATGAAGATATGAACCTGGTTTTTGAACGGATGTATGTATATGCGAACCAGAAATATCATGAAGATACGGCAAATGCCCGTTATCAGCAGATGAGCGGGGAAATGCAGATTATTATGACCAGACTTGGACAGACGCAGGCATGGCTGGAACCGGAAATTCTGAATCTTCCGGAGAAAGTACTGAACGCTTATTTTACTCAAACCGACGGAAAAAATGGACTGGAACCGTATCGACGTTTTGTACAGCAGATTACCAGGAGAAAAGAGCATGTACTGGATGCAGGAACAGAAGCACTTCTTTCCAGAGTAAATGAACTGGGACAGGCACCTTCGAATATTTATTCCATGTTCAATAATGCGGACATACAGTTTCCGGATGTGGAAGACAGTGAGGGCAAAAAATATCCTCTCACCCAGGGAACTTTTATTCCATACCTGCAGAGCAGTGACAGAATACTCCGGAAAAATGCATTCCAGGCACTTTATTCGGTATATGGGCAATTTCGGAATACACTGGCTTCCCTTTACTATGCCAACGCAAAACAGGCGGATTTTTTTGCAAAAGAACGCCATTATAAAAATGCAATGGAAGAGTCTCTGGATGGAAGCTGCATTCCGGTGTCAGTTTACCAGAATCTGATAGAAGCGGTTCATGAGGCACTGCCTCTGATGTATCGTTATGCAGAAATCCGAAAGAAATTTCTCGGGCTGTCGGAACTTCATATGTATGATGTATATGTACCAATGGTAAAATCTCCGGAAAGGAAATATACGTTTGAAGAAGCGAAAGCAATCGTAAAACGCGGGCTTGCTCCTCTGGGAGAAGATTATCTGGGGCTGCTGCAGGAAGGGTTTGACAATCGCTGGATCGATGTTTACGAAAATAAAGGAAAACGGACAGGAGCCTATTCCTGGGGCGCTTATGGAACACATCCCTATGTTTTGCTGAATTTTCATGGATCTCTGAATGATGTGTTTACACTGGCTCACGAAATGGGTCATGCACTCCATTCCTGGTATTCCGATCATACACAGCCTTATCTGTATGCCGGTTACCGGATTTTTGTGGCAGAAGTTGCATCCACCTGTAATGAAGCACTTCTGATTCATGATCTGATGGAAAGAACAGAGGATGAAACAGAAAAACGGTATCTGATCAATTATTTTCTGGATCAGTTTAAAGGAACGATGTTCCGTCAGACCATGTTTGCCGAGTTTGAGATGCTGACGCACAGCGTTGTAGAACAGGGCGGTATGCTTACTGCGGAACAGATCGATGAAATTTATCTGAATCTGAATAAGAAGTATTTTGGGCCGGATATGGTGTGTGATCCGGAAATTGCTCATGAGTGGGCACGTATTCCTCATTTTTATACACCGTTTTATGTGTATCAGTATGCGACCGGATTTGCTGCAGCGATTGCGATCAGCAGTAAAATTCTGAACGGAGAGCCTGGAGTTGTTGAGAATTACAAAAAATTCCTGAGCGGAGGTTCTTCTATGGATCCCATTGATCTTTTGAAGCTCTGTGGCGTGGACATGTCTTCCCCGGAACCAGTAAAAGAGGCATTTGCTGTATTTGAGGAATACCTGGAAAGAATGGAAAGAAGAAGTAAATGACAAGAGAAAATCAATCAGAAAAAAAGATGATGAATAAGGATAACGCTGATAAAAAATCAGAGAAAGAGGGATTGGAGAATCAGAAACAGGAACTTTCGTTTACAGAAGGTTCTGTATTTGGTTCTATGATACGGTTTGCACTTCCGGTTTTGGGGGCGCTGATTCTGCAGGCTGCCTACGGTGCAGTGGATCTGCTTGTGGTCGGACAGTTCGGGGATGCATCCAGTATTTCTGCAGTCGGTACGGGAAGTGCTTTTATGCAGATGGTTACGTTTATCATTACAAGTCTGGCAATGGGATCGACAGTCATTATTGGACAGCATATCGGAGAGAAAAAAACGAAAGAGACCGGTGACACAGTAGGAACAACCATTATCCTGTTTGCCATGATCGGAATTGCGGCAACCATCCTTCTGGAAATATTTGCCGGAAGCGTTCTGCATATTCTTCAGGTTCCGGAAGCTTCATTGGAAAAAGCAATTATTTATATGCGGATCTGCTCTGCCGGAATTCTGATCATTATTGCGTATAATGTGATCAGTGGTGTGCTGCGAGGCGTCGGTAATGCAAATCTGCCATTTATCTTTGTGGGAATTGCATGTGTAGTAAACATTATCGGGGATCTGCTCTTTGTTGCAGTGTTCCGAATGGATGCGAGAAGTCAATATTTCGTGCCTGAATGAATTATCAAACACGCTCTAGATAACGTGTCTATTGTTCTGACTGATAAATTGACACATTTCCCTATAAAATACACCTGTCCAGCAGGTGTATTTTTTGATATGATAAGCACAAAACCGCAGACATGAATAGATAGGAAATATAATAATCCATACTCAAAAATAAAGGAGGAAAATCATGCTGAAAATTGAGCATTTGACAAAAATTTATGGAGAGAAAAAAGCGGTGGATGATCTGTCGCTGCATATATTGCCCGGAGAAATCTATGGCTTTATCGGACACAACGGTGCAGGAAAAACAACAACCATAAAATCCTGCTGCGGACTTTTGAAGTTTGACAGCGGAGAAGTTCTGGTGAATGGAATTTCCATTCGAAAAGATCCGCTTGCGTGTAAATCCCAGATCGCATATATTCCGGATAATCCGGATCTTTATGAGTTTATGACAGGAATTCAGTTTTTGAATTTTATTGCAGATATTTTTTCCGTCAGTGCCGGTGACAGGCAGGAACGGATCCGGAAATATGCAGATGCATTTGAACTTACCTCTGATCTTGCACAGCCGATTTCTGCTTATTCTCATGGCATGAAACAGAAACTGGCCATTATTTCGGCACTGATCCATGATCCGAAACTGATCATTATGGATGAACCTTTTGTGGGACTTGATCCCAAAGCATCACATTTACTGAAACAGCTGATGCGTGAGATCTGTGATCGTCAGGGTGCCATCTTTTTTTCCACCCATGTGCTGGAGGTTGCCGAAAAACTCTGCGATAAAGTAGCGATTATCAAGGGCGGAAAGCTGATTCGCTCAGGTACCATGGAGGAAGTAAAAGGAGATACTTCCCTGGAAGATGTATTTCTGGAACTGGAGGACGATCATGACAAAGGTATTGCTTAAAAAGCAGATAATGGAGTTGTTTTCATTTATCTGGCAGGACAAAAAGAAAAATAAAAACAGGACTGGTATCCGGCTGCTTATGATGATCCTGTTGTATGTTATCTTGTTTGGAATTCTTGGTGCCATGTTTTATTTTGTTGCGGATCCACTGTGCGGACCGCTGCATCAGGCTGGTATGGGATGGCTTTATTTTGCACTGATGGGATTGATGGGAACCGCATTCGGGGCATTTGGAAGTGTTTTTAATACATATGCCAGCCTGTATCTGGCAAAGGATAATGAACTTTTGCTTTCCATGCCGATCCCGGCATCCCGGATCCTGAATGTGCGTCTGGCAGGGGTGTATCTGATGGGACTTCTGTATGAACTGCTGGTGATGGTTCCTGTGCTGATCAAATACTATTTGACGGCTGCACCGGGATTTCTGACGGTTCTCTGTTCTGTAATCGCGACATTGGAAATTTCCATTGTGGTACTGATCATTTCGGCAATACTCGGATGGGCGGTAGCGCTGATCAGCAAAAAAACAAAACATAAAAGCCTCATTACGGTAGTACTTTCTCTGGGATTTATCATCGGATATTATTATGTTTATCTGAAAGCGATGAGATTCCTGGAGGATATCATAAGTAATCCGCAGATTGCAGGAAATTTTCTGAAGAACAGCCTGTCGCCGGTTTATCATATGGGAATGGCAGCAGCGGGGAATCTGAGTTCCCTCGGGATGTTTACTGTGATGACGCTTGCGGTATTTCTGGCAGTATATCTGGTGCTGGCAGCAAGCTATACCAGGATTATTACCACGAACCGGGGTGCTTCCAGACGCATTTATAAAGTACAGAAGGTTACTGTACACTCCCGGGAACGCGCTCTTCTGGGAAAGGAATTTCGCCGTTTTCTTGGATGCCCCAATTACATCCTGAACTGCGGGCTTGGAATTATTTTGATGATTGCAGGAGCGGTGATGATTCTGGTTAAAAGAAATATGATCATGGATATGATGATGCTTTTCTTTGCCGGTGATCAGGATATGATGAGTATGGCTGCGGCAGCTGCTGTCTGCATGATCACCACGATGAATGACATCACGGCACCTTCTGTATCTCTGGAAGGCCGGAACATCTGGCTTGTGCAGTCTCTTCCGGTAAGCGGTTTTCAGGTATTGATGGCGAAACTTAAACTCCATTTGATCCTGACGCTGATTCCGGCAGCGATACTGGTAATGAGTGTGGAAATTGTGCTCAAGCCCTCCGCTGTATTTGCAGTTCTGATCCCGCTGACAGTCCTCGCTTTTATTATCTTTATGGCGCTGACGGGGCTGGTTTTGAATCTGAAAATGCCGAATCTTACCTGGACCAATGAAATTGTTCCGATTAAGCAGAGTCTGAATGTGATGATCGCGTTATTTGGAGGCTGGGTAGTGGTTGTGGGAGCCGGAGCTCTTTATATGCTTCTGATGGATATACTTTCGCCTGCTGTGTATCTTGGGTGTACAGCAGCAGTGATTTTTGCCGGAGCAATTGGTCTGCTTTTCTGGTTACGAAAGAAAGGTGCTGTCATATTTGAAACCCTGTAGATGCAAGCTCTTTTTTTGAATATGATAAAGTTTGCAGTGTTTTTGATAAAAAACAGGAAAATATGAAAAACAGGATGGCAACCGGGCATTGACTAAGGTATAATAAAAGCATGATTTTACAGGAAAGAAGGTAGAATTCATGATAAAAGTAAATGCTCTGGGAGAGGCGTGTCCTATTCCTGTTGTAAAAACTATCCAGGCAATCAAAGAATTAAAATCGCCGGATTCCGTGGAAGTTCTTGTGGACAACGAAATTGCTGTGCAGAATCTGACGAAGCTCGCGAAGCAGAAGAATTACGGCGTCCGTTCACAGAAACTGGAAGAAAAGAAATATCAGGTGATTCTGGAAGTGGGTGAAACAGACACTCCATCAGGAAAAGAAAAGGAACAGGAAGAAATCTCCTGTATTCCGGATACAAGAAGAAAAAATATGGTAGTAGTAATTTCTTCGGAATGTATGGGTACCGGTGATCAGGAACTGGGTGCAGTTCTGATGAAAGGATTTATATATGCACTGACCCAGCAGGAGATTCTTCCTTCCACGATTCTGTTCTATAACGGCGGTGCAAAGCTTACCTGTGAAGATGCACCGACGCTGGAAGATCTGAAATTTCTGGAAGCGCAGGGAGTGGAGATCCTGACCTGCGGTACCTGTCTGAATCATTATGGCCTGTTGGAAAAGCTTCAGGTAGGAAATGTCACAAATATGTATGTGATCACAGAGAAAATGACACAGGCTGACTGTATTGTAAAGCCATAAATCAGGAAAGTGTAAACTAGACTAAAAGTGTATGTTTTCTTTTCAAAAAAGTATGATATAATGAGATGACAGATTTACAAAAATAATGAAATTAAACTAAAGGAGATGATTGTCATGGTAATTACTAATGATATCAAGTATGTAGGTGTAAACGACCATAATGTTGATTTATTTGAGGGTCAGTACGTTGTAGAAAATGGAATGTCCTACAACTCTTATGTGATTCTGGATGATAAAATCGCGGTTATGGATACGGTTGATGCACATTTTACCCATGAATGGCTGGACAATATTCAGGCGGTTCTTGGAGACAGAAAGCCCGATTATCTGATCATTCAGCACATGGAACCGGATCATTCCGCAAATATTGCCAATTTCATGAAAATCTTTGAGGATACCGTTATCGTTTCTTCCGCAAAAGCATTTGTCATGATGGAACAGTTCTTCGGAACCGATTTTGCAGACAGACAGCTGGTTGTAAAAGAAGGGGATACTCTTTCTCTCGGAAAGCATACACTGGCATTTGTGGCAGCTCCGATGGTTCACTGGCCGGAAGTAATCGTAACATATGACACCTGTGACAAAGTGCTGTTTTCCGCAGACGGCTTCGGTAAATTCGGTGCGCTGGATGTGGAAGAGGAATGGGACTGCGAGGCTCGCCGCTATTATATCGGTATTGTCGGCAAATATGGCGCTCAGGTACAGAACCTTCTGAAAAAAGCTGCAGGACTGGATATTCAGACCATCTGCCCGCTCCATGGACCGGTACTGAAAGAAGATCTTGGTCACTATCTCAATCTGTACAATATCTGGTCTTCTTATTCTGTTGAAACAGAGGGTGTTGTGATTGCCTATACTTCTGTTTACGGACATACGAAAAAAGCGGTAGAACTTCTGGAAAGCAAACTTCTGGCAAAGGGCTGTCCGAAAGTGGAAGTATTTGACCTTGCCCGTGACGATATGGCAGAAGCAGTAGAGAGTGCATTCCGTTATGGCAAACTGGTACTTGCCACAACTACTTATAATGCAGATATTTTCCCGTTCATGAAGGAATTCATCCATCATCTGACAGAAAGAAATTTCCAGAACCGTACAGTTGCTTTTGTTGAGAACGGTACATGGGCTCCGCTGGCAGCCAAAGTTATGAAACAGATGCTGGAAGGATCCAAGAAACTGACATTTGCAGATACTACTGTCCACATCAAATCTGCACTCAATGAGGAGAGCACCGCACAGATTGAAGCTCTGTCAGATGAACTCTGCCGTGATTATGTGGCACAGAGCGAAAAGGCTGATAAGAACGATCTTACTGCACTCTTTAACATCGGCTATGGTCTCTATGTAGTTACAAGCAATGATGGAAAGAAAGATAACGGTCTGATTGTGAATACGGTAACACAGCTTACCAATACACCGAATCGTGTGGCAGTAGCAATCAATAAGGCAAATTATTCACATCATGTTATCAAACAGACCGGTATTATGAATGTAAACTGCCTGTCTACCGATGCTCCGTTCAGTGTGTTTGAGCGATTCGGTTTCCAGAGCGGAAGAACTGCCGATAAGTTTGCGGGACTGGCACCGCTTCGTTCTGACAATGGTCTGGCTTTCCTTCCGAGATATATCAATTCCTTTATGTCTCTGAAAGTAGAGCAGTATCTGGATTTTGACACACACGGATTATTTGTCTGCAGCATTACAGAAGCTCGTGTGATCTCCAGTGTGGAAACCATGACCTACACCTACTATCAGAATAATGTGAAACCAAAGCCGCAGACAGAAGGCAAAAAAGGATTTGTCTGCAAGGTATGCGGATATATCTATGAAGGAGAGGAACTTCCGGAGGATTACATCTGCCCGCTTTGCAAGCATGGCGCAGCAGATTTTGAACCTATTTCATAAAACATAACAAAAGAGAAGGAGGGTTTTTGCATGAAAAGAAAAATAAGCTGGACACTGAAGAAAGCTGCGGCAGCAGCATCTGCATCTGTATTGGTTTTTTCAATGCCTGCGACGGCTTCGGCGGAAGGAGTTACCTACTGTGACTGGGAGAAAGAAGCTCTGAAAGCTGCCAGTGCATATCTGGCAGAAGACTGGGACCAGAGCCTGGAAACCAGTCTGACACAGTCCGGTTCCCTTGCTTCCAATGCAGTGATGGATCTGAATCTGACAGTAGATGAAGCAGGTCGTTCCATGTTGGGTATGCTGACAGGAATGGATCTTTCCTGGCTGCAGGATGTGGCGCTTCATATGGATGCATCGGTTGCTGACAGTAAGGAAGCAGTCATGCTGAGCGCTCTTGTGAATGATTCTACGATTTGCAGTATGTATGCGATGATGGATTATCTGGCAGGTATGGAATATATTCAGATTCCGGAAATGTCTCCGGCTTATCTGAAGGCATCTCTTGAGGAGGCAGGAGCAGAGGCAGTTTCCGGATATATGACAGCTATATCGGATATTCTGGAAGACCCCAAAGCTGTTTTGCCGGAGGGGGCTGTTCTTGGAGAAATTCTGGATCGTTACGGAATGATTGTGATCGATCACATGCAGGAAGGCGCGTCAGTGGAAGAAACGATTTCCATTGACGGAATCGGAGAGGACTGTACACTTCTGGAAGGTCAGATTTTCCAGGAGGAGATGACGACGATTGCCAGAGAAATTCTGACAACTGCTCAGACAGACGAACAGATAAAAGAAATTCTGACGAAATGCACGGAAATCAATCCGGAATCCGGAGATCTGAATGCACAGTTCCAGGAGTTCCTTGCAAATACACTTGCGGATCTGGATGGTGCAGCAGCAGAGGAAACAGCAGAAGATGCTGCAAATGAATATCTTGCGTCCAGAATCTGGATCAACAGTGACAACAGAATCGTCGGTAGAGAAATTGCTTTGTGCGAAGGGGTAGATTCTCAGGTATCCCTTACCTGGAAGAATCCGCAGAATGGAGATACGTCCGGCTTCCTGCTTTCCATGTATTCCGAGGGAAGTGAACTTGCCCTTACCGGAAACGGACAGTCTGCAGATGGTGTCCTGAATGGAACCTACAGCCTGGTTGCAGATGGTGCGGTCATGATGGATATTTCCGTAGAGAATTACAACAGCAATGCCAATGGAGAAGGATATCCGGCAGGAACCTTTACCATGACCTTCCCGTCCGGTGAGTCTGAGGAGGAGTATAATCCGCTCAGCGCGTTCAGTCTTGTTGCGGATTTATCGTCCGACAGTGCAGATCAGAGTGTGGATCTGAAGCTGAGTGTACTGAGTTCCGGTGCTTCTCTTTGTTCCCTGACGCTCCATGTTGCCGCCAGCGGAGATGGTGTTGAGGCTGTTGCAGAAGAGGATATGGGAACCGTTTATGATCTGACCAGTGAAGAAGATATGAGTGCTTATGAGGCTGAGATGAACTTTGATACCATTCGTGCCAATGCAGAAAATGCCGGTGTTCCTGCAGAAGTTATTGATATGATCGCAGAATCCATGTCAGAAACAGAAGGGGAAGTCGAAGTACTGGAAGATGTTCCCGCAGATGATGCAGCATAATATCGGATATGTTCAGCTGATAAAATGAGAAGTAAAGTAAAGAAAATTTTCAACTGAAAGAGATGAAATAGGAGATCCCGTTTCTGGAAATGTATGGAAGAACCGTATATTCCGGAAACGGGATTCTATTATTATATCATAGGAAAGTGCTTTACATTTTCCTGTGATATAATAAAGCCCTCCGGGCAGGACGGCATTGTCTAATAAATAAATGAAAAGTTTAAAATTGTACTGGTATCACAGGCATAGTTGTGATAGAATAAAAATCCGGATGGCTCTGAACAGAATAGTCATGCCGAAAAAACTATGATGGAGATGAAAAGATGGAGTTATTACATTACATAAGCGGACCTCTGATTGGTGCGGTGATTGGATACTGTACCAATTATATTGCTGTAAAAATGCTGTTTCGGCCGCATAAGCCGATCCAAATTGGTCGTTTTACCCTTCCGTTTACTCCGGGAATCATCCCGAAACGGAAGAATGATCTGGCATCTGCTGTTGGAAAAGCCGTTGGTAATGCACTTCTGACGGAAGAGGATCTGACAGAAATGCTTCTTTCTGAGGATGTGGAAAACTCGGTAACGGATATCCTGGTTTCACAGATTCAGGATTATCTGGGAAAGGAGCAGGCTCTCAGTGAAGTGCTTCCGGAACTTATGGGACAAGATGCCTATCATACAGGCAAAGAACAGCTGCAGCAGGTTCTGTGTGAAAAAATCATGAATGGTATCAAAGAGATGGAACCGGGCAGACTCATTGCAGAAGAAGGAAAAAAGGCGGTTCGTCTGAAACTGGAAGGAAGTATGTTTTCTATGTTTTTGACGGATAAATTACTGGATTCCCTTGCAGGTGAAATTGGAGAGTATGCAGAAAATTATATCATGGAGAATGGTCCTGCTTATGTGGAAACACAGATTGAAAAAGAAATTGCCGGTATCGAGGGAAAAACACTGGCAGATGTGAGAAACTGGATTCCTGCAGACAAAGAAACCATCTGCGGAAAAATCCGGGATGTTTACCGTGTATGTATCCGCAGATTTGCAGGCTCGATTGTGAAGCAGTTCCATATTTCTGATATTGTAGAAAATAAGATCAGAGAAATGGATGTTGCGGAACTTGAGAATTTGGTAATGTCTGTTATGCAACATGAGCTGGGAATGATCGTAAATCTTGGGGCTCTGATCGGTCTGCTCCTGGGTATTTTCAATCTCTTTTTCTAAAAAACAGAATGATTGTGCTGAACGGGTATGGATGTACAGATAAGGATGTACAAAGTGTCCCGGGATTTTCATATATGAAGGTATGAAGTCCCGGGACATTTTTGTGAACATTCACTGTCACGATACAGTTATGGAATTTATTTTATGGATACACGGCAACTGTTTTTGGTTGCAGACATGTTATTTTTGATTTTGTTATCATAACGATTTCTACTGCCTGTGCGCATCGCCGTACACGAATTTTTCATATTCCTCGATCGGAAGAGGAGGACAGAACCAGATACCCTGCCCCGTTTCACAGCCGATCTTTCTGAGGATTTCAAGCTGTTCTTCTGTTTCCACTCCTTCACAGAGAACATGATAGCCAAGGCCTCTGACCATGGTCACGATTTCTTTGAGAAAATAAATTCCCCGTTTGGTGGAAGTGCATTTTTCAATAAACAGTCGGTCGATTTTAATTGTGTTGACCGGAATATCAATCACTGTATTTAATACGGAATACCCGGCTCCAAAATCGTCCACAGAAGTCTGAATCTGTACAGACTGCAGATGCTGGAAGAGAGAACGTACACTGTCAAATTTTGCTACAGTGGCTGTTTCTGTAAGCTCTATTTCCGTCAGGGAAGGATCCACATGGTATTTATTCAGAATATCGAGATAATTCTGCACAGTCATCGGATTGGAGGCGTGAAGGATGGAGGCATTGATGGAAATCGGTATCTGTTTTCTGCCAAGTGTGTCGTTTTTGGCAAGGAATTCCACGACTTTTTCAAATACATAATAATCCAGTTCTGTGATCCGGCCATTCTGTTCAAAGGTTGGAATGAAAGCGCCGGGAGAGAGAACGGTTCCATCCGGCTTATGCCATCGAACAAGTGCTTCTGCTCCTGTAATGGAAAGATCCTCCATGGAAAATTTGGGCTGCAGATAAATCTGGAACTGTCCCTGAGCCATAGCTTCTGTCATATCATTTTTGATTTCATTTTCCAGATGGCGTTTGCGGGAAAGTGCTTCATCATAAAGGATTACAGATTGTCCCTTCCCCTGTTTGGTCTGCTGACGGGCATAGTTAGCACAGTCCAGTGCAGAGGAAGCACTGGTACAGCCGGGTTTTACTATATAAATACCGGTACGGATCCGCAGCGGAACATTTGGATATATTTTTTTCTGCTGCTCAATAAAAAGATGATTGATCTGTTCTACATGTTCCACTGCATGGCCCTGATCGATATACGGCATAAAGAGCGCAAACTGATCCGCAACGATTCGCGTAAAATATACATTATTGCCAGGCTTCAGTGTACTGATGATATAACTGCTGAAATCTTTCAGGAGCTGATCTCCCATGCGATAGCCGCATTTCTGATTAAAGTACTTAAAATCTTCCAGATCTGTATAAACCATGGCATATGTCTGATGCTCGTTGCCAACGATAATCCGCTCTGTTTCATCACGAAATCTGGCAAAAGAAAGAAGACCTGTGAGATGGTCATATTCCGGAACAGAAATAATCCCTTTGTGAGAGGCATTCAGTGCATGAGTTTTGGCCAGATGAGCAGAAATCAGTTTCGTAAGCTCTCCAAGCTGGCTCAGCTGATCTTTGGACCAGAAGCGCTTTGTTTTACATACTACATAGGAGATTGCACCGACATACATTCCTTCACAATACATGGCGGAATAGACGACTGTTTTGGCATTTCCCTGCATAAGAAGAGAAGCTGCAGATGCAGAGTACATTTCCATATTGTCATATTGAAGAACAGCAGTACCGTTTTCGTCATAGCTGTGGAACAGTTTCAGAAAATCATCTTTGGTAAAACTTCCCGGATTTTCCAGTACTTTTGGGATTCCGGGTGCAGACCACTGCCGGTAGCTGCTGCATACAGAATTTTTGATGTCTGTTTCAATAATAGAAATGCGGTCCAGTCCGAAACGGATTCCAATGATCTCAAGAAGCATTTTTATGGCAGAATCAAAGCTGTTTTTCTTTTCAAATATTTCAAATGCGCAGGAGATGATGTCGTTTCGGAAATATCGTGCATCAATATCTGGATGAATATTTTCAAAATCCGGGGAGGAATATTCAAAACGTTTCAGACTGTCGCAGAACATATAACGGTTGCGGCCGCTTCTTTTTGCATTGTATAAAGCCCAGTCAGCATTTTCAAAAAGCTGTTCATAAGTATAACCTGACATATTTTCCGGCAGAAAGCAGATTCCGACACTGCAGGTGGGTGAATAATCACATTCTGTAAAAGCCATATTGCGGACGGAAGCAAGCAGTTTATCTCCCTTGTTCAGAAGTTCCGTATGGCGGATGTCTTTCAGGAAAATGACAAATTCATCTCCGCCTGCACGGATCAGAATATTATCATTTCCGAAAACAGAGAGAAGAAGCCGGGAAAATTCTGAAAGAACTTTGTCCCCAAAGAGATGACCATAGTTGTCATTTACGTTTTTGAAATAATCGATGTCAACCACCATCAATGCACAGGAGGAATAGGGATTTTTTTTGTTCAGATATTCATTGATCAGCTGTGTTCCTGCTGTGTGATTATATAATGTGGTCAAAGGGTCACGCATGGCCTGTGCCTTGAGAAGCTCCACACGTCTGCGTTCCATAGTAACATCACGGATAATACCAATAATGACTGAGTCCGGGTCATCCAGAGGCCCTGTCGGGGTTGAATCCAGAACATTATGAAAAACGCGCCCATTTTCGTTGATGGAGCGTATTTCAATAGGGGAATTGTGTTTTCCGTGATAAAATTCCAGCAGCTTCCCAAAATCATCGGGATGAATGCGGGATGTTAGATCCAGGTTTTTAAAGTAACCAGGTACCCGGATGACCGGCTGGAAATATTCATTGTACTTCAAAAGAACATCTTCTGCTGGATAATATTCAAAAATAGTAATGTTGGCGCGGCTCAGGACAGAGGCCAGTTTTTGGAGCCGTATCGGGTCGGATACGGAAGTTTCCAGTGATGAAAGGATGCCTGGAGTCTGGTCAGCAATTGTGCTGTCTGGTGTTTGTTCAGATGGATCTTTCATTCCTGCTACCTCGCTTTCTTTTGGATTTTCAGTTGTTGACCGGTTGTGTTCTGATAAATAGGAAATATGAATAGAACAAAAAAAGTATTTACAGAATTTTTGCTGCAGATAAAATCCTGTTAAAAAATTTACATGGTTATGTTAACAATATATCATATTTTCAGAGGTGAATCAATGAAATGGTGGGAAAAGTAAGAATTGTTTCATTTTTATGAATGTGATATAATAAATAAACTCGCGAAGATAAAGATAGAAAGAACCGGGGTGTTGAATTTTATGGAAGCAAGAGAAATTCTCAGGAGATTTAAAGAGGGAGAGATCTCTTTGGAGGAAGCGGAGCATTATTTCCGCAAACAGCCTTTTGAAGAAATGGATTATGCAAAACTTGATACACACAGGGAAATCCGTTCCGGTTTTCCGGAAGTAATCTACTGCAGCGGCAAGGCAGATGTCCATTTCGAAAAGATTTTCCGGAAACTCTATGAGGAAAATGGAGAAGTGCTGGGAACAAGGGCAACCACACACCAGTATGAGCTTGTGAAAGATTTATCTCCGGATGTGGTATATGATGAAATTTCCCATATCATAAAAATTGAAAAGAAGAACAAAAAGAGAATCGGCAGGATCGCCGTCTGCACAGCGGGAACGGCAGATATTCCTGTGGCGGAGGAAGCGGCTCAGGTTGCGGAATACTTCGGGTCAAATGTGGTGCGCATTTATGATGTGGGTGTGAGCGGCATTCACAGACTGTTTTCCAGACTGGAAATGATTCAGGATGCGAACTGCATCATTGCAGTGGCAGGAATGGAAGGGGCGCTTGCCAGTGTACTTGGAGGTCTGGTGGACAAGCCGGTGATCGCAGTGCCGACATCTGTCGGATATGGAGCAAGCATGAATGGATTGTCCGCTTTATTGACGATGATCAATTCCTGTGCCAATGGAATTGCGGTCGTAAATATTGATAATGGATACGGGGCAGGGTATATTGCCACACAGATCAACCGGATGGGATGCCGGGGACAGGAAGAAGAGGAAGAAGGAAAATGAAAAAAATTTTGTATCTGGAATGCACTTCCGGAATCAGCGGTGATATGACAGTTGCAGCGTTGCTGGATCTTGGCGCTGATCAGAAGAAAATGGAGCAGGCACTTGCCAGTCTTCCTGTTGATGGCTTTCATACCGTTATCAGCAGAGTGAAAAAGGCAGGGCTGGATGCCTGTGATTTTGCAGTGATCCTTGATGAAGCTCATGAAAATCATGACCATGACATGAACTATCTGCATGGGCATGAGCATGCGGAAGGAGAATGCAATCACGTACATAGCCACCATGAGTCAACTCATGGTCACGGAGCGGAAGGTTACCATCACGAACACCGGGGAATGCGTGAAATTGAGGAGATCATTAACAGAGCACAAATGACGGAGGGAGCACGAAGTCTTGCTCTGAAAATTTTTCACATTCTTGCATCAGCTGAGGCAAAGGCTCATGGAGTACCGGTTGATGAGGTCCATTTTCATGAGGTCGGGGCGGTGGATTCTATTGCGGATATTGCAGCTGCAGCGGTATGTCTGGATGATCTCGGGATAACGGAGATTGCAGTACCTGAGCTCTGTGAAGGCAGAGGAACGGTTCGCTGCCAGCACGGAATACTGCCCATTCCTGTTCCGACAGTGACCAATATTGTTCAGGAACATGGAATCCGACTTCATATGACGGAAACAAAGGGAGAACTGGTAACACCTACAGGTGCAGCAATCGCAGCGGCAGTCCGGACAACGGATCAGATTCCTGAGCGTTTTACTATCCTAAAGACAGGACTTGGAGCAGGGAAACGCAATTATGACCGTCCGAGCCTCCTTCGCGCGATGATTCTCGGTGTGGAAGAGGAATCTGAAACCGTCAGAAAACAGGATTTTCCACACAGCGACAGAATCTGTTGTCTGGAAACCAATCTGGATGACTGCAGCGCAGAGGTACTGGGATATGTGATGGACCGTCTTCTGGAGGCAGGAGCCAGAGATGTAAGCTATACTCCTGTTTATATGAAAAAGAACAGACCGGCCTATCAGCTGAATGTCATCTGTATGCCGGAAGATGTGAAAAAAATGGAGGATATTGTGTTTCACGAAACAACCACCATCGGTATCCGAAGAACAGAGATGGACCGCACGATACTTCCGCGGGAAATCCGAACTGTTCATACCGAATATGGAGAGGCAGTGATAAAAGAATGTGTACTTCCGGACGGAACCATCCGACGTTATCCGGAATACAGATCTGTTTCAGATCTTGCAGAAAAGAACGGGATTTCCTTTCAGGAAGCATTTCAAAAGATACAGTATGCAGCTGAGTAGGAGGAAAAATTATATATAGTCTGCAGATCATCAGGTGTATACAATTATTTTGCAGGAAGAAGTTGACGGAAAGAAGTTTGCAGAAAGAAGTGAGAATCAATGAGTAAAGAAAAGACAGGACTGGTTCTGGAAGGCGGTGCCATGCGCGGGATTTATACGGCAGGCGTGCTGGACGAATTTATGGAAGCTGGAATTACGTTTGACGGTGTGATCGGAGTATCCGCAGGGGCACTTCATGGCTGTTCATTTGTGTCGGAACAGAAGGGAAGGAGTCTGCGGTATTATATGAAATACCGCAGTGACAGGCATTTTATGAGCTTTTGGAATCTTTTGCGTACAGGAGATGTAGTGGATAAGAAATTTTGTTACCATGATATTCCGGAACGTCTGGATCCCTATGATTATGAAGCGTTTCTCAAGTCCAGAATCAGATTCTATGCAGTCTGCACCAATCTGGAAACAGGAAAAGCAGAATATCTTCCGGTCAAAAATATGAGAAGTCAGGTAGATATTATGCGCGCTTCTGCTTCTATGCCTTATGTATCCAGGATTGTTGAGTACCGCGGAATGAAACTGCTGGATGGCGGATGTGCGGACAGTATTCCGGTAATGGCGTTCCGGCGTATGGGATATAAGAAAAATGTGGTAGTACTGACCAGACATGACGGTTATGTGAAGAAACCGGAGAATCCGAAACTGATCCGGGCATTTTATCATAAATATCCGAATTTTGTCAGAACACTGACCAGACGGCATCTGGTCTATAACCGGACCATTGAGAATATACACAGACTGGAAAAAGAGGGAAGTGTTTTTGTGATCCGTCCCAGTGTGGAGCTTACCATTGGAAGGATGGAAAAAGACCCTGAGAAAATTCGTGAAGTGTATGAAATCGGTCGGAAGGATGCAAAAAGCAGGATGGAAGCATTAAAGAAGTGGATGGAGAAAAATGAATAAACAGAATCTTCCCGGGAGGACAGGACCATGCTCAGAGTATTTGTAGTGGATGATGAATGCCTTGTAATAGAGGGAATCCGGCTATTGATGGAAGAAGCACTGCGCAAAGCGGAGGAAATTTATTTTAAGAGTACTCTGGAAGAAATGCACAGGAAACATGTTTCCGGCAGCGTGGATAAAATGATCGAAAAACTTCTGAAATCAGATTATGACAGTGCTTTGGCTATTTTTGAAGAACTGAAAACGGAATTTGAATCAGAGAACCCGACCATTGAAGAGTATCGGTGGAATATGTTCATGGTCTGCACATCGGTGGTAAGCTGTTATTATGATAATACAAAAGTAAATCTGTCAGAAAAGCACTTTCCTTCTTACAAAAATCTTAAAATTCTGAATACCTGTCAGGAAGTGAACCAATACGTTGATGAAATTATTTTGAATATCATAAATAAGATGAAGAGAGAACAGGACGGAATTACGCATGATTCTATCAGAAATCTGATCGGATATATCGAAGAACATTATAATGAGGATATCAGCCTGAACCAGCTTGCGGAAATGCTGAATATGAGCCCGGTTTACCTGAGCGCACTGTTCAAAGAGGAAACAGGGATCAGTTATGTGAAATATCTGACTGAAATCCGAATGAAGAAAGCGAAGGAACTGCTTTCCCAGGGGCATCTTGTGTATGAAGTGTGTGAGATGGTGGGATATCCGAATTACCGGTACTTCTGCGATCTGTTTAAAAAAAGGACAGGAATGACACCAAATGAATATAAGGGTACGGTGCGTAAAAACAGATGATGGAAGAGGTGCTGCATGAAAAAAATAAAACTGCGGTGGCAGATTATTATCGCCATCATCATTGTCTCCTTTCTTTCTGTTACGGTTTCTGTTTTTTCTGTATACCGGATTTCCATACAGACGATCCGGGAACAATATATCAAACAGTCGGAAGAAAAACTGTCCGCTCTGAATGTTCTTGCGGATAAGGAACTGAGTAATCTGGTCAATATCATCCGAAATTGTATGCTGGATGATGATTTGATCAGCGTGATCAGTGAGGAGCCTCTTGTAGAAGGCTCTTCTTATTATGATTCGAAAAGCAAAACCAGTATATCGGAACAGGTAGCGGATATGGTCAGCCAGCTGAGCAAAGTAGAGGGAGTCTTTCTGTTTGATGATTACAATCGGTATATTATGTATCTGGGAAACGGGGAGAAAACAGCTCCGTATCTGACCTATTATACAACAGGACCGGATAAGGATGCGGACTGGTATCAGGCAGTGGAGCAGAGCAAAGGAAAAGAGATTTTCTGGAATGGAGATGTATTGAATCCTGAAAACCGGCGATGCTTTTCTGTGGTAAAAAAATTAAATGATACGTCAAAATATAAGCCCCATGGTATTCTGGTCGTGACGGTTTCCACAAGCTTATAACAGTGAGGGATTTATCCAGGCAGCACAGATGATCCAGGATATGAATGCAAAAGGTTACTTTGGTGAAGGTGCTACCACCGAAATGAACAAAGTTACCGGTACAGGAAACTGGTTTGAAGCACTTATGAATTCTGAACTGTCAACAATCGCACAGGAAAATGTTCAGTCTCTGCTGAACGGAGATATGAGTGCTCAGGAATACTGTGATATGATGGCAGAAACTTATGAGGCTACCAAATAAATACTTGCTTGAACGATGAGACATAAAGAGTCAGGATAAAATAATATGCACAAAAGGCAGGCAGGTTCTCTGTCTGCCTTTTCTTAAAGAGGAGTGACTGGATTGAACAAAGTATTAAGTAATAAAAAAGCAATTGCTCTGTATATGGTGCCGGGACTTCTGTTATATACCTGTAAAAAGCGTTAACTGTAAATATCAAATATATCATCATTGTAATGGCTGGACAGATTATTCTGGGTCTTCTGCTTGCCCTGATGTTCCGTTTCTGGCTGAAACATTTCAAATCTCTGGTAAGAACGATCGTATTTTTCCCGGTTGTGCTTCCGGTTGTAGCAGTGGCACAGCTTTTTACAAAGATTTATGAAATACAGCCGCATTACGGTCTGCTGAACAGTATCCTGGCAGCTGTGGGGCTTGATAATCTGGTACAGCCCTGGCTCGGACAGGCCAGCACAGCACTGGGGTCTCTGTGTGCAATGGATATCTGGACTTCCATCGGATTTTATGCAATCATCCTTTTTAGCTTGCCATGACTTTTGTGAGCAGTAAAAATCTCAAGACCGTACAGACGGGACTTCTGTATTTTACAGATGAATTTGGAACGAAAAACTGGGGAGCAATTTTTGCGTCGGTATCCATCTGTGTCATTCCGATGCTGATTATGTACCTGTTTCTGAATAAACGTGTCATTGAAGGTATGACGGCAGGATCAACGAAAGGATAAGAGACTATGGAATATGAAAAGAAAGAACAGATGAAACATTATGAAGAACTTCTGAGAACATTTTTTACGGATCATACGAAAGATGTTATGAAACAGCCGCGGAGCTTTATCCGTTATCCGTTTATCGATCCGGGCTCGATCTATGATGGAAATGTATGGAACTTTTTTGACCATCAGCTGGAAGACGGATATATTCCCATGATGATCGAAGTGGCTGACTGGCCGAAACCGTATCTGAATATGAGACATAAAGAAGGTGTGCTGATGAATATGCACAAGCCGTTTCTCTGCACACAGATCTGTCTGATCAGTGATTACGTGAAGGATTATACCTGGATGGAGGAGAATCTGGAGGGGATTCGGAAATATTTTGCCTGCTACGACAGGAATTATTATTATGAAAACTGTGGTCTGTATGTGTGGCGGGATGATATTATGATCGGAATGGACAATGATCCGGCTACTTTTGGAAGACCTCCGTTTTCTACAGCCAATATTTTCCTGAACAGTTTTATGTGTGTGGAACTGGCAGCTGGCGCGAAAATCTTCCGGACTTTTGGACAGAACGGAGAGGCAGATGTACTGCTGAAAAAACGGGAAGCACTGATTCAGTCCATTCAGTCAGAACGCTGGGACAAAAGAGATCAGTTTTTCTATTCTGTGGATGTGGATATCAAAACCAGAAAGTACGACTGGTTTCACCAGGGACTTGGTGTTTTCTGGAAAACCCTTCCCATCAAGGTGCGTGTATGGTCCGGTTTTATTCCCATGTATGCGGGAATTGCGACAGAAGAACAGGCAGCAGCAATGGTAAAGCATATCTTTGATGATACAACATTTGGTTCCGATTATGGTCTGACGACTCTGGCAAAAGACGAAAAAATGTTTGATCTTTCGGTGACCAATAATCCGTCTAACTGGCTTGGACCAATCTGGCTGGTTGCAAATTATGTGACATTCCGCGGTCTTCTGAATTATGGTTATCGGGATGAAGCAGAAATCATCTGCGAGAGAACTCTGACTCTTCTGGGAAGAGATCTGGAAAAAAGCGGATGTCTGCATGAATACTATGATCCGTTTACCGGAGAACCGATTATGAATGGAGGATTTATCAACTGGAATGTTCTTGCAGTGAACATGGCAGATGAACTGAGGGGAAAGAAGCCAATGAGCTTTTCTGACTGATGAAGTCAGGTTTCAGACATAAGTTTACAGTTTTTTTCCCCTTTTTGCCAGTTAGACCTTGACTATTTGAGCAGAACTCTATAAAATAATTGTGTGCGTATAAAACATATTTCTATGTTTAAAGAACAAATTAATAGGAGGAAAATGTAAAATGGCAAAATGGGTTTACATGTTTACAGAAGGTAATGCTAATATGAGAAACCTTCTGGGTGGTAAAGGTGCCAACCTTGCTGAAATGACAAGCCTTGGTCTTCCGGTACCGCAGGGCTTCACAATCACAACAGAAGCTTGTACGCAGTACTATGAAGACGGAAGACAGATCAATGAGGAAATCATGGGTCAGATCATGGAAGCAATCACCAAGATGGAAGGAGTTACCGGCAAAAAATTCGGTGACAAAGAAAATCCTCTGCTTGTTTCCGTACGTTCTGGTGCAAGAGCTTCTATGCCTGGTATGATGGACACCATCCTGAACCTTGGCTTAAATGAAGAAGTAGTTCATACATTGGCTGAAAAATCCGGAAACCCACGCTGGGCCTGGGACTGCTACAGAAGATTCATCCAGATGTATTCTGACGTAGTAATGGAAGTTGGTAAAAAATACTTTGAAGAGCTGATCGACAAGATGAAAGCTGAAAAAGGTGTAAAACAGGACGTTGAGCTTACTGCTGAAGACCTTGAGACACTTGCAAATCAGTTCAAAGCTGAATACAAAGAAAAGATCGGTTCTGATTTCCCGTCTGATCCGAAGGAACAGTTAATGGGTGCAATCAAAGCCGTATTCCGTTCCTGGGATAACCCGCGTGCAAATGTATATCGTCGTGACAACGATATCCCGTACTCCTGGGGTACTGCTGTAAACGTACAGATGATGGCATTTGGTAACATGGGTGATGACTGTGGTACAGGTGTTGCTTTCACTCGTGACCCTGCTACAGGTGAGAATGGTCTGTTTGGTGAATTCCTGACAAATGCACAGGGTGAAGACGTTGTTGCCGGTGTTCGTACACCTATGCACATTTCCGAAATGGAAGAGAAATTCCCGGAAGCATTCGTTCAGTTCAAAGAAGTATGCAGCATTCTTGAAAAACACTACAGAGATATGCAGGATATGGAGTTTACTGTTGAACATGGTAAACTGTATATGCTTCAGACACGTAATGGTAAGAGAACCGCTCAGGCTGCTCTGAAGATCGCTTGTGACCTTGTTGATGAAGGCATGAGAACAGAAGAAGAAGCAGTTGCAATGATCGATCCTCGTAACCTGGATACACTTCTTCATCCTCAGTTCGACGCTAAGGCTCTGAAAGAAGCTGCTCCGATCGCAAAAGCACTTGGCGCTTCTCCGGGAGCTGCGTGCGGTAAGATTGTATTTACAGCAGACGATGCTGTTGAATGGGCTGCAAGAGGCGAAAAAGTTGTTCTTGTTCGTCTTGAAACTTCTCCGGAAGACATTACCGGTATGAAATCTGCTCAGGGTATCCTGACTGTTCGTGGTGGTATGACTTCTCACGCAGCCGTTGTTGCACGTGGTATGGGTACCTGCTGTGTATCCGGTTGCGGCGACATCGCTATGGATGAAGAAAATAAGAAATTCACTCTTGCTGGAAAAGAATATCATGAAGGAGACTGCATCTCCCTTGATGGTTCCACAGGTAACATTTATGACGGAATCATCCCGACTGTAGACGCTACAATCGCTGGTGAGTTCGGCAGAATTATGGCATGGGCTGACAAATACAGAACTCTGAAGGTTCGTACAAATGCAGATACTCCGGCTGACGCTAAAAAAGCTCGTGAGCTTGGTGCAGAAGGTATCGGTCTCTGCCGTACAGAGCATATGTTCTTCGAAGGCAACAGAATCGATGCATTCCGTGAAATGATCTGTGCTGAAACTGTTGAAGAAAGAGAAGCAGCTCTTGAGAAGATCCTTCCGGAACAGCAGGGAGACTTCGAGAAACTGTATGAAGCTCTTGAAGGAAATCCTGTAACAATCCGTTTCCTGGATCCGCCTCTTCATGAGTTCGTTCCTACTACAGAAGAAGATATCAAGAAACTTGCTGACGCTCAGGGCAAGACTGTTGAGCAGATCAAGACAATCATTGATTCTCTCCATGAGTTCAACCCGATGATGGGTCATCGTGGATGCCGTCTGGCAGTTACTTATCCGGAAATCGCTAAGATGCAGACAAAAGCAGTTATCCGTGCAGCTATCAATGTGAAGAAGGCACACGCTGACTGGAACGTTTGCCCGGAAATCATGATTCCGTTGGTAGGCGATGTGAAAGAGCTTAAATATGTTAAGAAAGTTGTTGTTGAGACAGCTGACGCTGAAATCGCAGCAGCAGGCGCTGACCTGAAATATGAAGTTGGTACCATGATCGAGATCCCGAGAGCTGCTCTTACAGCTGATGATATCGCTAAAGAAGCTGACTTCTTCTGCTTCGGTACAAACGACTTAACCCAGATGACATACGGCTTCTCCCGTGATGACGCTGGTAAATTCCTTAATGCATACTATGACGCTAAGATCTTCGAGAACGATCCATTCGCTAAACTCGACCAGACAGGCGTTGGTAAATTAATGGAAATGGCTATTAAGTTAGGAAAACCGGTTAACCCGAACCTGCACATCGGTATCTGCGGTGAGCACGGCGGCGACCCGACATCCGTAGAATTCTGCCATAAGATTGGTCTGGACTACGTTTCCTGCTCACCATTCCGTGTTCCGATCGCTCGTCTTGCAGCAGCACAGGCAGCTATCGCTGAAAAATAATTAAAATAATTTCAATTAAGAAATTGTAAGAATTGACCTTGTTGGTCTGATCTTTTTTCAGACCTTCAAGGTCTTTTTTGTTACAGCAAGGGTAAGTATATCCTCTTGTTTTTTTGATTATGCTTCAACATCTACATGACAACTACATGGAGAGATGTTATAATATGGCTAAAGCAGAAATGAGGTGAAGCTATATGATGTATCCATATATGACGTTGGCAGATGAGACTGAAATAGTGCATTCTCAAATTATCGAAAAAGATGGGATGAGAAAGGTTATAGTAAATTTTGAACGTCCGACAGAAGATGGATTTGATTCGGCAAGATGTGAATTACCAGACTATAAGTGGACAGACAGACAGGGATATTCGGATGAAGAAATAGCAATGTTTGAAGAACTCCTACACAGCAATGCACATTTGCTGTATAGATATGCGGAGAATGGAGGGATTCAGATTGCCTAAACTATTTACAGTAAGTGGATATACGGTATATTTCTGGTCTAATGAGAATGGTGAACCAATTCATGTTCATGTGTCAAAGGGAAAGCCTACTCCTAATGCAACTAAAATCTGGCTTACAAAGTCGGGAGGATGTATTTTGGCAAGTAATGGAAGTAAGATTTCAACTAAAGAATTGAATGAATTAATGGAGTTTATATCAGCTCAGTTCTTTCTTATTTGTTTAAAATGGAAACAAGCGTTTGTGATAGAAGAGATAAAATTCTATTGTTAAGAACCTTTGCCCCAAAAGAGGATAATTCTATTTGCTCTGTGATATAAATTGTGGCCCCATCCATAATGGATGGGGCTATTTATATGGAACGTATTGTGTTTTATCGTCTGTGCAATGCCGGAAACAGAATATCAGCACGGATGTTATTGACTTAATTTTTTCTGTAGTTTATAATATTATATACAATAGACCATAAAACGAATCATGGTCTACTTTTCTCGGGGAGGAATCAGATGAGACAGGGGAAGCGCTATCAGCGCATGGAAGAGACACGGGCGCAGGTGCTGCGGTGTGCGGTTGAACTTTTTATGGAACAGGGTTATCGGGAGACGACCCTCGACCAGATCGCAAGTCGGATCGACCGCACAAAGAGCTCCGTACTACGGGCATATCATGATAAAGAAGCTATTTTGTACACACTGGTGACTTACATGTTCGGTGTACAGTTTTCCTGTATACGGTCAATATTAGGGGAAAAAGCGGATCCACTTTTGATCTACGGCGCTGAAACGGCACTGCAGCTGCATATCTGCGAGATCAGCGAACCGCTGCGGGATCTGTATACCGCGGCTTACACCCTGCCCACCACAATGGATTACATTAACAGAAACACTGCGAAGGAACTGCAGAAGATCTTCGGCAAATATCTCCCGGATGCGGCAGAAAGTGATTTTTATGAACTCGAGCTGATCTCCAGCAGCGTGATGCGGGGACTGATGACCCGCAGATGTGACATGTATTTTACAATAGATAAGAAGATTGCGCTGTTTCTGCGGTGTGCGCTGAAAATCTTTGATGTACCGGCAGTGGAGCGTGAAGCGCTGATCCCCAGGGTACTGAAAATGGAAATTGCTGCTCTGGCACGCAGTACGGTGGAGAACACGATACGGCTTGCCAGAGCGGGCTTTGATAAGGACACGCTCCGGGCTTCGGCTGAAGAGGACAGGGAGGTGGATGAATCGTGAATTATGAATCATCTCAGCGTGCGGCAGACCGTCTTGGAGTAAGCGTACGCTCTATTCAGAAGTGGGCGAAGGAGGACCGGATTCCCGGGGCCGTGCGTCACGGACGTTCATGGATGATCCCGACGGATTTTGTCCCTGTGGAACAGCCGGAAGAACAAGCGAAGACTGCAGGTCAGCCGGAAGAACAAGCGAAGACTGCAGGTCAGCCGGAAGAACAGGCGAGGCCTGCAGAACAGCAATGCAGCAGCGACAGCCGGGCGGCCCGCATTGCCATGCCTCTCCTGAACAGCGCCTATCCTGTGGGAAAGTGCCGCGAATTCATTGATTCGATACGGGATGAGGACGACAGGGCGATTGCGTGGGGAGAGTATTATTATTTCAGCGGTCAGCAGGAGCTTGCTGTAAAGATGATGGAACCCTACAAGGACAGCGACGACCCCGTACTTCGCTATTCTGCCAACCTTGTGGAATTCTTTTCCGGTTTTACTCTGGGGCAAATCGATCAGGCCATGCGCGCTTTCAGACAGCTGCATGAGGATATGGAGGCGGCTTTTCAGGCGGAGCCTGCACCTTTGCTTCAGGCGATGGGTGCATTTACATTCACGGCAGCCTCGGTACTTCTGCACCTGCCCATGTCCTATGGTGTTGATCTTCAGCAGCAGATTTCTTATCTGCCGGAAGGACTGAAGCTGTGGGCATGCTATTTACTTGCCCATAAGGCTTATCTGGAGGAAAACTACAGCGGTTCCCTGGCAATCGCGGAACTGGCGATGTCCATGAGCCGGAAGCTGTATCCGATTGCTTCGATTTACGTACATCTTGTGGCGGCCATGGATCTGATGAGCCTTAAGAGAGTGGAAGAAGCAAAGCAGCACATCGCACAGGCGTGGACGCTTGCCCGCAGCGACGGCTTAATCGAGCCTTTTGGGGAACATCACGGACTTTTGCAGGGCCTGATCGAACTTTTCTTCCAGAAGGATTATCCCGAAGAGTTCGAAAAGATTATTGCAATAACTTATTCTTTCAGCGCAGGATGGCGAAAAATTCACCTCATGATTTCCGATCATGAGGTGGCTGACAATCTGACTACTACCGAATTCACCATCTCCATGCTGTACAACCGCGGCTGGACAGCCAAGGAAATCGCCGCGTATATGAACGTGGCTCCCCGCACCATTACCAATACTATTCAGATAATTTATCAGAAGCTGGGCATCTCCAGCAAGCGGGAGCTGGGACAGTTCATGCTTACATAAAACATCATTTTTTCTAAAAGCCGTTCGCTTTCGCGAACGGTTTTTTTACTATTGATGAATGTACAATACTTAAATGGCTGTTAGATAAGTGTCAGATGTGTGATCGATACTTTTATGTGGATCTTTCTTTAGTAAAAAAAGCATCGAAATTACTCTGTGCAGATGGCAGATCATCCTGTATAATACTGCCATAAATTGGCGGAGGAGGCGATTTTATGGAAAAAGAGAGACTGAGAACCTTTTTTATTGATGGTGATCAGCTCACAGTGAAATACCATTATGATGAGAAGGCAGAGATTTTCATCGGCCAGTTCCCTGAGTTCGATGAGGAACCCAGGTACACTCCCAACGGCAGACCGTGGAAGAGCGCCGTCAGCATCGGTTGTCCCTTTGCCAAAGGCCAATATGATGATTGCGGCTCCTGTCCTTGTCTGATCAAGGCAGAACCCCATGACATTATAGGTGTCTGTTTTCACGAAGGATTGCGCAGCAGGGCTTCACCGGAAAAGAAACCGGTAAGCGATATATCAGCATCAACCGGCAATTGACAACAGGAGGAGAAAGATGAAAGATTATATGAAACGATTGATTTCGGTGCTCCTTGTGATCGCCATGACCACAACCAGCACCTTTACGGTCTTTGCAGAGGCCGGCGGCAGCTTGCAGAAGTCTGCCGGCGATGTGTTTTCCTTAGAGAAAGAAGACACAAAAAAGGAAATCACATGGGCACAGGCCGGCAGACAGATCGCCGGCATGCTGAGCTATATTGTCGAAGACGCGGCCAACATCGATCTGACCGTGCATTCGGAGCGGATCAAGGATCTGAGCCTTGAGGATGACAGCATTTATCTTGCGATCCTCGCAGAGGAAGGATATCTGCCCGAAGAACCCGAGAAGATCGATCCTGAAGCCGTCATCACGGAAGAGGAGTATCTGAGCCTGCTGGAAACAGCGTTCCCGACAGTGCTTGATTCGCAGACAGCGATCGATACTCTGCAGGGGGAGATGGATCCGGGCAACCTTGTCCTTATGGGAGATGATCTTTCCATCAGCACACTGCTTCCGGAACGGGTTGCAGTCGCGGAAGCGCAGCAGCTGTCCATGACCGCAGTCAAATCAGATGCACTTTCCCTGAATGCTGTAAGCAGTGTCGAACTGAGCGAATGCGAGATCGAACGCGTACATATCAGTGATACTGCGGTAGACGAAGAAGAAAGTGATTCGGAAGAAGAAGCAGATTCAGATAAAGAAGCAGATTCAGAAGAAGCAGATTCAGAAGAAGCAGATTCAAATGAAGAAGCAGATTCAAATGAAGAAGCAGATTCAGATAAAGAAGCGAATTCAGAAGAAGCAGATTCAGATAAAGAAGCGAATTCAGAAGAAGCAGATTCAGATAAAGAAGCGAATTCAGAAGAAGCAGATTCAGAAGAAGCAGATTCAGAAGAAGCAGATTCAGAAGAAGCAGATTCAGATAAAGAAGCAGATTCAGAAGAAGCAGATTCAGAAGAAGCAGATTCAGAAGAAGCAGATTCAAATGAAAAAGCAGATTCAGAAGAAACAGACTCAAATAATGAAGAAACTGATTCAGATAAAGAAACCGATCCGGACGAAGAAGAGCCGGACCTGATCTATCTTCATATGAATTCCGGCACGCAGCTTCCCGAGATCATCGTCAAGAGTGCGGACGAAGTGATTATCGAGGGCAGCGGCGCTCTGGGCGTGGTCCGTGTGCAGGAGGCTGTAAATGCCCTGACTGTCCGGGCTACCGGTTCCGTGGTCAACGAAACAGAGGAAGCCTTTGAAGTGACCGGCCCCGATGACGAGGTCGTGGAACTGCAGCCGGGCGAGCAGGTGGATTTCGTACTGAACAAATGGCTGGTGTCCTTCGTCACCGAGGGTACACCCGTCAAAACCCAGGAAGTCGCTCCCGGAGGCATGGTGAATTACGCTGAGGCGAACACCGAGCTGGAGGGAAAAATCTTCACCGCATGGTATGAAGACGCTGACTTTACCACTCCGGCTTCCCGTCTGGAAACCGTGGACAGAGATATGACCCTGTACGCCCGCTTCGTCGATGAAGCCGACGCGGCGGTGGTCACCTTTGAGACCTTCGGCGGAAGTGAGCTGGAACCACTGGTATTTGCCAAAGGCGAGTATCTGCTGACCAAGCCGGTACAGAGCCTGTACACCGCCAAAGAGGGCTATACCTTCGGAGGATGGTGCGTGGACGAGGAATGCACCACGGGCTTTGGCTACATGGATCCCATTGAAGAGAGCATGACCCTCTATGCCCTGTATTCCTCCGAGGAGCAGATCGCTAGCGAAAAGCCGGGCACCGTTGCCGAGGTCGAGCTTCCCGACGGCGAGGCGGCCATCGGCCTTGTACTGCCCGAGGGCATGACCGCAGACGAGGTTCTGGATAACATCACCCTCGAAGCCGGCACCGGCCCGGAAGCTCCGGAGATCTCCGTTCGCGAGACCGAAGGAGGCGCGGAGATCTACTGCGAAGAGGGCTTCGTCCCCGGCTCCACCTTTACCCTGACCGCACAGAACGGTGTGATGTTTGAAGGACAGCCGGAATACATCGATACACTGACGGTGAGCATCTACCGTGAGCAGATCGAAGTCGTTGAGTTTGCCGAAGGGCTGACCTACGTCCTGTGGGACGATGTGACCGATTACACTCCCGTGAGCAGGACGAACGATACGGACGATATGGAAGATTTTGATAATGAGGATATGAGCGACTATACCGGGGAAAGCACTGTGTTCAATATGCTGGAAGAAAACGAAGCGAAAGGAGAGGTCATTCCCGGCAGGCTGATCCTGACCGGCGATGCGGATCTCCGGCCGGAACAGGTCGTTGTATTCTACGACGGCGAGATCAACCGGGACGAAGTCTCCGTCACCGAATGGGAGAGCGGCGATCTGGCAGGCTATGTGCTGTATGCGGAGATCATGACCGTGGAGCCCCTGGAAGACGGGACCAGCGAGGTCACCTTCCGCTATGCCGATCCGGAGGACTACATCTCCGAGCTGGAGATCCATACCACCGAGGGAGTGGACCTGGAGGAGCAGCTGACCGAGGAACAGATCGCCCAGGCCGAAAAGACCATCGTCAGCCAGATATCTTCCAATGAAGAACTGAAGGCGCAGATGATGATGGCCGTCATGACCAGCGATGAAACGCAGAAGATCCTGGACGACAAGTACGGTCCCGGCACCTACTCACTGGCCGGAACGATTGTCGATCCCACCAGCATCGATGTGGATCCCCATATCACGCCCGAAGGCAACACCTTGACCGTCAGCGTTGATGTGACCTATACCATGGTGCTGTACACCACTACGTATGACGTTTTAGATGTGGAGGGTACGCTTGCCACGATCTCCCCGAAGATGCACTTTGAGCAGCAGCTGACGCTGGATGTCAATGCGGACGGCGGGTTCCTGTGGATGGATATGTCCGTTGTATTCAAGACCAAGACCGACATGAACCTGGAACTCGAGGTGGTCACCGGCGAAGGTACGAATGTCATCGATAAGGCCAAGACCACGCTGGAGGAGATCATCCAGGCAGACGGAACGGCAGTGGACGGCTACGATTACGAAAAGGCGGCCCATGATCTGGTGACTTGCATGATCTGCCTGACTTCAACCGAACACGAATATTTTGATCTGTTCGTTGTGCCTTTGCTGGATATCAAGAAGAACGCTGCCTATGGTCTCGTGACACTTGGAGGTAAGATCGAACTCATCGGCCAGGCGTCTGTGACAGCCAATTTCGGCGTTAAGATCACGGCGGAGTACGGCCAGAAGGTCGGCTTTAACTACAACTTCAAGACGTCCAAGGGCGGTACCTACAAGCAGAAACTGGCCAGCGACGTCACCAGCGAGGTCTTCCTGATCGGCGCGATGGGTGTGCGGCTGGGTGTCCAGCTCACCTTTTACGGCAAGCTCGCCCAGGTCATTCAGCCACACTTCTTCGGCGCGGTCTTTGTCTATGTCGAACTGGCAGGCATGTTCATGCATAAAGCTGCAGTGTCGGCGGGCGGAGGCAATTATGCGGACGCGCTGCATCTGGATGTGGGCATAGACCTGGAGCTCGGTTGTAAAACGAGGGTCGACCTGTTCCTCTTTGCCTTTGAGTTCGGCGGCACGCTCTGGTCGGAGCGATGGTCGTTGTACACCCTGGATCACTACATGACCATGAGCGTGGTGGAGAAGGCGCCGCTGGAGGAAATGTGGGCGAAGACCATGAAGAACGCCAACTACAAAACCAGCTACAACCTGCTCTATCTTACCCTGGATTCCTACGACCTGCGCACGGGCAAATGCACCAAAAGCCAGCTGCTGTTTGAAAATCTGCAGGAGGGCAATGTCACCGCAAAGCTGTCGCTGGAGAACGTGGTCATCAACGGCGAACCTGTCGCGGCTGATGATCCGCGCGTCAACGTCATCGTTGTTGGCGATGGCACAGACGGCCACAGGTGCGGCTCGATCTACGCAGACGAGTATGCGGCGGCCAACTACAAGGTAGAGGATTATCAGTGCGATGTGGTGCTGACTTATAAGAATAAAAACAAGTCCGAATTGATCAAGAACCATCGGCAGGTATTCCCCTTCCATCGCGAATTCAAGATGGCCGTCACCACGGTCGACGTGAACATCGCGCTGTACGACTGGTGCGCCCACAGCTGGGGGATCGAGGCAGCACAGTGGGACAATACCACCGTGTTTGAGACCACCTTCGAGGACACCCACATTCTGGGCTGTCCCACAGATATCAGCGCAACCGGTGAGATCGATCTCGACGAAGTGATCGCCACTGTAAAGAAGCAATATCCCGAAATCGATGAATCGATGCTCTCCTGGTTCAACCCGACCCTCAACCAGGTAAACCGCACCGTTCAGTACAGCATTCCGCAATTCAGCAACCTGTGCTATTTGACGCCCAACAGCGGAACTGTGCGCTATAACGTGTATGAGACGACCAATGAATACAGCGTGACCTTCTGTCTGTTCGTCAACCGCTATCAGGGATATACCGGTGATATTACCTACATCATCGAAGCGGAAGATGCGCCTGAGGATACCCTGTTCACGGTTCGCGGCAGAGACACAGGGGAAAACAGGACCTTCGCGCGCATGAAGGATACGTCGAACCGCTGGAGCCTGACCGTTCCGCGTGTTGCTTTTAACGGCAGCAAGAGACCGATCCAGATGCGTGTGAACGGAGGAGAGACCATCGATTCCGGACTGACGGTCACCGGACGCGAGAAGGAATCCGTCGTCGTACTGAAGCTGGAAAGCCTGAAAAAGAAACTCTCCGTCACCGGCGGGAAAGGCATCGTGTCCTGGGAGATCCGTTCCCACGATCCTTCGCAGATGAACAGCATCCTCGCCGGCGAAAAGGTCGTCCTCTCTGCCGGGCTGATGAACGGCTATCAGAATCTGCGCCTCACCTCTGAGCCCGCAGGACTGCAGTATCGCTCTGACGGCAGCACGGTCACCTTCACCATGCCGGCCCACGATGTCAGTGTGACCTTATACGGATCGCGCAACTATCAGGTGAACTTCATGTACAACTATGACGGGCTCGGTGTATACCGGAGCGCGGATGTGGAGGAAGGCTCCGCCGTCGGACGGCCATCCGATCCATCCGTCAGCGGACTGACCTTCGCGGGCTGGTACGACAACGCCGAATGCAGGGGCGAACCTTTTGACTTTGCGAAGCCGATCACCGGCAACATTACTCTGTATGCCGACTGGCGGGTGAATGTCACCGTGGATCTGGGCGGACCGAAAGGGAAGGCGGAAGCCAACGGCTACGGTTTGATCTTCCCCGGCGATCAGAGCGAATACGCCCGCTACACCTATTCCACGCATAAGGTGGGCGATACCGCGCTGGATTACAAGCTGCCAAGCTATATGGGCTACGAGTTCTTCGGCTGGTACACAAATCCGGAATTCTCGGGGGAACCCGTGAATCCGGCGACTTACGTGCTCACCGGAGGTGTGACCTTTTACGCCTGCTGGAAGGCCTACGCCTTCCTGACCTACGAGCTGAATTATGGCGAACAGGAAAAGCCCTACTACATGTCCATGGAATATGTGGGTATGTCGGTACAGCACATGCCCGAAAAGCCGCAGCGCGAGAACTACAGGTTCCTCGGATGGTTCCGCTCGTCCAAAACCACCGCGGATAACTATGTCAGACTCGATGACTATATTGTGGAAAAATCCATTACGCTGTATGCGGGATGGAAGCCGCAGGAATACATCATCACCTACAATCTGGACGGCGGCGAGAACAATCCCGCCAACCCGGGCTACTACACCATTGAGAGCAAAGATATCGTCATTGGCGAACCCACCCGCAAGGGCTATCAGTTCCTCGGATGGACAGCGAAAGGCATCGGCACGGATGACGGAACAGTGCGCATCCCGGCCGGCTCCACCGGCAACATCACCCTGACTGCCAACTGGGAGATCAGCGTCTATACGCTCAGCTGCGATGCCGCAGGGGGCACCATGACGCAGACCGTACCCGACACATACACTGTCAAAAGTGAAGCTATTGCGCTGGAAAATCCGACGCGTACCGGTTACACCTTCCTGGGATGGACCGGCACGAACCTCACCGAGCCAACCACCGATGTGGTGATCCCCAAAGGCTCCACCGGTAACCGCAGCTACAGAGCCAACTGGCGTGCCAATACGTCAATCGATGACATCGTTGCGAAGGCACTGGCAGCAATTCCGGATTCGCACACGATGAGTGTGAACGATTTCTCCGGCATTGAGGTTATCCAAACACTCGCCATGGATGCGCTGACCGGCGATGATACTTTTGCCCCGTACCTCGATCAGATTTCCGTAACGGTCGAACAGGTTGGCGAGGCGGTTGAGGGAAGCGCGAGCATTTCCTATACCGTGAAAGCAACTGTTACCTTCACCGACGACGACGGCAATATCAGTGCAAAAAGCAAGAAGGTTGCGCTGAAGGTCGAGAAGAATCCCGTTACCATTAGCGCGGATGTCCGCTATCCGTCCGGAAGAAAATCCGTTCCTTACGGCACGCGCCTTGCGGATGTGGAACTGACCGGAAAGGCGACCTCTGACGGCAAAACCGTAAAGGGAAGCTTCACATGGGAGGATGACACCATCGTTCCCCTTAGCGCGGATAACGGCAGCGAGATCTACAAGGTCGTGTTCACACCCGAGGATCCCGGCAGATACAGCACTGCGGAAATGATGATCGCCGTCAATGCACGGACCGGCGTGAAGGTCGTCCTCGATGCGCCGGATACCATCGAGTACACGGGACGCGCACTGGATCTGTCCGAGTGCAGCTTCCATGCAGTTGACATGGATACCGGTGAGAAGATCACCGGAGCGGCCTTCAGCATCACGGGAGCTGTGCTGGAACAGTCCGTGACCACGCCCGGCAGGGCCACTGTCACGCTGAAGGGATACGAAACACTTGAGATCACCGGTGTCAGCGATCCGGATCTGTACGACATCGCCGACACGGATATCAGCGATACCATCACCATCACCCGCGCAGTTCCGGTCATCAGCGGCGTGACGGAGTACACCGCCGATTACGACAGTGTACTGCGCAGCATCGTTCCGGATCTTAAGGCTGCAACAGCAGCGGGAGATACGGTTACCGGTACCTTCGCATGGGAGAATCCCAATATCCCTCTGAAGAAAGCGGGAGAATACACTTACAAAGTGATCTTTACACCGGATGACCTGAGCTGCTACAGCAGCGCAGCCATCGACGCAAAGGTGACCGTCAGCGGCTATCCGGGTGAAGTTACCTACATCATTGAAGCACCTGACGCGCCTTCCGATGCGCTGTTCACAGTCACCGCCGATTATGGTGAGGAAAAGGCGCTGTCCTTTGCCCCTGTGGAAGGAGAGCAGAACCGCTGGAGACTGGACGTAGCCCGAGCTGCCTTCGACGGCACAGAGCACGCGATCATGCTCCAGATGGGAGAGAACGACCCCGTCAGATGCGGACTGACCATTACCGGACGCGAAGCAGAGTCCGAGGTCATCCTGAAGCTGGACTATGTTCCAAGAAAGCTCTCCGTCTCCGCAATGGACGGCATTGGCACCTGGGAGATGCTGACTCCTGCCGGCGGCCAGGCGGATGCCATCGCCCCCGGTGAAAAGGTGGTCCTTTCCGTCAGTCTTAAGGACGGTTATAACGAACTGCGTTCCACCTCTGACCCTGCGGGACTGAATGCTTCTTATGAGAATGGCCGGTTCAGCTTCACCATGCCGGCGCAGGATGTGGAACTTGTGCTGCGCGGTGTGAAGGATTACCAGGCGGAGTTCCTGTACAACTATGACGATATGGGTGTCTACCGCACAATCGACACGCAGGAGGACGGCGGCATTTCCATGCCGAAAGATCCTTCCGTGGAAGGCCTTACCTTTGCAGGCTGGTATGACAATGCCGGATGCACGGGAGAAGCCTTCGACTTCACCAAAAAGCTCAGCGGAAACATCACGCTCTACGCCGACTGGCGGGTGAACGTCACCGTGGACTTCGGCGTTATGAAGGGCAAGGCGGCCTATGATACCTCTTCCGGAGAGGAAGGTTCCGGCGGCTCGTCCTCCTTCGAACTGATCTTCCCGGGCGACGAGACCGAGTATGAGCGTTTTACCTACTCCACGCAGAAGGTGGGTGACCATGCGCTTGAGATCGTCCTTCCGGAATCCACAGAATACCGCTTCTTCGGCTGGTATCTCACGCCCGATTTCTCGGGAGAGGGCATGATGAACCTCTCGTCCTTTGAGCTTACCGGAGGCGTGACCTTCTACGCCTGCTGGAAGAAGGCCGCCACCCTGACCTACAGGAAGAATGACGGCGTGGACGAGGCTCCATTCCATGAGGCCCTGGAATATGTGGGCATGAAGATGCAGAATGCCCCCGGTGAAGTACCGCAGCGTGACGGCTACAAATTTACCGGCTGGTACCGCACACCGGCCTTGGGGGAAGCAGACCGGATCGACCCGGATACCTACCTGGTGGAAGGCACCATGACGCTGTACGCCGGATGGGAACCGGAAGTATATTCCATCAGCTACGAGTTGAACGGCGGTGAGAACAATGCGTCCAATCCGGACAGCTATACCGTTGAGAGCAAAGAGACCGCCATCGGCAGACCCGAACGGAAGGGTTACCAGTTCCTTGGCTGGACGGGAACGGGTCTGGCAGAGCCGACAACCGATGTGGTGATCCCTGCCGGTTCCACCGGTGACATCACCCTGAGTGCCGGATGGGAACCCATTACGTATACCATCAGTTACAAACTCATCCGCGGCGAAACGGCTGCGCCAAATCCGGAAAGCTACAATGTTGAGAGCGCGGAGATCGTGCTGAGCAACCCCGCAGCAAAAGGCTATACCTTCCTCGGCTGGACGGGCACGGATCTCACGGAACCGACGATGGAAGTGAAGATCCCGGCGGGCTCCACCGGAAACCGCAGCTATACTGCCAAATGGAGAGCCGACGACCCCAATGCCAAAATCGTGGAAGCGGCACTGGCGGCCATCCCGGATTCCCACGAGATGAGCATCAATGATTTCACGGGCACCGATGTGATCCGGGAAATCGCATGGAACGCAGTGAAGAAGGATGAGAACTGCGCCGACTACCTTGAATATCTTTCCGTAAAGGCTGAGCCGTACGGCGAAGCGGAAGAGGACGGCGAGGGCTATTCCTACACCGCGACCGTGACCGTGACCTATCAGGATGAAGAAAATACCTTCTCTGACAGCAAGGATTTCCTGCTGCGGGTACTGAAGAACCCTGTCACCATCAAAGCGGAAGCCGGCTATCCGGCGGACAGCAGTTATATCCCTTACGGCACGAGCCTCGCTAGTGTGGCACTGACCGGAACGGCAAGCTATGGCAGCACAGAGGTAAAGGGAAGCTTCGCGTGGGCGGATGACACCATCGTTCCCCTTAGCGCGGACAACGGAAGTGAAATCTACAAGGTCGTGTTCACACCTGAGGATTCCGGCACATACAGCACTGCGGAAACGCAGATCGCCGTCAATACCCAGATCGGCGTGAAAATCGTCCTCGATGCGCCCGATACCATCGAATATATGGGACGGGCAGTGGATGTAACCGAGTGCAAGTTCTACGCAAGTGATATCGCGACCCGCAAGATGATCACGGGCGCGAGCTTCAACATCACGGGCGCTGTGCTCGAACAGTCCATGATCACGCCCGGCAGGGCCACTGTCAAACTGAAGTCTTATGAGACCTGTGAGATCTCCGGCGTCAGCGACAAGTCCCTGTACGCCATCGCAGGCACGGATGCCAGCGATGTCATCACCATCACCCGTGCAAAAACCATCCTGAGCGGCAGCACGAAATACAACGCCGATTACGGCAGGCTTTTGAGCAGCATTACCCCTGCGGACCTTGCTCTGAACGCGTCAACGTCTGCTGAAGATACAGTTGCAGGTACCTTTGCATGGGAGGCTCCATCCACTCTGCCGGGAGTAGGTACATCCACCTACAGGATAACCTTTACCCCGGACGACCTGAACTGTTACAGCAGTGCCTTCATGGATGTGGAGGTGACCGTGGGAGGCGTTCCCGGAAAGATCACCTACATCATCGAAGCGCCTGACGCGCCCGATGGCACCGAGTTCACCGTCGAAAACAGCTCGGCAGCGACTCTGACCTTTGCTCCTGTGGAGGGAGAAACGAACCGCTGGACCCTGACCGCGGACCGCGCCGCATTTGACGGAACAGAGCGCGCGATCCTGCTGCACAGATCCGGCATGGATGCCTTTGAAAGCGGACTGACCCTCACCGGAGATGAGGAAGAATCCGTGGTCACCCTGAGACTGGAACACATTCCAAGAAAACTCACCGTTAACAGTGATGCCGGCAGCATTAAGTCCTGGGAGATCCAGTACCCTGATGCTTCCATGATGAACGCCATCGTTCCCGGTGCTGAGGTGACCCTTTCCGCAATTCTGCTGGAAGACTATAACAACCTGCGGCTCACCT
Organism: Blautia sp. HCP3S3_G3; assembly: GCF_052063365.1. NCBI lineage: Bacteria > Bacillati > Bacillota > Clostridia > Lachnospirales > Lachnospiraceae > Blautia > Blautia sp. HCP3S3_G3. The sequence continues at coordinate 106,851 of NZ_JBQHXR010000004.1, read as the reverse complement.
CTGATGCTGCGGACCTCAACTACGACATCACTAAGAATACGGACGATATCACTGAGAATACGGTCACCTTTATCATGCCGGCACAGGATGTGAGCATCGACCTGCGCGGTGTGAAGATCAATCAGGTGAACTTCCGGTATAACTACGGCGATATGGGCATCTACCGCATTGCCGATATCGCGGAGGATGAAAGCATTACCATGCCGGAGAATCCTGTTGTGGAAGGCCTGATCTTCAAGGGCTGGTACGATAATTCCGAATTTAAAGGCAACCCATATACCGGCAGCGAAACGTTCACCAAAAACACCGACCTCTACGCCGACTGGTGGGTGACTGTCACCGTGGACTTTGGCGGCCAGAAGGGTAAGGCACAATACTACGGAATCGTCGGAGGCGGTTCCGGGGATGGACTTGAAAGCGCTCCCGTCCTGATTTTCCCTGATAATGATTCGGAAATGGAACGGTTCACCTTCGAGATGCGGGTCGACCAGCCCATGGTGGAACTGGTTCGGCCGTACATTGAGGGCTATGATTTCGGCGGCTGGTATCGCACACCTGATTACACCGGCGAAGTGCATGAGGAATCCAGCGAGTACTGTCTCTACGAAAGCATGACCTTCTATGCACGCTGGTTAAAGAAGGCCAAGTTTGATTATTGGCAGAACTATTACGAGGAGGAAAGCAGGGATTACTACTACCCGGCAACCGAATATGTTGGTGAGCTGATACATGAGGATGTTCCCCCGGATCCCGAACGCAAAGACTACGAATTCACCGGCTGGTACCGTACGACGGACTGCCAGGAGGAAGATAAGATCGATTTTGCCACCTATCTGGTGGAAGGCGATATGAAGCTGTACGCGGGATGGAAGCCTATAGATTATAAGATCACCTACAATCTGGCCGGCGGCACGAACGACCCCGGCAACCCGGCATCCTACACCATCGAGGACGACAGGATCGATATCGCCCATCCTACACGCGAAGGATATGAATTCTGCGGCTGGATAGTAGAGGGTCCTGCCAAATTCGACGATAGTTTCGATTGCTGGATCCCGGCAGGTTCTTCCGGAAATATAACCTTGACTGCGACCTGGGAGATTGTGGAATATTCCCTCTTCTCAAAAGAATTCAAACTCCGTCGCGGCGAGGCGGACAACCCACGCACGTATACGATTGAAAGAGATGATATTACGCTGGTCAATCCTTCCGCGGTGGGCTACAACTTCCTCGGCTGGGTCGATGGAGACAGTGACGAGCCGGCACTTGAAGTGGTGATCCCCAAGGGATCCACCGGTAATCATGAGTTCCGGGATGTCTGGGAGACCAGAGTTCCTGTCCAGGAGATCATCCAGAAACTGCTTGGTGCCATTCCGTCATCAACTACCATGAGCGTGAACGAGCTGGAAAATATCAACAGCTTTGTCGAGACAGCTCTGGCTTCTCCGACTTTTATAATAGTAGATGAAGATGAAAATAATAATAAATATGAAAATGAATATAAATATGTCGACATCTATGGAGAAGCTCTTATGAGCAAAGTTGAAAAGATCGGAGATGCGGTTCAGAATGAAGATGGTGATATCTATACTTATAGAGTAACCATAACCTTCATCGACGATGACGGTAATAAAACAGCCGCAAGCAAGAACATCATCGTGAAGTCCGTGCGGAACCCGGTAACCATCGATGTGAGCGCTGTTTATCCGGAAGGAAAGAAATACATTCCTTACGGCACCACCCTTGCCGATGTGGAACTGACCGGTACGGCAAAAGACGAAAAAGGAATCGAGGTACCTGGTACCTTCCAGTGGGCGGATCCCGGCATCAGACCGCTGGGTAAGGATAACGGGGAACTGATATACGAGGTGGTGTTCACACCTGAAGATACCAAGAAATACAGCAGCGCGCAGACGGCAATCGCCGTGTCCGCGCAGATCGGCGTGAAACCGGTGTTCGATCTCGGCGATGAAGTCCCGTATTACGGTGAGGAATTTTTGGGCGGGTTTTACCTGTATATTGTAATATATAGGCATTTAGATGGTTTCTATATGGTCGATGTCGATACCGGCGACAGGATGCCGAGCAACATGGGAATTAACGCAATGTTTAAAGTGGACTCGTACATGCCCGGTACGGCTACAATCACGCTGGAGAAAGATAAACCCCTTGAACTGACAACACGTTACGTCTACGATGATGAACCAGGCAAACAATATGAAGCGTATCCTTTTGATCTGGATGAATATTATCTTGTCGACCCGAACGCTAGCGCGAATACCAGCGCGACTTTCAAAATCGTTCCCTCGGATACGAGTTTCAATCGCCCCAACGCCTTAATGCCGCTCACCGTTGAAGGAGGCACAAAGCTGGGCGATATCGACTACATGACTCTGTTAAAGGGAAGCTACTCTCATTGGAGCTTGTTTGATATCGAAGCATGTAGTGAAACCTACAAATGGGCCATTGAGAACTATGGCGATCTGACAGGAACCCTGGTATGGGAGAACCCGGACACCGTACTGGATAAAGTCGGCACATTCGAGTACAATATCGTCTTCCAGCCGGATCGTACGGATCTGTTTAACCCCTGCAAGGCACCGGTAAAAATCACGGTGACCTCCGGCAAGGTGGCGATCCCTGTGATCGAGCCGGCAGAGTACAATGGAACCCTGCAGAAGGCGAACATTTCCGACACCGCCTACTACACCGTGGAGAGCAACAGCGGCGGCATTGACGCGGGTGATTACACAGTCGTCCTGAAGCTAAAGGATAGCGTAAATACTGCGTGGAGTGACGGAACTACAGCCGATAAGGTTAGGACTTTTACCATTCAGCCCGCGAAGCTGAAGCTGGATAAGACCAAACATTCTGTCTCCCCGCTGAGCTACGGTCAGCAGCTGTGCACAGATCCAAACGGCACGTCAAATGATATAATCAAGACTGCCAACGACATGCTCTCGGGGCTGGTGGTTACCGGTATCAACGGTGAGCAGATCAACGGCAAGTGGGTTTGGGATGCTTCCATGAAAGGCATAACGCTGTGCGCAAGTATTAAAGGAGACAATGCAGACTTCGGTGACGGACACTCCGTGGAGGCATACTACCTGCCATATGTGGATAAGCCGGAGAACTACGCCCAGCTTAGGGAAACCTTCACCGTGCAGGTTAGCCGATCAACGCCCGATACCAATAATTGCGGCGGCTATATCGCCGAAGAAAATGTCTACCAGCCTGAACCGCCTGCGGAGCCGGTTAACACGTTTGGAAATTTCGAGCCTCGCATCAAGAGATTGCCCGTCAATGATAAGACCGGTGAGAGTGTGCCCGGATGGATGGAATGGCCGGATCCAGATAAGTTTGTTGAAAATACCGGTGTCTACAATGCGGTGTTCCAACCGTATACAGAGACAATCAATGGCGTTGTGGGCAGCAACTATCATGAGGCTGATGTTGAGATCGAATTGCCGGTTACTAACTACAGATATGCCAATATCATTATGAGAAGCGGCAATTATCTCTACGGGGTGGGCAACTTGACATCCAGAGCTACAAAGGTCATAACGGATAACAAGTATGGCACTGCCGAAACCGAGGTATGGATGAGCCTTGATGGCGGAGATCTGGGCATGCTGCATGTCAGCAGAATCCAAGTCTATCGTCATGGAACAGATATACTCCTGAGCGACAACGAATACAAAGCCGACGGATCCCATATTGTCTCCGGTGCCAACCGTTTTGAGGTTTATTTAGAAGTAGAGAATAATGAGTCAGGGAATGCTGTGTGTACGATGAAATATGGAAGCGGCCAAACCAAGTGGACCCTGTCAGACCTTGATGTCTACATGGAACTTGCGGATCAGAACAATACGACAGTGACGAGCGCATCCTCCTTCAGCCTGCGCAGCAGGGCGGCAGCCGCCGTGCCGACAGTGGAACCTACGCCTGTACCGGAACCCGGCGTCATCGGAAATGTGGTCAGGATCGAGCCGAAACAGGATGCGAAGAAGACCGATGACCTGTGGACGATCCAGCTTGCAAAAGACCAGAAGAAGGTTGAATTCAAGTGGGATGTGAGCAAGACCGCTTCCGAATATCTGGTATATACCCAGCAGCAGGACGGCCAGTCCGAACCGGAGCTGATCGACATGACCCAAGAAAAGAAGATCGAACTGGATGCAGCGGATTACGTTTCCGGACGTTATAAGCTGTATGTAGGTGCAGTTCTGGAAGACGGCAGCGTGTCCTGGGGAGAAGCACTGTTCGAACTGATGGCTTACGTCGAACCTACAGCCGAGCCGACTCTGGCACCAACGGCCGAGCCGACTCCGGTATTTACGGCTGAGCCGACCCCGGAACCAACGGCCGAGCCGACTCCGGAACCAACCGCTGAGCCGACCCCGGAACCAACGGCCGAGCCGACCCCGGCACCAACGGCTGAACCGACCGCCGTTCCTGCGGCCGAGCCGACTCCGGAACCAATTGCCGAGCCGACCGTGGAACCCACGGCCGAACCGGAGCCGATGTCCGAACCGGCCCCGGAACCAGTTCAGGAAGCACCGGCTGCTGAAGCAGCAGCCGGAGAACTTCCGGAATAGAAGGTAATATGAAACGAACGATTTTTAACTTTGCAGGAAGAGTTTCGGCTCTTCCTGCAATTCTGATTTTATTCATGATCCTTCCGTGGACGACCTGTTATGCAGCGGAAGAGATCACTGTCTGTATCCTTGATTCCGGCTGCAGCGAGAATCACACGGAAGGAGAGAACTTCCTGGATGATCCCGACGATCTGACGGATACTGTCGGCCATGGCACCCGTATCTGTTCGCTGGTGAGAAACGGTGCGCCGGAGGCGAAGGTGGTTATGCTCAAGTGTTTTGATTCTCAGGATACCGTGAATGAGGAGGCTATTATTTCCGCGCTGTATGCCGCCGTGGATACATATCATGCGGATGTTATCAACATGAGCTGGACACTGGCTGACGAAAGTGACGCTCTTCATGAAGCCATTCTCTACGCTCATGACCAGGGCGCCATCCTCGTTGCCAGCACCGGTAATCTGAGTTTGAGCACCGGTCCCGGTACCGTCGCTTATCCCGCCGCATGGGACGAGGTCATCGGCATCGCAGGTGTCAACCTGAATGAGGAAGGAGAGCCGCAGACCAGCCTGTGGTATCTTTACGGAGAAGCCGTCGATTTCTGTGTCCGCGGTGACTGCGGCGATGAAAAAGGCTCATCCTATGCCGCTGCCCGTGTCTCCGGCATGATCGCCGATTATCTTCAGGACGGCAATGATCCTTTGCTGATCACAGAACATTTCGCGGATATGACGCAGGATATGGGAGAGCCCGGGTACGACGACTGGTACGGCTGGGGCTACCTGGAAACTCCCTGATATAAAAACAAGGCAATGGCGGAGAGCAAACATTAAAGCTCCCCGCCGTTGTCTTTTTTTTGAGTTTGTCAAAAAGTTTTTTGACCGGGTCATTATTGTATGATAAAATGTTTCATGTCCGATATGTTTGCAGCTTTAACATAAATTTCGGAAGACAAATGAGGAACTGGAAATGAACAGACAGACAATAAAATATTCATTTTTATCGACGATTCCCGTGATGGCAGGATATCTTGTACTCGGGATCGGATTTGGTATCCTGCTTCATGACAAGGGATATTCCTTCTGGTGGGCAGTCCTGATGAGCGTAGCTATTTATGCCGGATCCATGCAGTATGTGGGAGTCGGCCTCCTTGCAGGGCATGGATCCCTGCTTACAGCAGCATTTATGACATTGATGGTAAATGCAAGACATGTTTTTTATGGGGTATCGATGGTTGAGAAATACCGTGATACAGGAGCCGCAAGGCCCTATCTGATTTACGGGCTGACAGATGAGACGTATTCTCTTGTGTGTGATCCCTGTCTGCCGGAAGGAATCCGTAAAAAAGATTATTATTTCTGGGTTACCCTGATGGATCAGAGCTACTGGGTGCTGGGCAGCTTTCTTGGAGGCCTTCTGGGAAGTGTCATCCCGTTTAATACAAACGGAATTGACTTTTCCATGTCTGCACTTTTTGTAGTGATCATGGTGGAACAGTGGGAGAAAAATAAACAGCATATCCCTGCAGTGCTTGGAATTGCGGTTACGGTAATCTGTCTTGCGGTGTTCGGTGTATCCAATTTTCTGATACCATCCATGATCGGCATTACGGCAGGTCTTTTTGTTTTGAAAGGGGTTATTACAAAGGAGGAAGCGGATCATGATTGATGTGAAATATTCGCTGATGTTGATTCTTGTTATAGGGGCAGTGACACAGCTTCTTCGTTTTTTGCCGTTTGCGGTATTTTCCAGGGGAACACCCCGTCCGATACTTTATCTGGGAAATGTTCTGCCGTCGGCAATTATGGCAATGCTGGTTGTATATTGCCTGAAAAACACCAGTTTCACCGGTCCGGCACACGGGATTCCGGAAATCGTGTCCGCCTTGCTGGTGGTCGTATTACATAAGTGGAAGCATAATACCCTGCTCTCAATCGTAAGTGGAACAGTCTGTTATATGCTCTTTGTACAAGTTCTGTTTTAACATAAAAGAACAATATTAAACTGTAAAAGCAATGACTGTAAAAGCAATGCCTGTAAAAGCAGACATTTCTGTCTGTAAAAATTAAATTGGAGAATCGATATGGAGAAAAATCAGATTTATATAAAATGCGGTACAGAATATAAAGAAATGACAAAAGAATTGCTGACGGTATGTGATCTGGCTGGTCTGATCGGTAATCGGAACTCCAGAATCGGGATCAAACCCAATCTGGTTTCTCCGACAGTGGCTTCCTACGGAGGAACCACGCATCCGGAGGTGGTTGCCGGGATTCTGGAATATTTGCAGGAGAATGAGTTTACAAATCTGACCATGATGGAAGGATCCTGGGTTGGCGACAGAACGTCCGAGGCTTATGAAGTCTGCGGATATAAAGAGCTTTCGGAAAAGTACGGAGTTCCATTTATAGATACCCAGAAAGAAAAAGCGGTTGTAAAGGATTGCGCAGGAATGGAACTGCATCTGTGCGCCTGTGTGGAGAATGTTGATTTTATGATTAATGTTCCGGTTCTGAAGGGACATTGTCAGACAAAAATCACATGTGCGCTGAAAAATATGAAAGGCCTGATTCCTAATTTCGAAAAAAGACGCTTTCATTCTTTGGGGCTCCATAAACCGATTGCACATCTTGCAGCAGGGATTTATCAGGATTTTATTGTGGTAGATAATATCTGCGGCGATCTGGATTTTGAGGATGGCGGTCATCCGGTGGTGATGAACCGGATTCTTGCCGGAAGAGATCCTGTATTGATGGATGCCTATGTCTGCCATATGATGCATTATGAGGTGTCAGAGGTTCCTTATGTGGTTATGGCAGAACAGCTGGGGGCTGGATGTGCGGATATTCATAAGGCAGAAATCTGCCTGTGCAGCAAAGGGGATGCGGAACCAATGCCAAAATCCCGGAAAGTTGTGGAGCTTCAGGATGCCGTGGAAGAAGTGGAGTCATGCAGTGCCTGTTACGGATATCTGATTCCTGCTCTGGATATGCTGCGGGAGGAAGGTCTGTTTGAAAGACTGGAAGAAAAAATCTGCATCGGACAGGGCTGGCGTGGGAAAACCGGAGAACTGGGGATCGGGCACTGTACCAGAAATTTCAGATGCCATCTGGACGGCTGTCCTCCAACGGAACAGCAGATTTACGAGTTCCTGAAGAATTATCTGTTATCATGATATGGGAATGGAGCAGATTATATAAAAAGATCCTGCCTTTGCAGAATCCTCCCACAGTGGTGTTTTTTTGCAATAGATCTCATAAAAAGGAAGCCCGTTAAAGGCTTCCTTTTAAAACATTCAGAATCTGTTCTGTGGTAAAACGGCTGCTGTCGATACAGAGATCATATTCTTTCATATCGGTCCAGCTGGAATCCGTAAAGTATTCGTAATATGCTTTTCGTTCTTTGTCCATACGTCTGACAAGTTTGCGTACGCTTTTTTCCTCGCGTCCGGTTCTCTCCATAACTGTTTTTACCCGGTACTCAAAAGGCGCATAAATGAAAACGCTCATAGTTTTATCTTTCAGGATATGATTGGCACATCTTCCAACGATGACGCAGTCTTCTTTATCTGCAAGATTGATGATGATATCACGCTGCACTTCGTAGAGGACATCATTCATTGGAATAAAATGATACTCCGGATTCATCTGCACTTCGTAGTCTACCGGGAAAAGCCACTGGTTGGCTTTTTTCTCGTCTACTTTGGCGAGTTCATCAAAAGGAATCTTTTTTTCTTTGCTTGCCAGTTCAATTAATTCCTTGTCATAAAAATGAATATCAAGTTCTTCTGCAAGTGCCTTTCCAATCGCGCGTCCACCGCTTCCAAACATGCGGTTAATGGTAATGATCCGTTTACTCATAAGGATTCCTCCCTTCCTGGAATACAGAGTATGGTTCTGTCATTGTGAATAATTACCATATTTTCCTTCTTTTGTATCTATATTATATCACAAATAGACAGAAAAAGCACCTGATTATTGATATATTTTTTGATGTACCAGATGCAAATATCCATGTTCAGGATTTTTTATATGTTTTTGAAATCACAGACTGGAAATTTGAGATGATTCCTGTTAAAATTGAAAAGAAAATGTCTATTTTTATGCCCTTTGTAAAAGGACAGAAAAAATTTGTAAAATACATTTAGAAAGGATAACGGAATGCTGAAAATCAGGAATTATATAAAAGTAAAAAGCGTTGCCGAGGCCTATGAACTGAATCAGAAAAAAACAGCCTGTGTTTTGGGCGGAATGGTATGGCTGAAGATGGGAAATCGGAATGTTTCCACAGCCATTGATCTGTCCGGTCTGGGACTGGATACGATTTCGGAAACGGAAGAAGAATTTGTGATTGGCTGTATGACGTCGCTCAGAGATCTGGAAGTGAATCCTGCGCTGGATGCCTTTTCTCATGGAGCGGTCAGGGAAAGCCTTCGTCATATTGTAGGTGTACAGTTTCGCAATTGTGCGACAGTAGGAGGCAGTATTTATGGAAGATATGGATTTTCCGATGTACTGACCATGTTTCTGGCTATGGATACCTGGGTAGAGCTTTACCAGGGCGGAATCATTCCTCTGGCAGAATTTGCCTCCATGAAAAAAGACAGAGATATTCTGGTAAATATTATTGTGAAAAAAACACCGGTATTTTGCAGCTATATCAGTCAGCGTAATTCGGAAACCGATTTTCCGGTGCTGACATGTGCGGCATCTCTTATTGGAGAAGATGCTGTTACGGTGATCGGTGCCCGGCCGGGACGGGCGATGATTGTAGAAGATACTCGCGGGATTATGAAGGGATTTAAGGAAATGACCAAAAAGCAGCGTGAAGCTGCAATCCGGTCCTTTGCAGAGTATGCAGCGCAGAAGGTACCTGTCGGAGGAAATATGCGTGCGTCTGCAGAGTACAGGAAACTTCTGGTAAAGGTATTGACCAGAAGAGCATGGGAAGCAGTAGGAGGAATGAAAAATGAATATTAGTTTTTGGCTGAACGGTGTCTGTGTCAGCGGAGAAGCAGAACCGGATACCCTGCTTCTTGATTTTCTTCGCCAGAAAGGCTGTTACAGTGTAAAAAGAGGCTGTGAAACTGCCAACTGCGGACTCTGTACAGTTCTTATGGATGGAAAACCGGTTTTGTCCTGCAGTGTTCTTGCGGTTCGGGCAGAAGGACACAAAATCATTACTCTGGAAGGAATGCAGAAAGAAGCGGAAGAATTTGGAAGCTTTCTTGCAGATGAAGGAGCAGAACAGTGCGGCTTCTGCAATCCCGGGTTTATTATGAATGTTTTTGCCATGCTGAAAGAAATTCCGGATCCTACGGAAGAGGAAATCCGGGAATATCTGTCCGGAAATCTTTGCCGCTGTTCCGGATTTGTGGGACAGACAAGAAGTATTCTGAAGTTCCTTCAGTACAAAAAAGCACAGAAGGAGGGAGAAGAATGAAATACGTCAATCAGCCGGTGCGGAAAAGTGACGCCATGTCCCTTGTAACAGGAAAACCGGTATATACAGATGATCTTGCCCCAAAAGACTGCCTGATCGTAAAAATTTTAAGAAGCCCTTATGCAAATGCATGGATTGAAGATATTCGTACAGGAACTGCTGCTCAGGTAAGTGGTATTGCCTGTGTTTTTACATACAAGGATGTGCCTCAGAAACGCTTTACGCTTGCCGGACAGACTTATCCGGAAATGAGTCCTTATGACCGTCTGATCCTGGACCGGCATGTGCGTTTTGTCGGAGATGCGGTGGCAATCGTTGCGGGAGAAACAGAGGCTGCAGTAGATAAGGCATTGAAGCGTATTAAAGTCAAGTATCGTGTAGAGGAACCGGTGCTTGATATTCATACAGCCATGGATCATAAGACTCTGGTTCATCCGGAGGGTAACTGGGAATCCAAAGTGCCTGTGGGAGCAGATAATAAACGGAATCTCTGTGCTTCCTATACAGAAGAATCCGGAAATGTGGAAGAACTTCTGGCACAGTGCAAATATACCGTGGATCAGGTTTATCATACAAAAGCAAATCAGCAGGCAATGATGGAAACATTCCGCAGTTATTGTTATATGGACCATTTCGGACGATTGAATGTGGTTTCATCGACACAGATCCCATTCCATGTAAGGAGAATTCTGGGAACAGCCCTGGATATTCCTTCATCGAAGATCCGTGTGATCAAGCCGCGTATCGGCGGAGGATTCGGTGCGAAACAGACTGCTGTATCCGATGTATATCCTGCATTTGTGACCTGGAAAACAGGACGTCCATGTAAGCTTGTCTATTCCAGATATGAATCGCAGATCTGTTCTTCTCCGCGGCATGAAATGGAAATTCGTGTTCGTGCAGGAGCGGATGAAAATGGAATCGTCCGTGTTCTGGATGTGTATTCTCTGTCCAACACCGGTGCTTACGGTGAGCATGGACCGACAACAGTTTCTCTGAGCGGGCATAAATCCATTGCTCTTTACCGTCACCTGGAAGCTTACCGGTTTGCCTACGATGTGGTCTATACGAATATGCAGGCTGCCGGAGCATACCGCGGTTATGGTGCCACACAGGGTATTTTTGCGGTAGAATCTGCAGTGAATGAACTGGCAGCACAGATGCATATGGATCCTGTAAAAATCAGAGAACTGAATATGCCTCTGGAAGGCGGTCCGCTTCCGGGATATCCGGACAGCCCTTATGCAACAAGCTGTGCCATGGATCAGTGTATGGTCCGGGCAAAAGAAATGATGGACTGGGATGCCAAATATCCATGCCGCGATATGGGAAACGGCAAGGTGCGCGGTGTCGGTGTTGCGATGGCAATGCAGGGATCATCCATTGCAGGCGTTGATGTAGGCGGTGCGGATCTGAAGCTGAATGAAGACGGTTCCTATACACTGGGGCTTGGATGTACCGATATGGGTACGGGCTGTGATACCATTATGGCTCAGATTGCTGCCGAATGTCTGGAAACTTCCATGGAAAATATTGTTGTGTTCGGTGTGGATACCGATATTTCTCCATATGATTCCGGCTCTTACGCATCCGCGACAACGTATACTACCGGTGTTGCTGTGATGCATGCGTGTGAAGCCCTGCGGGAAAAAATCTGTGCGCTTGGCGCCGCTATGCTGGATGCAGAAAAAGATCAGGTGGATTTTGACGGAGAATATGTATATTCCAGTGATAAAAAAGTTTCGCTCAGGGAGATTGCTGTAAAAGGTACCTGCGGAAATACCCAGGAACTTCAGGTGACAAGATCGCATTCATCTCAGATTTCTCCGCCTCCTTATATGGTGGGAATGGCTGAAGTGGAGATCGATAAAGAAACAGGAAGCGTAAAGGTGCTGGATTATGTAGCAGTTGCAGACTGCGGAACACCGATCAACCCGAACCTGGCGCGTGTGCAGACCGAGGGCGGAATTGCCCAGGGAATCGGCATGGCACTGTATGAAGATGTACAGTACAGCGAAAAGGGCGCTGTCCGTAATAATTCCTTTATGCAGTATAAGATTCCAAGCAGAATGGATATTGGTTCCATACGTGTGGATTTCCGCAGCAGTTATGAAGAGACAGGGCCTTTCGGGGCAAAATCGATCGGAGAACTGGTTATCGATACGCCATCTCCGGCAATTGCCAATGCGATTTATAATGCAGTAGGAGTAAGAGCAAGAGAGCTTCCTATTACACCGGAAAAAATTGCGATGGGAATTCTGGAGCAGGAAGAAAGGGAATAAGCAGATTATGATAGAGTTAATGAGAGCAGGATGCGGATTCTGTCTTCAGTTTTTGGTGTTTTTTGTTTTTGGAAGTGTATTGATGAAAACGCTGAAAATGAAACAGGATTCTTCAATGGCAGTGATCCTTGGCTATCTCCTTTATTTTTCCATATTTGAACTTATCGTTGTGCCAATGACTCTTCTTTGGGTACCTTTACATGCTTTTTCTGTTTGCTGGGGAATACTGCTTATCGTTGTTTGGGGTATCGGTACAGTATTGATGAGGAAACAGTGGGCAGCTCAATGTCTTAAGATTTCAGAAGTCTGGAAGGAGCATTCCTGGATGCTTCTTCTGGCGGCAGCCGTAATTGTATTTCAATGCGTGGTTGTGGCTTTGTATCAGGATACGACTGCGGATGCAGCATATTATGTCGGAACAGTCTCTACTTCTGTCTATACAGGAACGATGTGCCGCTATAATCCATATACCGGCAGCCTTTTGAAAGAATTTGAAGAACGATATGTTTTTTCAGGTTATCCGATGCATAACGCTGTCTGGTGTGAACTTTTAGGAATTCATCCGATTGTACAGTCAAAAACAGTGATGTCCGTTATGAATGTACTGGTCGCCAATCTGATCATCTATCAGATCGGAAAGAGACTGTTTGATAACAATAAAAAGAAAGCAGACATGATGGTATGTTTTGTATGCCTGCTGCAGTTGTTTACAAATACCATTTATACTTCAGGCACGTTTTTCTTTACAAGAGCATACGAAGGAAAATCACTCCTTGCAAATATTGCGATACCGGCAGTTTTGTACTGCAGCATCTGGTTCTGGAAGGAAGAGGAAAGAAATATGTGGATTATGCTCTTTCTGTCATCTTTGAGCGCGGTATGTTTTTCGGGGTCTTCGATTATTCTGCTGGCTGCCATAGCGGCAGGTATTTTTCCGATGCTATGGCAGCGTAAAAATGTTAAAAAGGTGATTCCGCTGTGTATTTGTATGATTCCGGAAGTGCTGTATTTTCTTCTGTATTATGGTACAAAAACCGGATGGTTTGTATTTCATGCATCATAAGGAGGGATAAGTATGGCTGGAGTCAGCATTGAGGAATTAGGTCTGCGGTTTGTGCGGGTCTGTGCAGAAGAATACTGGGGCAGCTGTCTGTTTCCGATTTTATTTCTGTGTGGAATATTATGGAGTTTATTTTATCATAAAAAACAGACAGCGCGTATTTTTCTCTGCTATGCACTTTCTCTGGCGTTAACGGTATATAATCCGTTATTTGTGAAGTATGTCATCCCGAAAATGAATTTCGAAGACGAATATTACCGCTTTTTCTGGATTCTTCCTGTGATTCCGGGAATTGCCTATTATGCAGTCCGAATTATTTGCTCTCGAAAAAAAACAGCCGGGAAAATAGTGGCCGCATTACTGATGGTCGCAATTATTGTATGTTCCGGAACACCTATGCAGGGAATTGCCCAAAATTTTACTGCTGCGGAAAATCTTTATAAAGTGCCTGATGAGCTCAGGTCCGTCTGTTCGGTGATTCACGGAGATGGTAAGAAAGAAAATCCGAGAGTAGTATTCGATATTGGATTGAATTTTACTGCAAGGCAGTACGATGCTTCACTTTTTCTGGTACTGAACCGGGATGCGGTGCTTTATCGGGCAGGTTCCGGTGTGATCAAAGTAAATTCGGAAAAAGCCAGTTATCAAAGACAGAAAGCAATTATGGATGTTGTATATTATAATGAAGATGTAGACAAAGATATATTTTGTGATGCTTTGATTACTGCCAAAACGGATTATCTGGTTGTATCTGTCTTGAATCTGAAACATGACTATTTAAAAGAAGTCGGCTGTATACCGATTGCGCAGACAGAAGAATATGTGGTATATCGGTTTGACTGGGAAGAGAAAAAATAATTTTTTATAACACACTTTTGGGATGTTAATTAGAAAAGTCATTATTTTCAGTGATTTCCCCGGATTTTAATAATCAAACATAAAACTTTACAAATCCCAAAAAGTGTGTTATAGTATAAAAGTCTTGGGATTACCAATTAATATGCACCTGTAGCTCAGTGGATAGAGCAGTGGTTTCCGGTACCATGTGCGGGGGTTCGATTCCCTTCAGGTGTATTGTCCGGAACGGGTCTTCCGTTCCGGCGTGTTGTATTATAAGGAGGACAAGAACTTGGATAATTTCAGAGAATGGTTATCAGATAACCTTCGCTATTTTATGCTTGGCGGAGCAATTCTGTTAATCGTTGCTGTGGCTATTCTGGGTTTTCGTGCATGCGTCGGAAGCAATAAGGGGAATTCCGAATCAAAGCAGCAGGAAGCCGGACAGCTGTCAGCGGAGAACAACGACCAGGGAAATGTTCCTTCTTCTCCGGAAGATGATGGGGAGACAAACGACGGGAAGAAAGAAGATACCAATCCCATGGAAAAAAATAATGCAGAAATGACTGCATTGATTAAGAGCTATTACAAGGCTCTTGGGGAGAAAGATATTGCCACACTCAGAACTCTGGAGTATGATCTGTCACCGTCAGATGAAGCCAGAATTACCAATTCCAAAGATTACATTGAAGGGTATGAAGTTAAGGATGTCTACAGTAAAAAGGGATTGACAGAAGATTCTTATGTAGTATATGCTGTTTTTCAATACATGTGTAAGGGAATTGATACACCGGTGCCTGCATTGAGTCAGTTTTATGTGGAAACGGACAGTGAAGGCAAACTGAAAATTGATGGGGGCGCTCTGCAGGATGCAGAGATTACTGCTTATACGGATGAAATGCAGAAAGATGCGGATGTGGCAGAGCTTATTGCAGAAGTACAGGCAGAAAATGAAAAAGCACAGCAGGAGGATCCTGCACTTGCGGAATTTCTTGAAGGACTTGGAGAAGATGGTCAGTCATCTTCTGTATCGGAAAATGGTACAAAGCTTACGGTAATAGAAGAATGTAATGTAAGAGAGTCTGCGGACAGTGAAGCAGAAATTATTGATGTTCTTTCTGCCGGAACAGAGGTCGAAAAAACAGGCCAGGAAGGTGAATGGATCCAGATCAGTTATGATGGTATTTCAGGGTATGTTCACAACAGTCTTCTTGAGTAAGTCTGATAAAAAGTAAATATGGTATGTAAAAGGGGATGCCGCATTGGAAAACCTATGTGCGGGAGCCCCTTTTTTGTGACAAAGGAAAAGGGAAAACCATAAAGGGAAACACAGGTTGCGGATATACGAAAAAAAATATATAATAAAAAACGGGTATGGAGAAACAGAGCAAATCTATATGAATACAGGGAAGCAAACAGAACCTATGAACCATCAAAAAACAGACAATCTTGTGAACTGTCAAAAAACAGACAGCTCTGGTGATATCAGAATCAATAAATTTTTGAGCGAAACGGGAGTCTGTTCCCGAAGGGAAGCGGATCGCCTGATTGCATCCGGGAGAGTAAGCGTAAATGGACATGCAGCAGAACCGGGAGAAAGAATCTCATCAGAAGATGATGTATTGGTAGATGGGAAAAAAGTAACAAAAGAGGAACGGCGGGTACTTCTTTTGTTTTATAAACCGCGCGGAATTGTGTGCAGTACCAGGAAGCAGAGACAGGAGACTACTGTAACGGAATACCTGAAATATCCTCTTCGCATCTATCCGATTGGAAGACTTGATAAAGAGTCGGAGGGACTTCTCCTCATGACAAATCAGGGAGATCTGGTCAATAGAATCATGCGTGCCGGGAATCGCCATGAAAAAGAATATCTGGTTGCAGTAGACAGGCCTGTAACGGATGAATTTTTAAAGAATATGGCATCCGGTGTTCCGATTCTGGATACCGTGACGCGTCCCTGTACAGTCGAACGGACAGGAAAAAAGAGTTTCCGTATCATACTGACCCAGGGACTGAACCGTCAGATCCGACGAATGTGTGAATATTTTGGATATCATGTCACCACTCTGAAAAGAATACGTATTATGAATCTGACACTGGATGGGATACCAGAAGGAGGTTATCGGGAAATTTCCTCTGAAGAATGGAGGACGCTGACTTCCATGCTGGCATTTTCATCGAATGAAACTGTAATTGAAACAGGAGGACAACATGGAAACAGGAGCATCCATACAGGAAATGAAAGAACTGTCCAGAAAACTGAACGAAGCAGCAAAGGCATATTATCAGGAAGACCGGGAAATCATGAGCAATCTGGAGTACGACGCTCTTTACGACAGACTTCAGGAACTGGAAAAAGAAACCGGAACCGTTCTGGCAGGAAGTCCGACCGTCAGCGTGGGGTATGAAGCCGTTGACTCACTGCCGAAAGAGACCCATGAGAGTCCCATGCTTTCTCTGGATAAAACAAAAGACCGCGAGGTGCTGAGATCATTTATCGGAAATCACAGAACACTGCTCTCCTGGAAGCTGGATGGACTGACTATTGTTCTGACGTATGAACATGGAGAACTGCAAAAAGCTGTTACCCGCGGAAATGGAACAACCGGTGAGGTCATTACCAATAATGCAAAGGTATTCTGTAATATACCGCTTAAGATTCCGTATCAGGGTCGGCTGGTACTGAGAGGGGAAGCCATTATTACGTATTCTGATTTTGAAAAAATCAATGCATCCATTGAAGATGTGGACGCACGTTATAAAAACCCGAGAAATCTTTGCAGCGGCTCTGTCCGGCAGCTGAACAATCAGATCACTGCACGGAGAAATGTACATTTTTATGCGTTCAGTCTGGTAAGCGCAGAAAATGTGGATATGCATAATTCCAGGGAGTATCAGTTTCAGTGGCTGGTTTCACAGGGATTTGAAGTCGTGGAATATCGTATGGTAACCTCGGAAACACTTGATGAGGCGATGGATTATTTTGCAGAAGCAATATCCGGGAATGATTTTCCTTCAGATGGATTGGTTGCACTATATGATGATATTGCGTTTGGAGAGTCGCTTGGACGTACGGCCAAGTTCCCGAGGAATGCATTTGCCTTTAAATGGGCGGATGAAATCCGGGAAACACATCTTCTTGAAATAGAATGGAGTCCGTCGAGAACCGGTCTGATCAATCCGGTAGCTGTTTTTGAACCGGTGGAACTGGAAGGAACTACTGTAAGCCGGGCAAGCGTACACAATGTCAGTATCGTTAAAGAACTGGAACTTGGTATCGGCGATGTGATTCAGGTATACAAAGCCAATATGATCATACCGCAGATTGCAGAAAATCTTACAAGAAGCAGGAAGCTGATCATTCCTGATCAATGCCCTGCATGCGGACAGGAAGCAAAGGTGATCAGAGAAAATGAGGTGGAAGCACTCTACTGTATGAATCCTGACTGTGCCGCAAAAAAGATAAAGGCCTTTACCCTGTTTGTCAGTCGTGATGCCATGAATATTGACGGCTTATCGGAAGCTACGCTGGAGAAATTTATTGCCAGAGGCTATATCCATGATTTTGGTGATATCTTTGAGATTGAGAAATATCGGAATGAGATCACGTCGATGGAAGGCTTTGGAGAAAAATCTTTTGACAATCTTCTGGCAAGCCTTGAAAAGGCCAGAGAAACAACTCTTCCCAGAGTCATCTACAGTCTGGGAATTGCCAATATCGGTCTGGCCAATGCCAAAGTAATCTGCCGTTATTTTGATGATGATCTGGAAAAAATACGGCATGCCCAAACGGATGAGATCAGTGCAATCGATGGAATCGGTCCTGTGATCGCGCAGAATATGACCGGCTATTTTGCAAAGGAAGAGAATAACCGGAAACTGGATCACCTTCTGAGTCATCTGATCATCCAAAAAGAAGAAATTTCCGGTGAACAGATTTTGGCAGGAATGAATTTTGTGATTACAGGAAGCGTGGAACATTTTGCCAACAGAGGAGAAGTGAAAACACTGATTGAATCCATGGGAGGCAAGGTTACCGGTTCTGTAACCGGCAAAACGAATTATCTGATCAATAATGATACAACTTCCAATTCATCCAAAAACAAAAAAGCGAAAGAACTGGGGGTTCCGATTATATCTGAAATGGAATTCCTGAAAATGACAGGAAAAGCATAGTGGAAATAAAATGAGAAAAAATCAGAACTAACCAGTAGAGGAATCGTGTTCTGATTTATGATAAAATATGCAGGCTTGTGAAAGCCATACTTCGAGGAGGAAGAAATATGCCAATTAAAATACAGAGTGATCTGCCGGTGAAAGAAATACTGGAACGGGAAAATATTTTTGTGATGGATGAGAACCGGGCACTTCATCAGGATATCCGTCCGATCAATATTCTGGTACTGAATCTGATGCCGCTCAAGGAGGAAACGGAACTTCAGCTTCTGCGTTCCCTTTCCAATACACCGCTTCAGGTAGATGTAACGTTTATGACAGTGGAAAGCCACGAATCCAAAAACACGTCTTTGAGCCACTTGAATAAGTTTTATCAGACGTTTCCTGAACTGAAAGACCTGAAGTTTGACGGAATGATCATTACAGGAGCGCCTGTAGAGCAGATGACATTTGAGGAGGTGGATTACTGGAAGGAACTGGAAGAGATTATGGACTGGACAGAATCTCATGTTACTTCCACTATTTTCCTGTGCTGGGCGGCACAGGCTGCACTATATCACTTCTACGGACTTCAGAAGAAACCGCTGGATTCCAAGATGTTCGGACTTTTCTGGCACAAAGTATTAAACCGTAAGATTCCGCTGGTCCGTGGATTTGATGATATGTTCCTTGCACCGCATTCCAGACATACGGAGGTGCCGATTGCAGATATCCACGCATGCGAAAAACTGATGGTACTTGCGGAATCGGACGAGGCAGGACTGTTTCTTGCGATGGCTGATGAAGGACGTAAGATCTTTGTGATGGGGCATCCGGAATATGACAGAATTACGCTTGACGGAGAATACAAACGTGACATGAGCAAAGGATTGCCGATCGATATTCCGAAGAATTATTACCGCGATGATGATCCGGAATACCGTCCGCTGCTTATGTGGCGTGCGCATGCCAACAATCTTTATACAAACTGGCTGAATTATTACGTATATCAGAGCACTCCTTATGACCTGTACGGCACACCGGATTTCCGTGCAGAATAAACGGATTTTAACAGACTTTCAGATAAGGAGGTAATAAGATGCCGGGGGATAAAAAACGGACGAATCCAGTACTGTTTATGATTTTGATTTTGCTGTGCGTATTTTTCGGAATTATATTGACAGGATCCTCTGCGAAACGTTCTTCGGGTGTGACTGGAACAGAGCCGGATATGTTTGTTGCCGCAGATAAAGAAGATGCCATTTCTCATGCGGACGACAGCCTGGTGGACGGGGATTCACAGGATACAGAAAATGTTTCAGAGCCAACTGTGACGCCCGAACCTATAGAAAAACCTGTGGAGGAGGAAGAACCGCAGAAAGAAGAACCGCAGAAAGAAGAAGCTTCTCCCGAAGCATCAAAAGGGGTATGGACTTCTAGCGGAAGCAACTGGATGTTCCTTGTTGATGGTGCTCCATATACTGGATGGCTGATTGATACGGACGGACATCATTATTATTTTGATAAAGATGGCATTATGCAGACCGGCTGGCTGGAAGACGACGGAAACACATATTATCTGGATATGGATGGCATCATGCAGACCGGAGAAGTCATAATAGACAAAGAAACCTATGTTTTTCTGAATGATGGCAGACTGAAAGATGGTAAGACGGAGACTTCCGGAAAAGATGCAGAAGCAAAGCAGACAGAAGAATCTGTGTCAGAGAAGAAGCTGGAAGAATCGAAGAAATCAGAAACAAAAGATAAAGGAACAGCGGAGACAGAAGAAAAAGACGATAAAGCGGCGGAAGAAAGCGAAGAAAAAACAGCTGCAGCTCAGGAAGAAGCGCAATCCGATGATAAAAAAACAAATCAGAGTCAGAATAAGAAAACAGTTGCCCTGACATTTGATGATGGTCCAAGCTCTTTCACGGACAGACTTCTCGACTGTCTGGAAGCGAATCAGGCGAAAGCCACTTTTTTCCTTGTGGGTGAGGAAGCCAGTTATTTTCCGGATCAGGTAAAGCGTATCGATTCTCTGGGATGCGAGATTGGCAATCATTCTTACTCTCATACGGATTTTACCACTCTGGATTCTGATGGAATCGCTTCAGAGATTGCCAGAACCGACCAGCTGATCCAGGAACTGACAGGGCATGTTTCCACAGTATTAAGACCGCCCTACGGTTCAATCAATGATGCGGTGGTATCTCAGGTGACTGTGCCGATGATTCTCTGGTCCATTGATACAGAGGACTGGGAAACACTTGATGCCCAGAAAACAGCGGATGCTGTGCTTTCTCAGGTTGAGGATGGTTCTATCGTTCTTATGCATGATATTTATTCACAGACTGTGGATGCTGCTGAAATAATTATTCCGAAACTGATAGAACAGGGTTACGAACTGGTGACCGTTCATGAGCTTGCAGAGACTCATGGCATAGAGCTTCAGGCTGGAAGTACGTACAGTGTTTTCAATGGAAAATAAAAAGTACATAAAAAAATACAATTTTTCACATTTTTTTACGAATAGATGAATTGCAATCAGAAATGATTTCTGTTATAGTTGATTTGGTTGCAGATAACGAAAAGGTGAAGAAATCCGCTTTTTCTGTACAATGTTTTCGGTAACATCCGCAGAACAGGAAAGAAGAGGACAACATTGAGAAAAAAATCCCACATCCTTCTGGCAGGCTATCTGGCAGATCAAATGAAAACGGCTCACAGCCTTCAGTTACATAGAAAAGCGTTTTGTCTGGGAAGCATTCTTCCGGACTGCAAGCCTTCCTTTTTGACGACAAGGCATGAATATTTCGGGACATTTGGGAATATTCAGGACAGAATTCGTTTTCTGGTGGAGAATGGTTCTCAGGTCTGCAATGAGAGAGTGTTCTGGCGCCGTTTCGGTGAAGTGATTCATTATATTGCTGATTATTTCACTTTTCCGCATAATAAGACGTTTCATGGAACATTTATGGAACACAACCATTATGAAAAAGAACTGAAAAATGGCCTTAAAAAATGTATTCAGAACGGAGAAGCAGCAGTCCTTCTCAAAGATGAACAGACCATTCATTTTGGCAATTTGCAGGAGCTGATTTCTTATGTTGAAAGAAAGCATGCAGATTACCTTAGGAAAGTTCGCACAATTGAAGAAGATATCCGTTATATCCTTTCTGTTTGTCTTCAGGTGGTTCGTGGAATGTTTGAACTGTGTATGTCACACGGCAATTTTGAATTTACTGTTGCGTAAGAATGAAGTGTGAAGAAAATGTGAATTTTTTATATATCCGCCGGAGTGAAGACTCCGGCGGTTGATTTTGTGGAAAAATTATGCTAAAATACACAGGTACTATGTAAGTTGGAGAATAATTAGTTGAAATTCTGCTATATAGCATACCTTTATAGTGGGGAGTAAAGGGATGCCCAAGGAAAGAAGGGAGCATCTTATTTATTATGAAAAATAAGTATTTAACAAGATGTTTATGTATAACATTGATATCCACAATGGTTATGGCAGGTTCTTTCTCTGCGATGGCTTCTGATGAAGCGGATCTGACAGCTTCGGAAGTTGCTTCTGCTGAGGTGAAGGCCGTGGATACAACGACAGCGGCTGCTCAGTCTGAAGTTGTTCCGGTTGCCGAAACATCAGCAGAGTCTCCGGTAATCAATCAGGAACCGGGATCGACAGGCGGCAGCGATGAATCTGGCAGCAGCGGACAGGAAGCAAATCAGGAGCCTTCCGATAATAAGTCGGATGAAAACGGCAGTGCATCATCAGAAGAGGATAATTCTTTTGATTCTGAGGAATCGGTTACACCAGGACCATCAGAGACACCGTCTCCATCAGAGAGTCCTGCCCCATCAGAAACACCAACACCGTCAGAGACGCCGGAACCAACAGAGACACCCGATGGAGAACTGACGCCAACACCAACACCGGACGGGGAACTTACCCCAACGCCGGAACCATCTGAAACACCGACGCCGACTCCGGAAGAAGGACTTCTTCCAGAGAATGTGAAGGAAATTGTCGATGGGATTCAGGCTTTGAGTGAAGTGGAGATTACGCTGGATTATGAACTTCAGGTGAAGAGCCTTCGCCTGAAATATGATAAACTTTCAGCGGAAGAACAGGCATTGGTAAGTAATTACGATTTGCTGTTAGGTTATGAGAACATTATATCCGAATTAAAGGCCGCAGCTGATGAGGACAAGACTGACGAATTTGGGGACGGTTCGGAGATTACGGATGGAACCGGCATTCAGACGATCGATGTAAAAGTCGGTGAACCTGTATATTACACCAATATGGTATCCAATATCCATGCAGGAAAAGAATTCTACCTGGATACGTTGAAAAGTGAGTATCAGCTGACTTTTTCCGAAGATTTTGCAAGCGTGATGGATTCCATAGAAAAAGATTACAAGAAAAAATACAAACTGGAAGATGCAAGTGATTCCCGTACAGACGGTGTGACAACTTCAGAGGATACGTTTCTGGTAAGAAACTGGCAGGATATCATTGCCGTGTATATCTATGAAAAAAGTAAAGAAGGTGCAGCTTCTTTTACACTGGATTCTTCCTGCAAGGAGGAACTTGCTGCGATTTTTGAAGAAATGAATCCGGTTGTCAGAGATAAGGAGCATATCACAAACGTTTCTTACGGTAATCGCCATATCAATTACTATATTAAGAAAAATGAGATTTCCCGTGAGGACAGGCAGATTCTGAAAAAGTATGTCGAGACAGACTGCAAGCTGCTTTGTGCAACAGTTACTGCCGCAAAAGGCTTTGTTCGCCAGAGCGTTGGAGATGATGTGTCGGAAGAACGCGTGAATGTAATTGCTGCAGCTTATTCGCTGGTTGGTAAGGTTGGATATTTCTGGGGCGGTAAATCTACCGTGTTTGGAGATGACCCTTCCTGGGGAACAGCTGAGAGAGTAACATCGGCAGGAAGCAACAGTACAGGGACTGTGCGTGCCTACGGACTGGACTGCAGCGGCTTTGTCACCTGGGCAGTTGTGAACGGATATCATGACCAGTCTATGCAGAGTGCGGTCGGAGACGGAACATCGGAACAATGGGTGAATGCACAAGTTGTCAGTGAACAGGATGCTCAGCCTGGGGATCTTGTATTCCAGAGAGGTCCGGAAGCAGGTTCCGATAATCATGTTGGAATTCTGTGCGGAAAGACAGATTCCGGCGACTGGATTGCGGTACATTGCTCTTCGAGTAAGAATGGAGTCACAGTCGGAGAGGCTTACAGCGCAAGCTTCCGTTATATCAGACAGCCTTCCTTCTATTCAGGAGACAGCAGCTATGATACCAATTACTGGGACAGCATTGCTGCAGGACAGAACAGTGTAAAAGTCGGAAATGCCCTTCAGAATATTATAAAAGAAAACAGTTTTACATCGCCTGAAGAAACAGAAGAGAAAAATATCCTTACGGATATGGCAGATGTAGAGTTGTTTATCGGAGAATAAGAAAAGGAAAACCATGCTGGTGCGTTGAGAATCAGCATGGTTTTTTGCACAAATAGAACGATGATTCCAGAGCGTGTTTGCAAATTGCTCTGGTAAAAGAAAAAGAAGTGTCAGCGATGAATTCCGGAAAGTACTTCTTCAATCCATTTGTCCGTATTGTAATTATCATCAAAAAGTCTGACAATGACACCGTAAGGTTCTGCATCACTGGAAAATGCGTTTGCTTCGTCTGTATCAACGTGCATAGCCAAATGGAAATTCTGGTTGACACGTACCACAACATCTGCATAGATCAGAGCACGTCCATAACTTTTTGTAAGGACAAAAACTTCATCATTGTCACGGACGCGTAAGGACCACGCATCCTCCGGAGTCATGTGGATGTGGCGTTTGGCAACGATCACACCTTTGGGGATTTCAAGAGAACCTCCCGGACCGATCAGCGTACAGCCGGGAGTACCTTCTGTATCTCCGGACTGACGGATAATACCGGGAAGACCGAGCTTCCGGGTATCAGTAAGAGACACTTCTACCTGTGTTTCTTTACGAAAAGGTCCCAGAATCGCCATGTTTTCAAACTTGCCGGATGGCCCCTGGACCGTCAGGCGTTCTTTACAAAGGTATTGGCCGGGCTGGCTGAGCTCTTTTGTATAATGAAGCTCTGCTCCTTCCCCGAACAGTTTTTCAAAATCTTCTCTGGAGACATGAATATGTCTTGCAGATGTTTCAATTGGAATTTTTACACTCATAATAAACCTCCCGAAAGGATAAGATGCGATCAGGGTACATGGTACCGGAATAATCTGGTCAAACAGACTGACCATACAGTCTTTAACAGTTTAACGCGTTTGAAGAAAAATAGCAATCATTTCCTTTGATTATTGAGGATTCGATTTACAAACAGAGGGTGAATCATATATAATGTCTCATATCGATTGGATACAGGAACAGGAGTACAGATGAAGAAAAAGAATAGATGGATAAAATGGATACTTCTTTTCTGCATGGTTTTATCCGGAATTATGCTGTGGAAAGAAATTCCGTGCGTTTCTGAAGTGAGTAATCCTTCTGCAGGGTTCGGTGAATGGCTAAGCTCTGCCATGGAATTTTGGGGGAGTGAACCTGCGGAAGTAAAGAATCTGCGGGAGCAGGAAGTGATACAGGCAGAAGAGGGACATCAGGAGTATTATTTTAAACTGCTGACGGAGGAGGAACAGCGTGGATACAGAGAAATGCTTGATGGTATCCGGGCAAGGCAGGAGGAGTTTTATGTCACTATTTGTGACAATGAAGAAGTTGACAGAGCTTATCATGCGCTTCTGAAGGATCACCCGGAGTTATATTGGGTTCATAACCGCCTGCAGGTGTATAAAACAACTTATGAAGGCAGTGATTATTGTTTGTTTTCTCCGGGATATTCCTATACGGAAGAGGAAATAATACAAATCGACCAGTCGATTGAACTTGCGTGGCAGGAAGTGAATGAACTTCTTCCGGAAAATGCGGATATCTATGAGATCGTAAAGACGGTTTACACATATCTGATTGATTCGACAGAATACATGCTGTCGGAAGATGATCAGAGTATTGCAGGCATATTCTGGAAGAAAAGCGCGGTCTGCGCGGGTTATGCCGGTGCGCTGCAGTATCTGCTGGAACGTTTTGGAATTCCCTGTATTTATGTAGATGGGGATGCAGATGGCAGTGATGAGGGTCATGCGTGGAATATCGTTCAGATTGACGGCGAGTATTACTATGTGGATGCGACGAATGGAGATCAGCCTCAGTTCCTGGAAGGAGACGCAGTGCAGATGGCGGAACATAAGACGACGATTTATGATTATCTTTGTCCTTTTCCTGATGAGTATGAAATAACATATTGGCCTTCTGAAGAATTTGCTGTTCCGGACTGTACAGCCACGGAGAAGAATTTTTACATCCTGAATCAGGGATGCTTTGACACCTATGACTATCAGACGATTTATGAATACTGCAAGATGCGCTTGAATTATGGTGCAGCTGTTGTACGTTTTAAATTCAGCAGTCAGGAAGCTTTTGATCTGGCTTATGCTGACTTGATACAGGGAAATGGTGTTCAGGAAGTTGCCAGATATTATATGGACCTTTATGGGATGAATGAGGTGGAATATCATTATGGGATTCTGGATCATATGAAAACATTTTATTTTATGTTCTGACACAGGAATATGCTTTCAGAAAACGAAAAGGATGCTGCTGTCTGACGAAATGATAATGAAACAGTGATGAGGAGGAAGAGAGTATGGCAGATGTATTGACAGGAATTATGGAAATATTGGAACGATTTCGTAATATGGAGACGATTCCTTCTGTGATGATTGGAATATTTGGTATCCTGATGATATTTGGGATTATGAATTGTGTACTTGGATACCGGCTGCTGAGATTCTGGGTGATGCTTTTCGGATTTGTGGGAGGTGCGCTTGCAGGACTGTTTGTGGCAAGGAGTATGGGCATCGAAGACAACATGATTTATCTTGCGGCAATGCTCGGAGGCGGTATTGCTCTTGGCGTTATCGCATTTCTTGTCTACCGGTTCGGCATTTTTGTTCTTGGTGCCGGAATTGGTATGACTCTGAGCGTTTATATTCTGCATCCGACTACTTCGGCAATCTTTTTCCTGTGTATCCTGATCGGAGTGGCGATCGGGGTGCTTGGTGTTCGATTTGCCAGAGAAGTGATCATTGTGGGAACCAGCCTTCTGGGAGGAATTTTGGCTGGGTATTCTCTTACCAAAATCGGAGGTCTGGCTGAATTTCCGTATGCACTGGCGCTTAGTGCCGGTTTTGCAGTGCTTGGCCTGATCATTCAGTTTGCGACGAATCACAGAGATGAGGACGAAGACGAAGAAGATTCTGCCTATGAGGATCATGGCAGATACGCAGAAGAAAGGAAATCCAAATACGAGTATAAAAGAGCGGATGATTTTGATGAGGAATCGTATGAGGATGAGGAGATAAGCAATAACAATAAAAAGAAACGAGGGAAATTCTGATACAGAATGAATGATCCATCACAGATGACAGAATTTTCGGTACAGGAGGAAAGAAACAATGGCGAAAGAAGCAAAAACAAATGCAATGCGCATGCTGGACAGACAAAAAATTACATATGAGACTCTTACCTATGAATGTGATGAGTTTATTGACGGAATCCACAGTGCGGATCTTACAGGCGCCCCTTATGAGCAATCATTTAAAACACTGGTAATGGAAGGGAAGAGCGGAGGATATTATGTGTTTGTTGTCCCTATCGAAAAAGAAGTGGATCGAAAAGAGGCGGCAAAAGCAGTGGGAGAAAAGTCTGTTGATATGATCCATGTAAAAGATATTCTGAAAATTACCGGTTATGTACGGGGAGGCTGCAGTCCGATCGGAATGAAGAAAGCCTATCCAACGGTGTTTGACAGTTCTGCAGGAAATTTTGATGAGATTTATGTAAGCGGAGGACGCATTGGTCTTACTTTGAAGGTTCCTCTGGATGCATTGCTCAAAGTGACGGGAGGAAAGCTGGCGGATATCACAGTATAAGAAAGAATCCTGCTTTGCAGGATTCTCCGCCTGCGGCGGATTGCTTTAGCAATATATTTCCGCTCCGCCGCAGTGCGATCCTGCCCGAAGGGCTTTCTTATATCATAGGAAAATGCAAAGCACTTTCCTATGATATGAGAAAAGGAATACAGGGAATGAATGATATCTTCATCCCTGTATTCCTTTTTTGTTTTCGTAATATCTGAGTCAACAGAAATTTCCGCTCAGAGATAGAATCCTCTGTTTCTGTAAGATCAGTTATCGTTCTCGTCCTCTTCGTTCATGGTATAAACATGACGTTTCTTGGCCATTTCATCACTTGCAAGATATTCATCATAAGTAGTGATTTTGTCTACCAGGGTACCATTCGGAAGGATTTCCATAATACGGTTGGCAGTTGTCTGTACAAACTGGTGGTCATGAGAAGTGAAAAGGATGACTCCCGGAAATTTAATCAGACCATTGTTCAGTGCAGTGATGGATTCCATATCCAGATGGTTGGTAGGCTCATCAAGAAGCAGGATATTTGCACCGGAGATCATCATTTTGGAAAGAAGGCAGCGTACCTTTTCACCACCGGAAAGCACCTTCACACGTTTTACTCCGTCTTCACCAGGGAAGAGCATACGTCCGAGGAAGCCACGCACATAGGTTGCATCCTTGATCTCGGAATACTGTGTCAGCCAGTCGGTGATTGTCAGGTCGTTATCAAATTCCTTTGTACTGTCCTTCGGGAAATAAGCCTGAGAAGTTGTAACACCCCATTTGTAATTTCCTTCGTCCGGTTCCATTTCTCCCATAAGAATCTTGAAAAATGTGGTAGTAGCCTGCTCGTTGGCGCCGACAAAAGCAACTTTGTCGTTATGTCCGAGAGTAAAAGTGATATTGTCAAGAACTTTTACGCCATCGATGGTTTTGGAAAGATTCTCTACCATCAGAACTTCGTTTCCGATTTCACGGTTGGGACGGAAATCAATATATGGATATTTGCGGCTGGAAGGACGCATTTCATCCAGCTGGATTTTTTCCAGGGCACGCTTACGGGAAGTAGCCTGTTTGGATTTGGAAGCATTTGCGCTGAATCGGGAAATGAATTCCTGCAATTCCTTGATTTTTTCTTCTTTTTTCTTATTGGCTTCTTTCATCTGTTTGATGAGGAGCTGACTGGATTCAAACCAGAAATCATAGTTTCCGGCATAAAGCTGGATTTTGCCGTAGTCAATATCCGCAGTATGGGTACATACTTTATTTAAGAAATAACGGTCATGAGAAACAACGATGACGGTGTTGTCAAAGTTGATCAGAAATTCCTCCAGCCATTCAATAGCCGGCAGATCCAGGTGGTTGGTAGGCTCGTCGAGAAGAAGGATATCCGGATTACCGAAAAGCGCCTGTGCAAGGAGAACTTTTACCTTCTGGCTACCGGTAAGGTCTGCCATCGGAGTATAATGGAATTCTGTTTCGATGCCAAGACCGTTCAGAAGAGTCGCTGCATCGGATTCTGCCTCCCATCCGTTCATTTCGGCGAATTCGCCTTCCAGTTCGCTGGCACGGATGCCATCTTCGTCTGTGAAATCTTCTTTGGCATAGATGGCTTCTTTTTCTTTCATAATCTCATAGAGTCTTGCGTTGCCCATAATTACGGTATCCAAAACCGGGTAAGCATCATATTTAAAATGATCCTGCTGCAGGAAGGAAAGCCGCTGTCCGGGAGTGATGACTACATCACCTTTCGTCGGCTCAAGCTGTCCGGAAAGGATCTTCAGAAAGGTGGATTTTCCTGCTCCGTTGGCGCCGATCAGACCATAGCAGTTGCCTTCGGTAAATTTGATATTAACGTCTTCGAATAAGGCTTTTTTGCCTACACGCAACGTGATATTATTTGCTGAAATCATAAGGTACCTCTTTTCCTGTTTGTAAGTGACTGTTCTCTGACAGGGAACAGCTACGGTTATGGTTTCTTTATTTCCTATTATAATGCTACGATTGCTTTTGTAGCCGATTTCCATTGTACCGTAAAATAGGGATTTTGCAAGAGGTATTTTTGAATTCCAACGGATTTTTCCGAAAAAAGTGCGCTTTACACGGGAGAGGGATATTGTTATAATTTCGATAAGCAAAAAAATGGCTGCTGCGAACGAAATGGACAGTAACCACATGCTTGAAAAATACAGAAGAGGTACAGAACGATGAATGAGAAAAAACAGATAATAAATGGAAATATATTTCTGATCGGATTTATGGGCTGCGGAAAGAGCACCGTTGCAGACTGCTTTTGCAGGGAATACGGAATGGAAAAAATGGAGATGGACGAACAGATTGAAAAAAATGAGGGAAAATCGATTTCCGAAATCTTTGCTCAGGATGGAGAGGAATATTTCAGACATCTGGAAACGTCGCTCCTGAAGCAGTTCGGAACCAAGAAAAATACTGTCGTTTCCTGCGGCGGAGGAACTGCGATGAGAGACTGCAATGTACAGGAAATGAAGAAGCATGGAAAAATTGTACTTCTGAGTGCAAAACCGGAAACAGTTTATGAGAGAGTACACTGTTTTCATGACCGGCCATTGCTGGAAGGCAATATGAATGTGGAATATATTTCCTCTTTAATGCAGAAAAGAGCTCCGAAATATGAAGAGGCTGCAGATATGGTGATTTCCACAGATAATAAGACTGCTTTGGAAATTTGCAGTGAAATTATTGAAAAAATCTGAAATCAGAAAAAATATAAATTAAATAACTGTAAAAAATGTCCTTTCGCCTAAATTGTTCAATTAGAAAAATTACTATAATTGGAGAAAAATAATCGAGAATTAGTCTGCAAACATATACAATTTTTGAAAATATTTAGAATTTTCTTAAAATATTCGCGAAGAATCCTTGTATTTTTGGGCAAGTATTGGTATAATTTCCTTAATCCTGAAAAAGAGAAAGTAGCTGTTTGTTTGGAATGTATATAGAGAGAGGGCATCAACATGTTTATCACCAGGGAATGCGATTACGCAATGAGAGTTATCCGCGCTTTGGCTGGAAATGAGAATGGAAGGCTTAGCGTCAATGAGATCTGCGAAAAGGAAAGTATAACAGCTCCATTTGCCTACAAAATTTTAAAAAAACTTCAGAAAGCGAAAATTGTACGCGGCTACCGCGGAGTGCATGGAGGATATTCCCTGAATCGTGACCTGGATAAACTGACGCTGTTTGACATCTATTCTGCGATTGATTCGGATATGTTTATCATAGACTGTCTTGATCCGGAGTTCCATTGCATGCGCGACGGACAGGACGGAATTTCCTGCCGTGTCCATTATGAACTTTTGGATATACAGCATGAGTTATGCGAAATGCTGAAACGCAGACCGCTGGGTGAACTGGTGAAGAATGAGTAAAAGGATAAAAAGAAACAGACAGGGGAAAGGAAATCTG
This sequence comes from Blautia sp. HCP3S3_G3, assembly GCF_052063365.1. Lineage (NCBI taxonomy): Bacteria > Bacillati > Bacillota > Clostridia > Lachnospirales > Lachnospiraceae > Blautia > Blautia sp. HCP3S3_G3. Next base: position 75,986 of record NZ_JBQHXR010000004.1, on the reverse strand, counting down.
TTGAAATGATATGGCAGATTTCCTTTTTTTGCATTTTAAAACGGAAATGTCTGACAGTGCAGGCCTCAGCTATGAATAAAAGGCAACTGCTGACTGGGAAAACACACCCTTTTTGATTAAGATTTATTAAAAATATCACGCTTGTATGCAATTAGGTACAAAAAATAGATAATCCGGTTGGACATAACTGTAAAATTATGTTATAATCGTAAATGGAATTTTAGACACATCCGTTGTCTAGAAATAATTATTTTCATACCTTTAAGGAGGAAAAGAAACTATGGCAAGAAAGATGAAAACCATGGATGGTAACCATGCAGCCGCTCATGCATCTTACGCTTATTCTGATGTAGCTGCAATTTACCCGATCACCCCTTCATCTGTTATGGCTGAAGCTACAGACGAGTGGGCCACCCAGGGAAGAAAAAACATCTTCGGACAGGAAGTACAGGTAACTGAAATGCAGTCTGAGGCAGGTGCTGCCGGTGCAGTTCACGGATCTCTGGCAGCTGGTGCTCTGACAACTACTTACACTGCATCTCAGGGTCTTCTTCTGATGATCCCGAACCTTTACAAAATCGCTGGTGAACAGTTACCGGGCGTTATCAACGTATCCGCTCGTGCACTTGCTTCTCACGCACTTTCCATTTTCGGTGACCATTCCGACGTAATGGCATGTCGTCAGACAGGATGCGCTATGCTGTGCGAGTCTTCTGTACAGGAAGTTATGGACCTGACTCCGGTTGCACATCTGGCAGCTATCAAAGGCAAAGTTCCTTTCATCAACTTCTTCGATGGATTCCGTACATCTCACGAAATCCAGAAAATTGAAACATGGGATTACGAAGATCTGAAAGATATGGCTGATATGGACGCTATTCAGGAATTCCGTAACCATGCTCTGAACCCGAATCATCCATGCCAGAGAGGTTCCGCTCAGAACCCGGATATCTTCTTCCAGGCAAGAGAAGCATGTAACCCGTACTACGATGCTCTTCCGGCAGTTGTACAGGAATACATGGACAAAGTAAACGCTAAAATCGGAACAGACTACAAACTGTTCAACTACTATGGTGCAGAAGATGCTGAGCATGTAGTTGTAGCTATGGGTTCTGTAAACGATACAATTGAAGAGACCATCGATTACCTTGCAGCAGCAGGTAAAAAAGTTGGTGTCGTAAAAGTTCGTCTTTACAGACCATTCAGCGCGGAAGCACTTATTGCAGCTTTCCCTGCAACTACCAAACAGATTACTGTTCTTGACAGAACCAAAGAGCCTGGTGCACTTGGCGAGCCGCTGTGGTTAGACGTTGTTGCAGCTCTTAAGAACAGCCAGTTCAAAGATGTACCGGTATTCTCCGGACGTTACGGCTTAGGCTCCAAAGATACAACTCCGGCACAGATCGTAGCTGTATTCGAGAACACAACCAAAGAAAAATTCACACTTGGTATCGTTGATGATGTAACAAATCTCTCTCTTGAAACAGGTGCTCCGATCGTTACTACTCCGGAAGGAACCACCAACTGCAAGTTCTGGGGACTTGGTGCTGACGGTACTGTAGGTGCTAACAAGAACTCCATCAAGATCATCGGTGACAACACTGACATGTACGCTCAGGCTTACTTTGACTATGACTCCAAGAAGTCCGGCGGTGTTACCATGTCTCACTTACGTTTTGGTAAGAAACCAATCAAATCCACATACCTGATTCACAAGGCTAACTTCGTTGCATGCCACAACCCGTCCTATGTAAACAAATACAATATGGTACAGGAACTGGTAGACGGCGGTACATTCCTTCTGAACTGTGCATGGGATATGGAAGGTCTTGAGAAACATTTACCAGGACAGGTAAAAGCATTCATCGCTAACCACAATATCCAGTTCTACACCATCGACGGTGTGAAGATCGGTATCGAGACTGGTATGGGACCAACCCGTATTAATACAATCCTTCAGTCTGCATTCTTCAAACTGACCGGTATTATTCCGGAAGAGCAGGCAATCGACCTTATGAAGGCAGCTGCAAAAGCTACTTACGGACGTAAGGGTGATGACGTTGTTCAGAAGAACTGGGCAGCTATCGATGAAGGTGCAAAACAGGTCGTTAAGATCGAAGTTCCGGAAAGCTGGAAAGATGCAGAAGACGAAGGTCTCTTCATGGCTCACGCTGAAAACGGAAGAAAAGATGTTGTTGATTTCGTAAACAACATTCAGTGTAAAGTGAATGCTCAGGAAGGTAACACCCTGCCTGTATCCGCATTCAAAGATTATGTTGACGGTACTACACCATCCGGTGCAGCTGCATACGAAAAACGTGGTATTGCTGTAAACGTTCCTGTATGGAATCCGGAAAACTGTATCCAGTGTAACAGATGTGCATATGTATGTCCGCACGCTGTAATCCGCCCGGTTGCTATGACTGAAGAAGAAGTAGCAGCAGCTCCGGAAGGACTTCAGACTCTTGATCTTACAGGAATGAAAGGCTACAAGTTCACCATGACTGTATCCGCTCTTGACTGTACAGGATGCGGCTCCTGTGCAAATGTCTGCCCAGGAAAGAAAGGTGCAAAAGCCCTTGCTATGGAAAACCTGGAAGCAAACGCAGGAATGCAGAAATATTTCGACTATGGCGTAACTCTTCCGGAAAAACCAGAAGTTATTGCTAAATACAAAGAAGCTACCGTAAAAGGCAGCCAGTTCAAACAGCCTCTGCTTGAGTTCTCCGGAGCTTGTGCAGGTTGTGGTGAAACACCATACGCAAAATTGATCACTCAGCTGTTTGGTGACAGAATGTACATTGCAAACGCAACAGGATGCTCCTCTATCTGGGGTAACTCCTCACCTTCCACACCATACACTGTAAATGCAAAAGGACAGGGTCCTGCATGGGGCAACTCTCTGTTTGAAGATAATGCAGAATTTGGTTATGGTATGCTTCTTGCACAGAAAGCAATCCGTGACGGTCTGAAAGCAAAAGTAGAAGACGTTGTTGCTAACGGAACAAATGAAGACGTTAAAGCAGCTGGTCAGGAATGGCTGGATACTTTCTCTGTAGGTGCTACCAACGGTGCAGCTACTGAAAAATTAGTAGCAGCTCTGGAAGCATGCGGATGCGACAAAGCAAAAGAAATCCTTGCTCAGAAAGATTTCCTGGCTAAGAAATCCCAGTGGATCTTCGGTGGTGACGGATGGGCATACGATATCGGATTCGGTGGTGTTGACCATGTTCTCGCAAGCGGACGCGACATCAACGTTATGGTATTCGATACCGAAGTTTACTCCAATACAGGTGGACAGTCCTCCAAATCTACACCTACCGGTGCAATCGCTCAGTTCGCTGCCGGCGGTAAAGAAGTGAAGAAGAAAGATATGGCTTCTATCGCTATGAGCTATGGTTATGTATACGTTGCTCAGATTTCCATGGGTGCAGACTTCAACCAGACTGTAAAAGCAATTGCAGAAGCTGAAGCATATCCGGGACCATCCCTGATCATCGCTTACGCTCCATGTATCAACCATGGTATCAAGAAAGGTATGTCCAAAGCTCAGACTGAGGAAGAACTGGCAGTTAAGTGCGGATACTGGCACAACTTCAGATTCAACCCGGCTGCAGAAGGAAGCAAGTTCACTCTTGATTCCAAGGCTCCGAATATGGAAGACTACCAGGCATTCCTTGACGGTGAGGTTCGTTACAACTCCCTGAAACGTCAGAATCCTGAAAAAGCAGCAAGACTGTTCGCTAAGAACGAGGCTGAAGCAAAAGCTAGATACGAATATCTGAACAAACTTATCACTCTTTACGGAGAAGAATAAGATCGAAAGTACACTTGTGTATATTCGATGATTCTGATAATAAATTCAGGTGATACTGACCGCAGTACGTATGTACTGCGGTCTTTTTTTTCGGGAATACAGGTTGTAAAACGGGAAAAGCACAAATGTAGTAAAAGATTATTTGACAATTCTTTATCATGTGACTATAATCGCATATAAATGATACAAGGGTCAAAAGAATGCTGTCCTTTTGGATGATTTTTAAAGATAGAAAACAGGATAAGGTGAGAGAGGACTAAAAGGATATGAAACGATGGTCTTGTAAAAACAGCAAAAAAGATTTTTATCTGTTGTATACGCTTGCATTTGCTGCAATTTCTCTTTTTTTGTATTCATTTTTTTATATGAATGGCAAATCATTGATCTGGAGTCATGATGGAGTGCCCCAGCACGTGAATTCTCTTGCATATTATGGCAAATACCTTCGGGATATTTTTCATACACTGGTGACGGAACATAAACTTTCCATTCCCATGTGGGATATGCACATTGGTTATGGGTCTGATATCCTTACAACGCTGCATTATTATGTGATTGGAGATCCTCTGACTTTGCTGTCTGTATTTGTACCGGAAAATAATGCAGAAACGCTGTATGAAATTTTGTTTTTTTTGAGAATTTACCTTGCGGGAATTACATTCAGTCTGTTCTGTTTTTCGCATGGTAATGGAAAACAGGCAGTATTTCTTGGAACTCTGATCTATATATTTGCAGGATGGACCATTTACGCTGCAGTTAAGCATCCGTATTTTGCCAATCCAATGATTTATCTTCCGCTGATTTTGATGGGAATCGATAAAATATATAAAAAAGAAAAGCCAACTTTATTCATCTCTTCAGTGACAATAGCTGCTATGTCGAATTTTTATTTTTTTTACATGATTTGTATTTTTATGTTTCTATATGCAGCATTTCGTTATTTTGACATGTTTGAAAATCATTCGGTAATCAATATAGGAAAATGGTTTCTGAAGTTTTTGGGATATTTTACAGTGGCAATGATGATTTCTTCCATTATTTTGCTTCCGGTGATTATGGCTTTGTTTGGAACGGAACGGTTTCAGGCCGCAAATTATGTTCCGATGTTTTACGATAGAATTTATTATGAAAAATATCTTGGATGTCTTATCGGAGAAAATATGATTCAGTGGGGAGTGGCCGGATATTCTGCTGTGGCGATGGCAGGCGTGTTTGTGCTGTTCTCGAAACGAAAGAAATACGTTTCTTTGAAAAATGGATTTCTGTTATTGAATCTGTTTCTTCTGGTTCCTTTTGCCGGTCATGTTCTCAACGGATTTTCCTATGTATCAAACCGTTGGATCTGGGCTTATGGTATGCTGATTTCGTATATTTTTGTTAAGGCCTATCCGGAACTTTTTACATTGACGGTAAAAGAAAAAAGAAAAGTTTTTTTGCTGATACTGATATATTGCTGCCTTGCACTGTTTGCGGAGGCAGCAAGGACACAAAGAAATATGGCGGCGATAATTTTTCTCATTCTATCAGGGTTTATTCTGATATCCTATGGAACTATTTTTACTAATGGAAAGTATCTGTGTATATTGCTTTCCGGAGTTCTGATTATGAGTATTTCTGTAAATATCTATTATCAATACTCTTATGAAAAAGATTATCTTTCAGAATTTTCAGACAGAGGAGAAGCTCTTGAAAAACTGGAATCCGGGGCGGATCTTGCCGTCCTGAATACAGAGGATTCATCTGTGTATCGTTATGATCAGTATGCTTCTCTCCCTTATGATAATTCGTCCATGAAAATGGGAACCAATAGTACTGCTTATTATTTCAGTGTGGCAAATGGTGCTGTCAGCAGATTTTTTGATGAAATGTATCTGAACACCCCATGGGAACAGCACTATGAAAATCTGGACAGCCGAACAATCCTTGACAGATTGTGCGCAGTGCGCTATTTTGTAATTCCGGGAAACGGATACGGATATCTGCCTTATGGCTATACTTCGGAAGCTGCATCTGCTTCAAAAAACAACAGGCAGTATCATGCCTACATCAATGAGGGTGCGCTTCCGATCGGTTATACTTACAGCTCTTATATTCCGCGGGAACAATATGAAAAGATGAGTGTGAATGAAAAACAGGAAGCACTTCTTCAGGGGATTGTGTTGGATCATAGCGTACTTCCGGAAATAACTCCTGAATTCATGTCTGAACTCCTGGAGTATGATATCCTGGAAGGAGACGGATGCCATTTTGAAGACGGGAAAATTGTAGTTACAAATGAAAATGCGCAGATGAAAATCAGTTTTGACGGTCTGGATAACAGTGAAACTTATCTGGTGCTGGAGGGGTTAAATTATGATGCACTTTCTCCCCGTGAACGGGTCAGTAAAAAGACATGGGAAAATATGAGCATTTATAAACAGAATGCGCTCCTTTTTGAAGACAGCCAGTGGAGGTACTGGAAAGAAAGTAAAGAAGCTTCTATTCGGGTAAATGGACTTCAATGTGAAAAGACTATGAAAGTATTTACCGATAAATATAATGCGTACAGCGGTAAGCATGATTTTTTATGTAATCTGGGTTATTGGGATGACTGCCGCAGGAGTGTTACTCTGACTTTTGAAAACACAGGAATCTATAGCTTTGATAAGCTTCAGATTATTTGTCAGCCAATGGATCATATTGAAGAATGGACGGATGCCCTGGGAGAAGAAGTTCTGGAAGATGTTCAAATAGATGTGAATGAAATTTCAGGGAAAATTACACTTTCCGATGCCAGAGCATTGCTTCTTGCCATTCCATACAGTTCAGGTTTTCGTGCCTATGTTGATGGGGAAGAAACGGAGCTGCATCAGGCCAATACTATGTTTATGGCTTTGGAACTCCCTGACGGTAATCATGAAATCCGCCTGACCTATTGCACACCATATGCCAAAGCAGGAGTTGTGCTATCTGCGCTGGGACTGATCGGTTTTGCCGGAATTGTATGTACACAGAGAAAGAAGAGGAAAAAGAAATGAGTGTATTGTCGGTTGTTCTGCCTGCTTATAATGAGGAACTGATGGCAGGAAAGGCCTGTGTGACGTTAGGGAATCTGTTGCAAAATGCGGGTATTCCCTATGAGCTTGTCGTGGTAGATGATGGTTCGAAAGATCATACATGGTCGGAAATTCAAAAAGCGGCGAAAAAAGATAGAAATATCGTGGGAGTGCATTTTTCCAGAAATTTTGGAAAAGAATCTGCTGTATTTGCCGGACTGGCGCAGGCTTCCGGCGACGTGGTGGCAGTCATGGACTGTGATCTTCAGCACCCGCCGCAGAAGCTTCTGGAAATGTATCATTTATGGGAAGATGGCTATGAGGTGATTGAAGGAGTAAAATCCAGCAGGGGAAAAGAGAGTTTCTTCCATAAAGAAAGTGCGGGCTTTTTTTATGATATTATGACAAAAGCTACCGGTGTAAATATGAAGAATACATCGGATTTTAAAATGATGGACCGAAAGGCTGTAGACAGTATTCTTTCTATGCCGGAAAGGAATATGTTTTTCCGTGCAACTTCGTCCTGGGTCGGTTTTAAAACGGCTTTTGTGGAATTTGACGTACAGAAGCGGGAAGCGGGAGAATCGAAGTGGTCTGCCTGGTCTCTGATTAAATATGCATTTACGAATATTGTTGCATTTACTACACTTCCGCTTCAGTTTGTAACTGTTGGAGGCGCAGTGTGTTTTGTGCTGTCTGCTATTCTGGGAATTTATTCTCTTGTTCAATATTTTACCGGGCATGCAGTGGAGGGTTATACAACGATTCTTATCGTACTTCTTCTGGTCGGCAGTGCCGTGATGATGAGCCTGGGTATTATCGGGTATTATATTTCAAAAATATATGAAGAAGTGAAACATCGTCCGCGCTATATTATATCTGAGATCGTACACGGTGAAGAAAATGGTTCAGTAAAAATAAAGCAGGATAATACAGGGAGATAAAAATGAAAAAAACAATAAACAGACTCTATGAAAATTCTGTTGTCCGGTATGTGTTTTTCGGCGGATGTACGACATTGGTGAATATGATCAGTTTTTTTGTTCTTCGTATACTGCATATAGAATTGAATCTGGCGAATGTGATTTCCATCATCCTGGCGATTTTGTTCGCATATGTTGTAAACTCCAGGTTTGTATTTCAGGATCATTGTGAAACGCTGACGGACCATGTCAGACCGTTCTGTAAATTTGTCAGTTCAAGATTAATTACGATGATCATTGAAGTTGGCGGCGTTTTTCTGCTGGTGCAAATGATGGATATGAATGATATGGCGGGGAAATTTGTGACACAGTTTCTCGTTCTGATTCTGAATTATATATTCAGCAAATATTTGGTGTTTACAACAAAGAAAAAACGATAATAGATGGAATCCATTGCGGTTTGGAATCCGATGTGATAAAATCTTAACAAATAGGTTTTGTGGTACGGAGGAAATGATCATGACATTAGAAGAGACGATCTCAGCGATTCGTCCACTGGATGAAGAAGCAATGAAGGAAGCAAGAAGAAGATGGGACAGTATAGCCAAACCACTTCATTCACTTGGTAAAATGGAAGATCTGATCACACAGATTGCAGGTATTACCGGGGAAACGCAGATTGACATTTCGAAAAAAGGATTAGTTGCCATGTGCGGAGATAATGGTGTGGTAGAAGAAGGTGTGACACAGAGCGGTCAGGAAATTACAGCTCTGGTTGCAAACAATTTTCAGGCTGGAATCAGTACCGTATGCGTTATGTGCCAGCAGTTTGGCGTGGATGTTCATCCGGTTGATGTGGGAATGGTGACGGATACCAATGTACGGACAGATTTGAAAGTCGCATATGGCACAAAAAATATGACCAGAGAGCCTGCGATGACAAGAGAACAGGCAATCAGGGGCATCGAAGCAGGAATTGCCATGGTGAAGGAACTGAAAGAAAAAGGCTATCGCATACTGGCGACCGGTGAAATGGGGATCGGTAATACGACGACCAGCAGTGCAGTAGCCTCCGTATTGCTTCACCAGCCTGTGGAAGTCATGACAGGAAGAGGGGCAGGACTTTCCAGTGAAGGTCTGGTCCGGAAAATACAGGCTATCAAAAAAGCAATTGATCTCAATCAGCCTGATCCGGAAGATGCGATTGATGTTCTGGCCAAGGTTGGTGGATATGACATTGCGGGAATGACTGGCGTATTTCTTGGAGGAGCCGCTTTTCGCATTCCTGTATTGATGGATGGATTTATTTCCTGTGTTTCTGCGCTGATTGCTGCAAGAATCTGTCGGGATGCAACTCCTTATATGCTGGCGTCTCATGTTTCCAAAGAACCGGCAGCGCATCTGGTTCTGGATAGTCTCGGAAAAGATCCGGTACTTCACGCAGATATGTGTCTTGGAGAGGGAACCGGCGCAATCGCTCTGATTCCGTTCCTGGAAGTAGGAGCGAAACTTTACAATAGTCTGAGTACATTTACTGACATTCATATGGATCAGTATGAGGAGCTGAAATAAATGCTTACATTAGTGACCGGAGGAAGCGGAAGCGGAAAATCTGCATTTGCGGAAGACCGTATCCTTTCCTTTGGAGAGGCAAAACGAATCTACATAGCAACCATGTATCCGTTTGATGAGGAAAGTCATAAGCGGATTGCTCGTCACAGAGCTATGCGTGCCGGAAAAGGTTTTGAGACGAAAGAATGTTATACAGGTCTGGCAAATATCATGCTTCCCGAAGACTGTACTGTTCTTCTGGAATGTATGTCCAATCTGACTGCAAATGAAATGTTTCAGCAGGATGGGGCGCATGAAAATACTTTAGAAGAAATCATCCGCGGAGTGCGTCATCTCTGTGCGCAGGCACGTCATACCGTGATCGTGACAAATGAGATTTTTTCGGAAGCAGCATCCTATGAAGGGGATACGGTGCTTTATCAGAATTATCTTGGAGAGATCAACTGCAGAATTGCAGAGATGGCAGAGGAAGTTGTGGAAGTGGTTTACGGGATTCCTGTTTATCATAAAAAGAAAATGACAGATCACAAAGGAGGCGCAGAAAAATGAAAAGTCTCTGGAATAGTTTTAAAATCGCCTTTGCCATGTTTTCCAAAATTCCGGTACCGCAGGCAGAGTGGACGAAAGAGAATATGAAATACATGTTCTGCTTTTTTCCGTTTATCGGTGCGGTCATCGGCGGAATAACACTTCTGGCAGCATGGGCAGGAATCCGGTTTGGATTTGATCAGACGTTTGTGACGGTAGTACTGATATTGATTCCAGTTCTGATCACCGGTGGGATTCATGTGGACGGATTGCTGGATACCGCAGATGCCATGAGTTCCTGGCAGGAACGGAAACGGCGTCTGGAGATCTTGAAGGATTCCAATGCGGGAGCATTTGCTGTGATTACCGCCTGTGTTTATTTTCTGTTATGGTATGGTGCATACAGCCAGATCGGCAGTAATTTCCGTGCACTTTGTGTGATGAGTACAGGATTTATCTTATCCAGAAGTCTTTCAGCCATGGGTGTGATGATGATTCCGAAGGCGCGGGAAGACGGAACCGTTGCAGAATTTTCCAGAAAGGCAGAGGACAGAACGGTACGAAACGTACTGATTGCCTATATGGTGATTCTGCTGACTGTGATGATGGTACTGCATCCTTTTTACGGAGCTGCTGCATATGGTACGGCATTTGTGGTTTTTGGATATTACCGTCATATGGCAATGAAATATTTTGGAGGAACTACCGGGGATTTGGCCGGATTTTTCCTGTGTACCTGCGAGGTGGGAATGGCACTGGTAATTGCAATTGTATCAAATTTTGTTATATGAAAGTTCCGGCGGAACAGGAAGAGGAATAGAAATGGAAATGATCATTGGAGGTGCTTTTCAGGGGAAAAGTACGTATGCAGAAAAGTATTATCCGGAAATCAGATGGAGTCTGGGTTCGTCTGTATCCGAAGACGAACTATACAGAGCAGAGGGAATCCTGGGATTCCATGAGTTTATCCGGAGAGAAATGAGGGCCGGGAAAGATGTAAAAGGTCTTGCCGGGAAGCTAATAGAAAAGAATCCGGATGTGATCCTTGTTTCAGATGAAGTCGGATATGGTGTGGTACCGGTGGATTCCTTTGACAGGGCATATCGGGAAGCAGTAGGGCGTATCTGTACGGAACTGGCATCCTTCAGCACCCGTGTGACAAGAGTGGTATGCGGAATCGGGACGGTGATCAAACATGCTTAAGCTGTGGCTGATACGGCATGGAATGACAGAGGGAAATCGTCATGGCCGATACATTGGCGTCACGGATGAACCTCTTTGTGAAGAAGGACGGGAATCACTGCTGCAGATGGCTTATCCGGTACCGCAGGCGGTATATGCAAGCCCGATGCTGCGTTGTACCCAGACAGCAGGAATTCTGTATCCGGGAAAAAGCATCCAGATAATTGATGAACTGGCAGAGTGTGATTTTGGAGAGTTTGAGAACAAAAATTATCAGGAGCTTTCCGGCAATTCCAATTATCAGAAATGGATCGACAGTAACGGGACGGCGCCTTTTCCGGGAGGAGAAAGCAGAGAGGAATTTAAAGACCGGAATCTGAAAGGATTTCAAAGAGCAGTCAGCGACAGCATCCGCAGGAAACTGCAGGATGCAGCACTGGTAGTCCACGGTGGGACGATCATGAATCTGATGGAAGAATATGCGAATATAGAACGGCCGTTTTATGAATGGCATGTAAAAAATGGCGGAGGCTATCTTGTCGAACTGGATGAAAAAGACTGGGTAAGCGGATACCGGGAACTGAAACTGTGTTATGCGTTTATGGAGGGATAGATATGAATTGGAACTGGAACAGAGCAGATCTGAAAAGAAATGCAAAAGAATCATTCAGAAAGAATTATTGGGCGTGTGTGATCGTTTCTCTTGTAATTCTGCTGATTACGGCAGGAGGCGGAGCCGGAAGCGGGCGCGGAGCAACCACTACGGTGCAGAATACTTATGATATGCAGTCTGACATGCAGTATTACAATAATTCCGCAAATCAGGCAATGGACGAAGCGTTGTCCGTGTTTGACTCATTTGACAGACTGACTCAGTGGGGAATCTGGATGATTGTCCTTGCGGTTGTACTTGTGATCGGACTGATCGCTGTAATATTCAGTGTTTTTGTCGGAAATATTCTGGAAGTCGGAGGAAGAAGGTTTTATATTGAAAACCTGTATTCACATCCGGGTGCCGGAAGACTGGGATATGGCTTTACCTGCGGATATTACTGGAATATAGTAAAAGTGATGTTTCTTCGTCAGCTGTTTATTTTCCTCTGGTCGCTCTTGTTTGTGATCCCTGGAATTATCAAGGCATATGAATATTATATGGTACCGTATCTGCTTGCGGAATACCCGGATATGACCTGGTCTGAAGCTTCCGCAAGAAGCCGGGAGATGATGAGAGGAAATAAATGGAATACCTTTATTCTGGAAATCTCATTCTGGCCCTGGGTTCTTTTGTCTGCCATGACATTGGGCATAGCGGGTGTTTTGTATGTAAATCCGTATGTAGATGCCACAAAGGCAGAGCTTTATGATGTTCTGGCAGGAGGCGGAAATCAGAATTACGGCAATCAGAGTTATGGAAGCCGGAACTATGGAAACCGGAATTACGATAATCAGAATTACGATAATCAGAATTACGATAATCAGAATTACGGAAATCCGTATGAAAACAGATATTAATAGAATGACGGAAAGACAAGGATACTCAAAGAAGAGTGGTGGGAAAGACTGCTCTTCTTTTTTTATCAGAAAAAACTTTTCATCAATCAAAAAAGAAATCCAAAAAAAATAAGAATACCAAAATGATTTTGCAGTTTCTTATTGAAATAATGTAAAAAATATGCTAAATTGATGGTATAAAATTCCCAAAAGAAATGAAAAAAAGCCGCCGTAAATTGGATGTTTTTTACAGAAATTTAATAAAAGGAGGAAGGCATATGCTTATTATTGGAAATGGAAGACTGATTACAAGGACTGCGGAACAGCCATTTATGGAAAATGGTGCAGTTGCACTGGATGGAAATACCATTGTAAAAGTCGGAGAGACAGAGGCAGTCAGAAAAGCTTATGAACACGCAGAGTATATTGATGCAAAAGGCGGGTTGATTATGCCGGCATTTATCAATGCACATGAGCATATCTACAGCTCCTTTGCGAGAGGTCTGAGCATCAAAGGTTATAATCCGAAGGGCTTTCTTGATATTCTTGACGGTATGTGGTGGACGATCGACAGACATCTGACTCTGGAGCAGACGAAGCTTTCTGCATATGCGACTTACATTGACTCGATCAAAAACGGCGTTACAACGGTATTTGATCATCATGCAAGCTTCGGTCACATTACAGGTTCTCTCTCTGCGATTGAAGAAGCAGCCAAAGATCTTGGTGTGAGAACCTGCCTCTGCTATGAAATTTCTGACCGTGACGGGATGGACAAATCCAGAGAGTCTGTGATGGAAAATGTGAATTTTATCAAACATGCGCAGGCAGATGACAGTGATATGATCGCCGGAATGATGGGAATGCATGCATCGTTTACCATTTCTGACGAGACTATGGCGCTCTGTAATGAACTGAAACCGGAAGGTGTCGGTTATCATATTCATGTTGCAGAGGGAATTGATGATCTTCACCTGTGCCTGAAAGAGCATGGCAAACGGATTGTAGACCGGCTTTACGACTGGAATATCCTGGGACCGAAAACACTTCTCGGTCACTGTATTTATATTAATGAACATGAGATGGATCTGATCAGAGAAACAGATACCATGGTAGTGCATAATCCGGAATCCAATATGGGAAATGCCTGCGGATGTCCTCCGACCATGACACTGGTTCATAAGGGAATTCTTACCGGACTCGGAACAGATGGATATACGCATGATATGATGGAATCCTGGAAGGTGGCAAATGTCCTGCACAAACATCATCTCTGTGATCCGAATGCAGCATGGGGAGAAGTGCCTCAGATGCTGTTTGAAGGAAATGCTCAAATTGCCAATCGTTATTTCAAAAAAGAGCTGGGCGTTCTGAAAGAAGGAGCGGCAGGCGATGTGATCGTTGTGAAATATGATCCTCTTACACCGATGAATGAGGGAAATATTAACGGACATCTTCTTTTCGGTGTGAACGGAAGTATGGTACAGACAACGGTATGTAACGGAAAAGTTCTGATGAAAGACAGAGAAATTCTTGTATGCGATGAAGAAAAGATGATGGCTGACTGCCGTCAGGCAGCCAGAGAACTGGCAGATGATATCAACAGCGGCAGATAGCCCGGACAGGAGGAAATTATGAGCGAAAAAATGACCTGTATGCCTTTTGGGCAGCTGATGGAATGGGTGCTTACCGAGCACAGGACGAAAGGCACTGTATTTGGAGTACACAGACCTTATACAGCAGACCCTTCATCAAAAATGGAGATTTTCGGACGAAAACTGGAGACTCCCATTGGACCTGCAGCAGGGCCGAATACACAGCTTGCACAGAATATTATTGCATCCTATTATGCCGGAGCACGTTTTTTTGAGCTGAAAACGGTACAGAAGATGGACGGCGAGGAACTTGCCGCCTGTATTAACCGGCCGTGTATTCTGGCAGAGGATGAGTGTTATAACTGTGAGTGGTCTACGGAATTATATGTACCGCAGGCAATGGGCGAATACATAAAAGCCTGGTTTATTCTCCATGTGATGGCAAAAGAGTTCGGACTTGGAGATCCAGATGGATTCCAGTTCAATATTTCTGTCGGATATGATCTGGCAGGAATCAAAGAACCAAAGATGGATGCCTTTATTGAAAACATGAAAGAGGCAAAGGATACGGATGTATTTCAGGAATGCAGGCAATGGCTTCTTGCTCATACAGATCTTTTTGAAAAGGTGACAGAGGCAGATATTGAGGCAATTCCTTCCAATATTTGTAATTCCGCGACGATATCCACTCTTCACGGGTGCCCGCCGAATGAAATCGAGAGCATTGCGAACCATTTGTACAGAGAGAAACATCTGAATACATTTATCAAATGTAATCCGACACTTCTTGGATACGAATTTGCAAGAAAGACTCTGGATGATATGGGATATGATTATATTGCATTCGGTGATTTCCATTTCCTGGATGATCTTCAGTATGAAGACGCGGTTCCGATGTTACGTCGTCTGCAGGCGCTGGCGGATGAACTGGGACTGTCGTTCGGTGTGAAAATTACCAATACGTTCCCGGTAGATGTCAGAAGAAATGAGCTGCCAAGTGAAGAAATGTACATGTCAGGCAAATCTCTGTTCCCGTTATCGATTGCACTGGCAGCAAAACTTTCCAGAGATTTTGACGGCAAACTTCGTATCGCATATTCAGGCGGAGCTGATTACTATAACATTGACCGTATTACCGGATGCGGGGTATGGCCTGTTACAGTAGCCACTACGATTTTGAAGCCCGGCGGATATCAGAGATTTTCCCAGATGGCGGACAAGATCATGAAACAGGGGATGAAAGAGTGGAAAGGTATTGATGTAGAGGCACTGGAACAGCTTGCAGCAGATGCCAGAACAGATAAGCATCATCTGAAAAATATCAAACCTCTTCCGAACAGGAAGAGTGATCAGGAAGTTCCGCTTCTGAACTGTTTCACGGCACCCTGTCAGGAAGGCTGCCCTATTCATCAGGATATTCCAAATTATGTGGAACTTGCAGGAGAGGGCCGCTATGCGGATGCGCTGCGCATTATACTGGAAAAAAATGCGCTCCCGTTTATTACCGGAACCTTGTGTGCACACAATTGTATGTATAAATGTACCCGTAATTTCTATGAAGAGTCTGTAAACATCCGCGGCACGAAGCTTCTGGCTGCACAGAACGGTTATGATACGGTAATCGGTGAAATCAGAGCCGGAGAAAAGAACGGGAAAAAAGCAGCTGTAGTCGGAGGCGGTCCTGCCGGAATTGCTAGCGCCTATTTTCTGGCAAGAGCCGGTGCGTCTGTGACTGTTTTTGAAAAAGAGGCGAAACTGGGAGGCGTGATCCGTTATGTAATTCCAGGATTCCGTATTTCCGATGAAGCCATTGACAAGGATATTTCCTTTATTGAACAAATGGGCGTGGAAATAAAAACGAACACGGAAATCACATCTGTGGGAGAACTGAAATCCAAAGGCTATGATGCTGTCATTCTTGCAGCCGGTGCCAACGTTCCGGGTGCGGTACGCCTTACCAAGGGAGAAACAGTGAATGCACTGAAATTCCTCGCAGAGTATAAGGCAAATAATGGAAACGTAGATCTTGGAAAAAATGTAGTCGTGGTAGGCGGCGGAAATACGGCTATGGATACGGCTAGAGCAGCAAAACGTACAAAAGGCGTGGAACATGTCAGTCTGGTATACAGAAGGACGAAGCGCTATATGCCGGCAGCAGAAGAGGAACTTCTGGAAGTCCTTGAGGAAGGAATTGAGCTGAGAGAGCTTCTGACCCCTTTCAGCCATGAAGACGGCAAATTATTCTGCAGGAAAATGCAGCTTGGAGAGATGGATGCATCCGGCCGTGCCAGTGTGACGGAAACGGATGAAATCGTAGCGATTCCGGCAGATACCGTAATCGCGGCAGTTGGTGAAAAAGTTCCGGTACAGTTCTATGAGAGGAATGGAATTCATGTGAACGAGCGCGGCAGAGCGAAGCTGAATCCGGCAACACTGGAAACAAATCTTCCCGGTATTTATCTGGCAGGTGATGGTGCGGGAGGTGCTGCTACGATTGTGGAAGCGATTCGTGATGCACAGATCGTTGCCAAAGCAATTCTTGGTATGGATGTAGTGAGAAATCAGGATGTGTCTGGCAGCAATGAAGAATGCTTTGCCAAAAAGGGGATCCTGGCTGAGAGCAGAGAGGCGGATAAAGAAAGCGATCGTTGTCTGAACTGCAGCAGAGTCTGTGAGAACTGCGTAGATGTCTGTCCGAACAGAGCCAATATTTCCATCAGAGTGCCTGGTATGGAAATGAATCAGATTATTCATGTAGATTATATGTGTAATGAATGCGGAAACTGCAGGAGTTTTTGTCCGTATGTAAGTGCTCCGTACAAAGATAAATTTACTCTGTTTGCAAATGAAGCAGATATGGCAGAAAGTCAGAATGACGGATTTGCAGTTATCGATGCAGCATCAAAAACATGCAAAGTCCGTTTCCTTGGAACCATTACAGACTGCAAAGCAGACGATCCTTCTGACAAATTATATGAAGGTCTTCGCAGGCTGATCTGTGCGGTGATTGATGATTACGGATATTTGCTGAAAATCACACAGTGAAAGACATAACAGGAATTTGAATGATTGAAGAGCCGAGGCTGGTAACATAGGACCGGCCTCGGTTTCTAATACATCGGTTCGTAAGTGATCCGGTGTAGTTATTTTGGATCGATTTACTTGTACAGCGTTTTGTAATTTGACCGGAACAGACGGGTAGGTGATCGTATGTATTCATTTTATGTAAATGGGAAAAAACAGACAACGGAAAAAAAACAGACACTTTTGCGGTTCTTGCGGGATGAGCTTCATCTGACATCTGTGAAAGATGGATGCAGTCAGGGAGCGTGCGGTGCATGCACCGTGATCATTGACGGGGAAATCTGCAAGTCCTGTGTGCCTGCAACAGACATGCTGGAGGGCAGACATATTATCACAGTGGAGGGGCTGACCAGTTGGGAGACAGAAGTCTTTACCTTTGCTTATGGTGAGGCGGGAGCGGTACAGTGCGGCTTTTGCATTCCGGGAATGGTACTCTGCACGAAGGCGCTTCTGGACAAAAACCCGGATCCGACAGAAGAAGAAATCAAATATGCACTGAGAAATAATTACTGCCGCTGTACCGGTTATGTCAAAATCATTGCCGCTGTAAAGCTTGCCGCAAAAATAATGAGGGAAGGCAAAATTCCCTCTCCCGGTGCGGATGACTGGAAAATCGGGTCCCGTGTTCACAGACTGGATGTGAAAGAAAAAGTCTGCGGTACCGGCAAATATCCGGATGATTATTACCTGGAGGGAATGTGTTACGGCTCCGCGTTAAGAAGCAGATATCCGAGAGCAAGAGTGCTGTCTGTGGACACATCCGCTGCAAAAGCACTTCCCGGAGTTGTGGCAGTTCTGACTGCACAGGATATTCCGGGACAAAATAAAATCGGTCATATCAAACACGATCAGTATACCATGATCCCGGTGGGCGGCCTGACACATTATCTTGGAGATGCCATTGCTCTGGTAGCTGCGGAAGATATGGAAACTGTGGAAAAAGCGAAAAAGCTGATCAAAGTGGAATATGAAGTATTGCCGGCAGTCCATAATATTGCAGAGGCATCTGCAGATGATGCCCCACGTGTGTTTGATGAGGAAGCAACCAATATGCAGGCACACAAATATGTAAAACGGGGAAATGCAGAGGAAGCAATTCAGAAATCTGCACATGTGATCAGCCGTCATTTTGAAACACCCTGGACAGAGCATGCGTTTCTGGAACCGGAATGCGCAGTTGCCTATATGGAAGACGATGGCTTTGTAAAAATTATCTCGACTGATCAGTCTGCCTACTGTACGAAGAACGAATGCAGTATGGTGCTTGGCACAGACGATGTGAGATGTGAAAATGCCCTGGTCGGCGGAGGGTTCGGCGGGAAAGAAGATATGACCGTACAGCATCATGCGGCGCTGCTGGCTTATCATACCAGAAGACCGGTAAAGGTACGCCTCACCAGAGCAGAATCCATTCTGATCCATCCCAAGAGACACCATTTTGAGATGGACTTTACCATGGGCTGTGATGAGAATGGAAAAATCATGGGAGTAAAAGCAAAAGTACTTTCCGATACAGGTGCATTTGCGTCTCTCGGGGGACCTGTACTGGAACGCGCCTGTACCCACGCAGCAGGACCGTATGCTTATGAAAATTTTGAAATAGAAGGAATTTCCTATTATACGAACAATCCGCCTGCCGGAGCGTTCCGTGGCTTTGGTGTAACACAGACCTGTTTTGCCACAGAGACGCTTCTGGATATGATGGCAGATGAAATCGGGATCAGTCCGTGGGAAATCCGATGGAGAAATGCGATCAGACCGGGAGGCGTTCTGCCGAATGGACAGATTGTTGATGAATCCACAGGACTTGCCGAAACTCTTCTGGCAGTCAGAGATGAATATGACAGTGCCACAAAAGCCGGAAAACCGGTGGGCATTGCCTGTGCTATGAAAAACGCAGGTGTAGGTGTTGGAATCCCTGACTGGGGGCGCGTAAGGCTGCTGGTGGAAGAAGACAGAAAATTACATATCTATTCCGGTGCCTCCTGTATCGGACAGGGACTTGGGACGGTTCTTGTGCAGATGGTGGTCACGAATACGGATCTGAAAAGAGAAGAAGTGGTTTATGAACGAAGCAATACCTGGCTTGCCCCGGATTCCGGAACGACTTCCGGTTCCAGACAGACTCTGGTCACTGGTGAAGCCTGCAGACGGGCCTGTGAAAAGTTTATGGAAGCAAGAATAGAAGGAAAAACTCTGGAAGACCTGGTCGGAACAGAATTCAGAGGCGAATATCTTGCAAAAACAGATCCTCTGGGTGCGGATGTGCCGAATCCGGTTTCTCATGTTGCTTACGGATATGCAACGCAGATGTGTGTCCTGGATCCGAAGACAGGAAAAATTGAGAAAATGGTTGCTGCGCATGATGTGGGAAAAGCAATCAATCCCCTGTCTTGTGAAGGGCAGATTGAAGGCGGCGTTGTGATGTCCATGGGATATGCATTGCGGGAACGGTATCCGATTGATGATAATTTGAAACCAACAGAAAAATACGGTGTTCTTGGTCTGTTCCGTTCTCATGAGATTCCGGAAATCAAAGCAATCGTGGTCGACAAACCGGGACTGAATGTGGCCTGCGGTGCAATCGGGATTGGAGAAATTACTTCCATCCCAACAGCGCCTGCCATTGCGGATGCTTATTTCCGGCTGGATGGTCAGCGCAGAACCAGTCTTCCGATTCACGGTACACCCTATGAAAGAAAGGGGGAGTGAGCATGGCGAAGAAGAAATTCCCTTTTCGGGCAGCCGTAGTGGCATGTAATGGAGGATGCCGTGTAAAAGAATCTTCCGGATGTGAGTATGGATGTATCGGATGCGAGAAATGCCAGGAGGCCTGCAGACTGCATGCTGTTCATATCAATGAGATTGGTGTGGCAGAAATCGATGAAAATATCTGTATTGCCTGCGGGAAATGTGTGAAGGTCTGTCCGAGACAGGTGATCAGGATTCATGACTGTGCGAATTACATGGTAGTGAAATGTTCCAATAAAAAACCGGGAAAAGAAGCGGGAAAGCAGTGTGCGGTCAGTTGTATCGGCTGCGGAATCTGCAAAAAAATCTGTACGGCGGAAGCAGTTACAGTCCGGGAAAATCTTGCTGTGATTGACGAAACCCTCTGTCTGAGCTGCGGGATGTGTGCAGTGAAATGCCCTCGTCATGTAATTATTGACCAGAGAGGGATTCTGACTGCGAAATATTGAAAGAGAAGGTGGGTATATGGTTGGAAAAAGTGTTCCAAGAGTTGACGCATATGACAAGGTCACGGGACGTGCAAAATTTACCGATGACCTGATTCCTGACAAATGTCTGACAGCAAAAGTTTATCATGCAAAGATCGGAAACGGGATTGTGAAATCCATTGATACAACGGAAGCAGAAGCTCTGGACGGGGTTGTAAAAGTAGTGACTTTTAAAGATGTACCGGATCATTGTTATCCTACTCCCGGACACCCCTGGTCAGTGGAACTGGCGCATCAGGATATTGCAGACCGAAATCTTCTGACAGGAAGAATCCGCTATTACGGCGATGATATTGCGGCAGTCGTGGCAGAGGATGAAGTGACTGCCTCCCGTGCGCTGAAACTGATCAAAGTAGAGTATGAAGAATACCCGGTGGAGATTCATCCAAGAAAATCCATGTACGGAAGCCGCCCGCCGATTCATTTTGACAAAAAAGATAATGTTCTGGCGCGAAGCAATTATTTTATCGGAAATGTAGAAGAAGGGCTGAAGCAGTCAGATACGGTGGTAAAACGCAGTTATAAGACTCCGATCGTTCAGCACTGTCATATTGAAAATCCCATTTCCTATGCCTATATGGAAAAGGGAAGAATTGTAGTAGTTACCTCCACTCAGATTCCTCACATTGTACGGCGGGTCATCGGTCAGGCTCTGGGCATCCCATGGGGAAAAATCCGGGTCATTAAGCCATACATCGGAGGAGGTTTCGGCAATAAGCAGGATGTTCTTTATGAGCCTTTGAATGCATTTTTGACAACACAGGTAGGCGGGCGTCCTGTAAAACTGGATGTCAGCAGAGAAGAGACGTTCTGCAATACGCGGACCCGTCATTCCATTGAATATGACCTGACTGCAGGTGTCGATCAAGAAGGGCACCTTCTGGCAAAAGATATGATGGCCTATTCCAATCAGGGTGCCTATGCATCCCACGGTCATGCGATTGCGGCAAATGGTCTGACTGCATGGCGGCTTCAGTATGCATGTCCCAATATCCGGGGAGAAGCATACACGGTTTATACCAATACTCCTGTTGGCGGTGCAATGAGAGCTTATGGAATTCCACAGGCTGCGTTTGCCATAGAATGCTTTATGGATGATATTGCCGCAGAGATTCATATGGATCCGCTGGAATTCCGGCGAAGGAATCTGATCGAGGGATATTATGAAGATGCTTATCTGAAACCGATTGCAGCGAATACCAATGGTATTTTTGAATGTCTGAAAAAAGGTGCGGATTACATTCACTGGGATGAAAAGCGAAAGGAATATGCCAATCAGACAGGATTTATCCGCAGAGGAGTCGGAATGTCTCTGTTTTGTTATAAAACCGGAGTTTGGCCGATCTCTCTGGAAATTGCAGGCGCCCGTCTGGTACTCAATCAGGATGGAAGCATGCAGCTTCAGCTTGGTGCAACAGAAATCGGACAGGGAGCAGATACGGTATTTTCCCAGATGGCGGCAGAAACACTGCATATGGATGTGGAAGATATTCATATCCAGTCTTTCCAGGATACCGATGTTACACCGTTTGATACTGGTGCTTATGCTTCCAGGCAGTCCTTTGTGACAGGTACTGCGGTCCGTCAGTGTGCGGAACTGATGTATCAGAAAATCCTGGATTATGCCAGAACACTTCTGCCAAATGAAAAAAGAGCACTTTCTCTGGATCACGGTTATATTTATGCGGAGAAGGAACCGGTGATCTCGCTGGAGGAAGTGGCACTGGAGAGTTACTACAGTCTCACAAATTCTTCCGCGATCACAGCAGAGGTTTCCACGCAGGTGAAAAAAAACACAATCGCCACAGGCTGCTGTTTTGCCGAAGTGGAAGTGGATATCAAGCTCGGTAAGATCAGGATTCTGAATATTATCAATGTGCATGACAGCGGAAAGCTGATCAATCCGCAGCTTGCCGAGATGCAGGTTCATGGAGGAATGTCCATGGGAATGGGCTATGGACTCAGTGAACAGCTTCTTCTTGACGAAAAAACAGGAAGACCGTTAAACGGAACACTTCTGGATTATAAATTGATGACTGCCCTGGATACACCGGATCTGAAGTCGGATTTTGTGGAACTGGAGGATCCGATGGGACCTTATGGAAACAAAGCGCTTGGAGAACCACCTGCTATTCCGTGTGCACCGGCAATCCGAAATGCAGTTCTACATGCAACCGGAGTTGCATTTTCTGAAATTCCGCTGACTCCGCAGAGACTGATCGAAGGATTTCAGAAAGCCGGATTACTGTAGAGAGGAGGAAGTTTTCATGTATGATATCGAAAATTACTATAATGCAGGGACCATTGCAGAAGCAGTGGAACTTCTGAAAGAGCATCCGGATGCCAGAATTATTTCCGGTGGAAGTGATGTACTCATAAAGATCCGTGAAGGAAAATTTGCCGGGACTTCTCTCGTATGTATCCGTGATATCAGGGAAATCAAAGGTATCGAACGGATGGAATCCGGGGATATTTATATTGGAGCAGGAACCGTCTTTTCTCACATTACGAATGATCCTGTTATTCAGAGATGGATTCCTGTACTTGGTGAAGCAGTAGATCAGGTAGGCGGTCCGCAGGTGCGCAATATCGGGACGCTTGGAGGAAATATCTGTAATGGAGCAGTGAGTGCAGACAGTGTGCCGACTCTTTTCTCTCTGAACGCTATGCTTCGTCTGTCTGACGGAAAAGGGGGAAGAACCGTTCCGATCAGACAGTTTTATCTCGGACCGGGCAGAGTAGACCTTCAGCCGGGTGAGATTCTGACGCATATTGTGATCCCTGAACGGGAATATATGGGATATTATGGGCATTACATCAAGTATTCCATGAGAAACGCCATGGATATTGCTGCATTGAGCTGCAGTGTTGTGAGTAAAACAGATGTTTCTCAGGGAATTCTGGAAGATATCCGGATTACGTTCGGTGTGGCGGCTCCGGTTCCTTTCCGCTGTGAAAAAACAGAGGCTGCTTTGAAGGGAATGCCTGTTGGAGAAGAACTGTATGACACAATTGAAAAAATGGTACGTGAGGAAATCCATCCGAGAGATTCCTGGAGAGCATCCAGAGAATTCCGCCTTCAGATTGGCGGAGAAATCGCCAGACGTGCGCTGATTCGTACCATAGAACTTGCAGGAGGTGATCCGTCATGAAAAAGCAGATGCAGCTGGTACAATGTACCGTTAATGGAAAAGAAGTGGCAGAGTATGTGGATGTGAGGGAATCTCTTCTGGAAATGCTGCGCAATCGTCTGGGCCTGACATCCGTAAAAAAAGGCTGTGAAGTCGGGGAATGCGGCGCATGTACAGTCATTGTTGACGGGGAAACTATAGATTCCTGCATTTATCTTGCTGTCTGGGCAGAGGGAAAAAATATCAGAACGCTGGAAGGGCTGGAAAAAAACGGAGAATTAACGAGAATTCAGGAAGCTTTTATTGAAGAAGGCGCCATTCAGTGTGGATTTTGTACGCCTGGTTTTGTAATGTCTGCGACGGTTCTTCTTGAAAGAGGAGAAAAACTGTCCAGAGAAGCAATAAAAAAACAGATGTCCGGTAATTTATGCCGCTGCACCGGATACCATAATATTATCAATGCAGTGGAAAAAGTGATGGATGAAAACTTTGAGAAAAAGGATGAAACATAAAAATGGAAGGGACAGAGGTATGAGACAGCAGAATCTGGTAATTGTCCGCGGCGGCGGAGACCTGGCCAGTGGAGTAATTTATAAATTATATCAGTGTGGTTACCGTATACTGATTCTGGAATGTGAAAAACCAAGTGCGATCCGACGTGAGGTCGCCTTTTGCGATGCTGTGTATGACGGAATAAAAGAGGTAGAAGGAGTTGTCTGCCGGAGAATCTCAGGCACGGAAGAATGTGAAAAAATATGGGAGCAGGGAGAAATCCCATTGCTTGTCGATGAAGATGCTTCTGTCATTCCGGCTCTTCATCCGGCAGTTGTGATTGATGCGATTCTTGCCAAAAAAAATCTGGGAACTTCAAGAGAAATGGCTCCATTGACCATTGCGCTGGGGCCGGGATTTGAAGCAGGGAAGGATGTCGATTTTGTCGTGGAGACAAAACGAGGACATCAGCTGGGGCGAATAATTCGAAACGGTGCTGCAATTCCCAATACCGGAATCCCGGGAATCATAGGAGGCTACGGGAAAGAGAGGGTGATACATGCTCCGGTTTCCGGCAGAATCCGGAATCTTTCAAACATTGCGGATCTGGTGGAAAAAGGACAGACGATTGCCATGATCGGAAATACTCCCGTTGCTGCTTCTCTTACAGGCGTTCTTCGGGGAATCATTCATGATGGTTATGAAGTGTTTCAGGGCATGAAAATTGCAGATATTGATCCGCGAAAGGAAGAAAAACAAAACTGTTATACGATATCTGACAAGGCACGCTGTATTGCCGGCGGAGTGCTGGAAATTATCATTTCTAAGGGGGTGCTGCCCGGATGAAACATCTGGAGAGTTTTCTGGAACTATTGCAGTTAGATGTTGACAGATACCCTGTGATTGCTGTCGTAGGAGGCGGAGGAAAGACCAGCCTGATTTTTCGGCTGACTGAAGAACTGACAGAACAGGGCAAAACGGTCATTGTTTCTACAACGACTCATATGGCTTATGAACCTCATCGTCCTTTTGCTCCGGATGGTGTTTCGGAAACTGTTCGTGAAAATCTTGAAAAATACGGATACACGGTTGCTGCGCACAGAGAGGAAAACGGTAAGATCAGCAGTCTTTCGGAAAATAAATTGATGGAGTTGAAGCAATTCTGTAATGTGATGCTCATTGAAGCAGATGGCGCAAAACATATGCCGATCAAGGTTCCTGAGGAATGGGAACCGGTCATTCCGGAATTCGCAGATGTTGTGATCAGTGTGGTAGGGTTGGATTGTCTTGGGAAACCCATTCGTGAGACAGCTCACCGGATGGAACGTACGGCGGAATTTCTCCGAAAAAGTATGGAGGCACCCATTACGCAGGAGGATATCGTGAAGATTACTTCCTCTATCTGCGGACTTTTGAAGAATGTGGAAGATCGTGTTTACCGGGTGTATCTGAACAAAGCAGACATTCTTGATAACCCGGAGATGGCAGAGGACATTCTGGAAGAACTGGAGCAGAAAAAGATTGTTGCATCCTGTGGAAGTATTGAGGAGGCAGAGGAATGAATATTGCACTGATTATGCTGGCTGCAGGAAACAGCCGACGTTTTGGATCGAATAAATTGCTGTTTCCTGTGGATGGAAGACCGATGTATCAGATTACGCTGGATCGTCTGAAACAGATAAAAGCTGATCTTTCACAGGAGTTTGAATGTAAGGTGATTGTTGTGACACAGTATGAAGAAATCCGGAAATATGCGTCGGAGGAAGAAATTCAGGTACTCATCAATCCACATCCTGAGGAAGGAATATCCTCTTCCATACAAATCGGACTGAGAGAAAACCAGGATGCAGATGCCTGTCTGTTTGCGGTTTCGGATCAGCCATGGATGACAGCCCGGACCATAGAAAACATGATCCGGGCATTTTTCCGTTCAGGAAAAGGAATTGGCTGTCCTGCTTCTGGACAGGAAGGACAAACAGGAAATCCCTGTATATTCAGGAAGACATATTATCGGGAACTGATGGAGCTTGAAGGAGACACAGGAGGAAAAAAAGTGATCAGACAGCATTTGGATGATACCTTTGTTTATGAATTAAAGGACGAAAAACAACTGGAAGATGTAGATGTTCCGCTCATGGAAAAAGGCTGTTATGAACGGAATGGACAATAACAATATGTCCGTGTATTTTTTTATATTACAGGAAAGTGCTCCGCATTTTCCTGTAATATAAAAAAATAATGAATGAAAAAATGGAAAACAAATGAAATAAAAATTTTTGTACAATAAATAAATGCGAAAACAGATTGACAATATAAAAAATCATGATATAATAAAAACAAACATATGAATACATGTTCATATAAACACGAAGGGAGAACAAGAATCATGAAAAAAACTTACAAAATTGAGGTAGACTGTGCGAACTGCGCGAACAAAATGGAAGAAGCAGCAAAGAAAACAGCAGGTGTAAAAAATGCAACGGTGAATTTTATGACTCTGAAAATGATTGTAGAATTTGAGGAAGGTCAGGAGCCCAAGACAGTTATGCAGGAAGTTCTGAAAAACTGTAAAAAAGTAGAGGATGACTGTGAAATCTTCCTGTAAGAATCTGTACAGGGAATGCCTTACGATCTGACGTGCATTCTTTTCTGTACCATTACACGATAGAAAGCCCTGCCATGCAGGAGAGAAGGTGTTACTGTGAATAAGAAACAGAAAAAAGTTTTGATACGCATTATTGCGGCAGCATTTTTTGTGGTCGTATTCTCAATGCTTCCAGTTGATGGATATCTGAAATTCGGTTTGTTTATGATACCGTATTTCGTCATCAGTTACGATATACTGAAAAAAGCAATCAAAGGAATCCGAAACAGACAGGTATTTGATGAGAATTTCCTGATGGCAGTAGCTACTGTCGGTGCGATACTTCTTGGTGATTATAAAGAAGGCGTTGCGGTTATGCTGTTTTATCAGATCGGAGAACTGTTCCAGAGTTATGCGGTGGGAAAGAGCCGGAAGAATATCAGCGAACTGATGGATATCCGCCCTGATTATGCCAATATTGAGAGAGAGGGACATCTGGAGAAAGTGGACCCGGATGAAGTAGAAATTGGAAGTATGATTGTGGTACAGCCTGGCGAAAAGATTCCGATTGACGGAGTTGTGACAGAGGGAAGAACGACTCTGAATACAAGTGCTCTGACAGGAGAAAGTCTTCCGCGTGATGCAGAGCCGGGAGATGAGGTTATCAGCGGCTGTATTAATATGACAGGAGTGCTCAAGATCAGAACAACAAAAGAATTTGGCGAATCTGCAGTATCGAAGATTCTCGATCTGGTTGAAAATTCCAGTTCCAAAAAATCAAAATCTGAGAATTTTATTTCCAAATTTGCCAGATATTATACACCGGCTGTCTGCTGCAGCGCACTGGCACTGGCTGTCCTGCCTCCTTTGGCAAGGCTGTTCCTCGGAGCTTCTCCGCAATGGGGGGACTGGGTTTACAGAGCCCTGACATTTCTTGTAATCAGTTGTCCATGTGCCCTTGTGATCAGTATTCCTCTCAGCTTTTTTGCAGGAATCGGAGGTGCCAGCCATGCCGGGATTCTGGTGAAGGGTTCCAATTATCTGGAGACACTTGCCAGAACCAAATATGTAGTATTTGATAAAACAGGAACCCTGACCAGGGGAATTTTTGAGGTGAGCGGTATTCATCATAATACCATGGAACAGGAAAAGATTCTGGAATTTGCCGCACTCACGGAAAGCTTCTCCAGTCATCCGATCAGCAGAAGTCTGAAACAGGCTTATGGAAAGGATCTGGATTCATCCCGTGTGTCGGATGTGGAAGAGCTTGCCGGAAAAGGAGTAACAGCAAAAGTTGACGGGATCTCTGTTGCTGTTGGAAATACCAGATTAATGGAATATCTGAATCTGTCCTGTAAAGAATGCCATCAGGCAGGAACAGTGGTGCATGTAGCTATTGACGGAGCCTACGCAGGACATATTCTTATTTCGGATGCAGTAAAAGCAAATTCAGAAGAAGCAATCAGGCAGCTGAAAAAATCCGGTATCAAAAAGACAGTGATGCTGACCGGAGATGCAGACAGAGCAGCACAGCAGGTTGCTGCTGATCTTGGAGTGGATATGGTATACAGTGAACTTTTGCCGGCAGACAAAGTCACAAAGGTAGAAGAATTACTGAACAGCAAAAGTGACAAAGAAAAACTGGCTTTTGTGGGTGACGGAATCAATGATGCGCCGGTTCTTTCCAGAGCAGATATCGGCATCGCCATGGGTGCTCTTGGGTCGGATGCAGCAATTGAAGCAGCAGATATTGTTCTGATGGACGATGATCCGCTGAAAATCGTAAAGGCAATCCGAATTGCAAGAAAATGTCTTCGAATCGTATACGAAAATATTTATTTTGCAATTGGAATCAAAGTAATCTGTTTGATCCTCGGAGCTTTGGGAATTGCCAATATGTGGGTGGCGATTTTTGCGGATGTAGGTGTTATGGTCATTGCGGTTCTGAATGCCATTCGTACATTGTTTGTAAAGAAGCTGTGATAGTCAGCAGGTATGAATCCATTCATTTTTATATTTCAGGAAAGCAGGTATCAGATTGACAGAGATAACAAAAACAAACGGAAAAGAAACGATGTGCTGTGATACGCTGGAAGTTCATGAAGAACTTCTGAAAGTTGTCAATGAAACCATGCCGGAGGAAACGGAGCTATATGATCTGGCAGAATTATTTAAGGTGTTTGGTGATTCGACAAGAATCCGGATACTTTTTGTACTGTTTGAGGCAGAGGTCTGTGTCTGTGACCTGGCGAATGTGCTGAATATGACACAGTCTGCCATTTCCCATCAGCTGCGTATTCTGAAGCAGAATAAGCTTGTGAAAAGCCGCAGAGACGGAAAATCTATTTTTTATTCCCTTGCAGATGATCATGTACGCACGATTATTGCACAGGGACGTGAGCATATAGAAGAATAGGATTGTATCACCCACAGGAAATCGCCTTTCTTTTTCAGGAATGGTATTTTCTGTGGGTGAATTTGTCATGAACACGAAGGAGAAAAGATATGATATACAGCGGATATGAAATTTTGTGGCTCTTTTTTGTCTGCTCATTTCTTGGGTGGGTTCTGGAAACCGTGGCAGGAGCTCTGAAACAAAAGCATTTTGTCAACAGAGGTCTGGTGAATGCGCCATTTTGTGTGATTTATGGAACCGGTGCGGTGCTGATTACGATCGTCTGTCAGGAATTGACCGGATTCTGGCTGTTTGTTTATGCCGTCATACTGACAACGGTGCTGGAATGGACGGCAGGGCACCTGATTGAAAAAATGTATCATGAACGATGGTGGGATTACTCAGATCTGCCGTTAAATATAGACGGTTATGTTTGTGCGCCGGCTTCAGCAATCTGGGGTGTTCTTTCCCTGCTTATGATGAAATGGGGAAATGAACTGTTAATAAAGCTTTTTCATTTGATGCCGGATTTACCGGGAATAATTCTGATCTGGATTCTTGTGGCAATACTTGGCCTTGACATGGCGGCGACCCTGATCATTATGTCCGGTCGAAGCAGACGGATGGAACAGTGGGAGGCGGTAGATGAATGGCTGAGCGGAATCAGCTCCACCCTTGGAAGAAAGATTTATTCGAAGGTGGATGCCCGTATTCGCAAAGCTTATCCGGAAGCACATATTACGAAAAAAGAGGAAGCAAAACCGGATGTTTTTGCGTATGGATGCAGCTTTGAAAAAATCATCTGGCTCTTTGTGATCGGGGCTTTTCTCGGGGATATTACGGAAACGATTTTCTGCAGGGCAACGATGGGAGTCTGGATGAGCCGCAGCAGTGTCGTGTGGGGACCTTTCAGTATTGTCTGGGGTCTTGCGATTGCTGCCGCCACGCTGCTTCTTTATAAGTACCGGAATCGTCCGGACAGTTTTTTGTTTATTGCAGGAACTCTGTTAGGAGGTGCTTACGAATATCTCTGCAGTGTGTTTACGGAAATCGTCTTTGGAAAAGTATTCTGGGATTACAGCAAGATTCCATTTAATCTGGGAGGAAGAATCAATCTGCTGTATTGTTTTTTCTGGGGCATTGCAGCGGTGGTATGGATCAAACTGCTGTATCCACGTTTTTCTTTCCTGATTGAGAAAATTCCGGTAAAATGCGGAAAAATCCTGACGTGGATCCTGATTGTCTTTATGTGCTGTAATGTGATCGTTTCCTGTATGGCTCTGGTGCGGAGTGATCAGCGTACGCAGGGAGTGGAGGCACAGAGCGGATGGCAGAAGACGATGGATGAGCGGTTTGATGATGAACGCCTGCAGAAAATTTATCCAAATGCCATTAATGCAGGATAATCATGCGAAGCCGTCAACTCCCATTGTTACAGAAGGAAATACTGATACTGTTTCCAATAACAGGCAGAATGCGATGGAGTCAATTCTTCAGGAGGAACTTGACAATTTCATAGATAAGAGATATACTCTCATTTGATAAAACCTATTTACCCAATAGGAATAAAGGGAAGGAATGCAGAGTATCCTGCAGATGAGAAATTCTATGAAAAAAGCTTTGATTGCAATGAGCGGAGGCGTGGATAGTTCGGTAGCGGCTCTGCTTACGAAAGAATCCGGTGACGACTGTATTGGTGCCACGATGAAATTGTTCCATAATGAAGATGTGGGGATGGAAAGGGAAAAAAGCTGCTGTTCTCTGGATGACGTGGAAGATGCCAGAAGCGTCTGCTATCGGATCGGAATACGCTATTATGTGTTTAACTTTTCGGAACGATTCAGAGAAGACGTGATGGAGCGGTTTGTACAGGCGTATGAACATGGCTGTACGCCCAATCCATGTATTGACTGTAACCGGTATCTGAAATTTGAACAGTTTTATCAGCGAATGCAGGAACTGGGAATGGATTATATGGTGACAGGACACTATGCCCGGGTGGAATATGACGGGGAAAAGAAGCGTTATCTGCTGAAAAAAGCCATGGACAGCAATAAGGATCAGAGCTATGTTCTTTACACCTTGACACAGGAGCAGCTGGCACATGTATCCTTTCCTCTTGGAAACCTGACCAAAGATCAGGTACGGGATATTGCTGAGAAACACGGATTTGTCAATGCGCACAAGCATGACAGCCAGGATATCTGTTTTGTTCCGGATGGAGATTATGCCGGGTTTATCGAATCGTATACGGGACACCGGGCAGTTCCGGGAGATTTTGTGGATACATCCGGTCATATCATGGGGAAGCATAAAGGAATTATTCATTATACCCTTGGACAGCGAAGAGGACTTGGCATACCGGCAGACACACGCCTGTATGTATGTAGGATATCACCGGAAACCAATCGGGTGATCCTGGGAAAAGAAGAGGAGCTTTACTGTCAGGAACTGACAGCCGGTGAAGTAAATCTGATTTCCTGTGATTCCATGCCGGAACCTGTCCGTGTCAGAGCAAAGATCCGCTATCGTCATACAGAAGAGCCTGCCGCTGCATGGCAAACCCCGGACGGCAAACTTCATGTAAAGTTTGACCAGCCGCAGAGAGCCGTAACAAGAGGGCAGGCAGTGGTTTTATATGATGGCGATGTTGTAGTTGGAGGCGGAATTATTGAATGATTCCGCAATCGTGATTATTTCAGGAAAAAATGAATCAGTTTGTCGTTGAATTTCTTATATGGCTGGTATCTCATTGGCAGATCCAGCCATGTTTTTTTATCTACCATACTTTTTTCATGGGAGAAGGTGCAAAAACCGTCTCTGCCGTGATAAGAGCCCATACCGCTTTCTCCGAATCCGCCGAAGCCCATTTCGCTGGTTGCGAGATGGATAATGGTATCATTGATACAGCCGCCGCCGTATCCGCATCGGGAAGTGACTTTCTGAATATTCGCCTGATCCTTTGTAAACAGATAAAGGGCGAGCGGATGAGGCATGGAATTGATTTTTTCGATAGCTTCGTCCAGATTTCCATAGGTGAGTACAGGAAGAACGGGACCGAAAATTTCCTGTTGCATGACAGCATCCTCAAAGGTTACAGCATCCATGACCGTTGGCTCGATTTTCAGGGAATCCAGGCTGCTCTTTCCGCCGTATACGATTTTTTGCGGATCCATAAGCCCGGTGAGCCGTTCGAAGTGTTTTTGGTTAATGATTTTTCCGTAATCATCACTGGTCAGCGGAGAAGGTCCGAATTGTTTAGCAATCTGGATTTTGATTTCTTCAATCAGCTGCTCTTTGATTGAAGCATCACAGTAGATATAGTCGGGAGCCACACAGGTCTGCCCGCAGTTCAGATATTTGCCGAATACGATTCGTTTGGCTGCCAGTTTCAGATTCGCGGTTTTGTCCACGATACAGGGGCTTTTGCCTCCAAGCTCCAGTGTGACGGGAGTGAGGTATTCCGATGCATGCCGCATAACTTCACGTCCGACTGCCTGGCTTCCTGTAAAGAAGATATAGTCAAAATGTTCATTAAGAAGGCAGGTATTTTCTGCTCTGCCGCCCGTGACCACAGCTATATATTCTTCGGAAAAACATTCGGAAATGATACATCGGATCATCTCGCTGGTATGAGGAGAATAGGCACTGGGTTTGAGCACTGCCGTATTTCCTGCAGCGATGGCATCAACGAGTGGCTCAATGGTAAGAAGAAACGGATAATTCCACGGACTCATGATCAAAACGGTTCCGTAGGGAGAAGGTTTTTTGTAGCTTCTGGAATGAAACTGCGCCAGTGGGGTGTAAACAGTTTTTTCACGCGAAAAAGATCTGGTATGGCGGAGCATATAGGTGATTTCGCTGAGTACGATTCCTGTTTCGCACATATAGCTTTCGAAAGCACTTTTCCCAAGATCCTCCCGGATAGCCTGACTGATTTCATCCTGATGTTTCCGGATGGAAGCCTGTAAGCGTTTCAGTGCCGCCAGACGGTAGGATACGGGCAAGGTCGTTCCGGTATAAAAGAAGGAACGCTGTCGGGATACGATTTGTCTGATTTCCGATTCATTCATAGCTGTTTTCCTTTCTGTTCAGTAGGTAATGATGCCGGAACCAAAAGTCTTCTATAAAACTGCTCCAGTTCAGAAGCATCCATGAGAACCGGGACAGGGTAAAGCGGATTGGCTACTTTATCTGCATAATGAGCCAGCTTGGGAATATCTTCTTCCCGGATTTCCTTTACCGTATCTCCGATGTGAAACCGCTGTTTCATTTCTTTGACAGCCTGGATAAAAATCTGTGCCCCTTCTTCCGGAGAGGTGTTTCTGTCTGCAAGACCGGCTTCGATGGCAAGACGGAGAAGTTTTTTATGGATTGTTTTGCCGTAAGCCTCCAGTACAAACGGAAGGAGAATGGCATTGGCCAGTCCGTGAGGAACATTATATTCACCGCCGAGAGAATGTGCTACTGCGTGTACACATCCCACATAAGATTTTGTCCAGATTGTTCCGGCAGATGCCTTGAAAACACACTGTTTTTATTTTATACAAATTAGTTTGAAAATCAAGATAATTTTACACAATTTTAAAAATTCTCTTCCATCCATGTTTCCAGCATATCCAGATTATTGTCGGAATGCTCCACCTCTCTTGCAAAGCGCCATGCAATCTCTGTAATGTCAGAAAAGGAGAGGGAATGGCCCTGATCCAGCCAGCGGTACATGCAGAATTCCTGGATCCACAGTGTGGAAAAGAGGGCAAGTCCCATTTTTGTGCTGACCATATCATCATAAACAGAACCACAAAAATAGGTATACACAAAAAACATCATAAGCTGTTCCCCGATACATTCCCATTGTTCCCGCAAAGGACTGTCATAGCCGCAGGCAGTCTGGAAATCATGGCAGATCTTGAGATACGCATCTTCTCCTTTGGCATAAAGAAGGCTTCTGGTATTGGCGAGAATTATATTCCATTCCGGACGAAGCCGTTCCAGATGTTCCAGAAGAGCAATGGATTCCAGATGCCAGTGATAGGATGAGATTTTTTGCCTGGCAGACACGGATGGGAGAAGATCATCATCTCCGCACAGTATTTGCACAAAAGTATGATCGGAATTTTTTATCAGATTTGGAAGAAGATTTCCTGCATTTGCTTCTTCGTATCTGGCCAGTATGGTATCTATTTCAAAGGAAGTCTGATGGTCAATACAATCCTGAAATTTATCTGCAAGTGCACAGACAGACGCCATTCTGATTCGAAGATCAGTGCTGCGGTTCTGAAGGATATGAAAAATCACGTCCCGTGCATCTTCCAGCTGAGAGAACATGAGAAAATCAAAATCTTCAAAATCATCTTCTTCATCCGTAAACGACTCCTCAAAAATTACCTTTTCCTGACATCCGAGAATCATTTCTGCGGCAGTCGGGCAGGAAAGACTGAGAGAAAGTTCTCGAAGCCCATCATATTCTTCCACATGTCTGGGATACATACGACAGGTATCGCAAAGACTGTCCGGTCCAAGCTCCTGAATAAGATCACAGAGATTCTGTTCATTCAAAAAAGAACATCGTCTGTCATACTGGCAGAACACTCCTTCTTCCCAGTCAATGGAATTTTTCAGTCTGCTTCCAAAAGCACCGTTTACAGCGGCATACTTCTCAAGTGATTCCTCATCAATCACAATCTGCCATCCCGCACAACAGGTATCCGGGCATTTGTCTGCCGAACAGACGAAACGGTCATAATAATGTGGTTTTAAATAACGCATGGTATTCCTCCTTTACAGCTGGGGTAATCATAGCACAGAAGAAAGAGACTGGCAAGAAATGAGAAGAAATCCGGTACATCGAATAACAAATTCTGATTGTGAAAAAACATTTTCTGGAGAAATGAAATCAGAATTACTGATAATAAGGTTCTATGAGATTACTTAAAAATCGGGTTTTCCATGCGGAATTATTATCGTATAATGAAACTTACAATAACAAATAAAATGGTCATTTTCACATACAGACAATTCTGACGGAAAAATGAGAAAAGAGGAATGATATGGATATCATGATAAAAGAACTTTTTCAATTGCAGGATAAAGATTATCAGGCATTTCACTCAAAACTGATCCCGAATGTAGAATCAGACCGTGTGATCGGTGTACGGACACCGGTTCTTCGGAAGTATGCAAAAGAACTGGCAAAAAGACCGGAGGCAGCAGGATTTCTGAAAGAGCTGCCTCATTACTATTATGAGGAAAACAATCTTCATGGTATTCTGCTGACTTTATTATACAAAAATGTTCCGGAACTGCTGGAACAGCTGGAGGTATTTCTGCCCTGTGTAGATAACTGGGCCACCTGTGATCTGCTGTCACCAAAAGTGTTTAAAAAAGACCTGCCGCTTGTTTATGAGAGCGTAAAAAAGTGGCTGAAGAGTCCGTATACCTATGAAGTGCGTTTTGGAATTGTGACTCTTCTGGGATTTTATCTGGATGATGCTTTTGAGCCGGAGATGCTGGAACTTGTAACAGAGGTAAAATCAGAAGAATATTACATAAAGATGGCGGTGGCCTGGTATTTCAGTATTGCTCTGGTCAAGCAATATGATACCGCGATTGGCTATATCGAAAACCACCGCCTGGAAGTATGGACCCATAATAAAGCAATCCAGAAAGCCATAGAAAGTTATCGGATCGATGATGATAAGAAACAATATCTTCGAGGTTTAAAGATAACGCATAAATAAATCACAAATGCAGCATAAATCTCCCATAAATGTGACGCACATCTGTCGGAAAGTAATTTCAAACACGCTCTATAGCACAAACGAAGCGGCAAATGCCACAAGCGGAATCGTGACAATCGACAATACAGTCGTAAATGAAAAAATTTCTGAAGCATAAGTGTAGTTATCATTCAGTCGAATGCACATCATAGTGGTTGTAGCGGAAACCGGACAGGCAGCAGCAATGAGAGTGGTATATGCAACCGTATAGTCGAGATGAAAGAATCCCAAAAAAATCAGTACTGCAAAAGGAACTGCCAGTAATTTGACAAAGCTTACCCAGTACAGACGCACATGGGTGAATGTTTTTTTCAGATCTGTCTGCGCAAGGGAAAAACCGGCGATCATCATGGCAACCGGAGTATTCATATCTGCAACATAGGTCATGGAATCCAGCAGTACATCCGGGATTCTGATCTGAGCGAAAAACAGTGCCATAGCAGCAAGAGTCGCCAGCACAATGGGGGACAGAATACCTTCTTTCAGACATTTGGGATCGAATTTTTTGGTAAGAAGGGTAAGTCCGTGTGTCCATGCAAGGATATTAAAGACTGTCATATAAGCAGTCAGATAAAAAACTCCTTCGCTTCCCAGTACACTGTTGATCAGTGGAATTCCGATAAATCCGCAGTTGGAATATACAGCAGCAAACCGTTCAATGGCATAATTCCGGTTGTCTTTTGCACGGATCAATACCCGTGCAATCGCAATCGCAAGGATATGAGCAATGACTGCAGCGGCAAAGGAGATCAGAAGACCTTTGACCAGACGCGGTTCATAATCCGTCTGATACACCGTAAGAATCACACAGGGATTGATCACCATCAAAAGCAGATTGGAAAGATTCCGGTTGCCTTCCTGATTGATCAGTCCGATTTTGAAGCAGATCACTGCAAGAAGCATGATAAAAAGCATTTTTAACAGTTGGTTGAAAATCAGCAAAAACATGATGCAAGTCCTTTCTATAGATGGTTTTATGACGGATGGCAGGACAAAAAGAACCACTGCGTGTTTTCTGTAAAATACGCAGTGGCTGGTGTTCCTTTTTCGTACATCGTAAATAAAATGCCTGATGCATCTTATTCATTATTTATTTTTCGATGCACCTAAGCAATTTTCAAACACACTTTAGTTAAACTTGTGCTTCGCAGCATCCTCTTCCACAAGACGTACGGTCTCGCCGGAAGGATTGGAGATGACTGCGGCTGCGATAACCTCACATGGCGGATTCTGACGGATACTGTCAACTGCGGCAGTTACCGCTGCAACGTCTCCGCTTAAAAATACGGTGGCATGTCCGCCGCACTTGGTATTCCAGGTACGGAAGGATACATCTGAGGTCTTCAGCATCTGATCCACAACAAGAATAGCATTGCTGCTTCCGAGAACCTCCACTAATCCAAAAGCTCCATAAGTCATAGTTATTTCCTCACTTTGTCCTAAGATTTGGTGTGCCGATGAACATCAGCAGCAATTATTTGTTGATCGTCATATTCAGCGCGATTTCCGTATCTTCTGTCGGAGATGCGATGACTGTATGATGGACGATTTTTGCCAGCGGTCTGGCTGTTTCCAATGCGACTTCCATTGCTGCATTGACGTCAGAAACAGAACCTCTCATTTTTACACAGGCACCGCTCTTGAGACGGTTACGTTCCACACTCTGGATTTTTACATTTGCCGCCTTGGATGCGGCATCAAGTGCTACAAAGCAGGCAACCAGATTATCCAGTTCAAAAACACCTACTGCCATACCATTATAATTCTCTGCCATAATACCTCCCAATTACACATTCGTGCAAATCTTTATTTCTTTCAGTATAACTGCTTTGCTGCAGAAAAACAAGAAAATATCTAAAATCCGCCCTATAAAATTTGTAAAAAACGTCAAATAAAAAACTCGCAAAAAAAAATAGAGGTGCTATAATAAAGAAGATTGGAAAAAGATTGGATGGAGAAAAGAAATGAGAGTACATAAAACAGATTTTTCAACAGGAAGTGTTTATAAAAATATCCTGGAAGTTGCAGTTCCGATGATGATCGCACAACTTCTGAATCTTTTGTACAATATCGTTGACCGCATGTACATTGGAAGAATTCCCGAGGTGGGGACGCTGGCTCTGACAGGAGTGGGACTTTGCTTCCCTATTATTACGCTTGTCACGGCTTTTACCCTTCTGTTCGGGAATGGCGGCGGACCTTTGTGCGCCATGGAACTGGGACGCGGCAATGAAGAAGAAGCAGAAAAATTAATGGGTAATACCTTTTCTATGCTGATAGGTACAGGCATTATTCTGATGGGAATCGGATTTACGTTTTATAAACCGATCCTTTATCTTTTCGGAGCAAGTGACGTAACATTTCCCTATGCAGGTGCGTATATCCGGATTTATCTTCTGGGAACGATTTTTGTGATGATCTCACTTGGCATGAATCCGTTCATCAATAATCAGGGCTTTGGCAATATGGGAATGCTGACTGTCCTGATCGGAGCTGTGCTGAATATCTTGCTGGATCCGCTTTTTATTTTTGTATTTCATATGGGTGTAAGAGGTGCTGCAGTGGCTACGATTATTTCACAGTTTTTTTCGGCAGTATGGGTGCTGAAGTTTCTTACCGGGCCGAAGGTTTCGCTGCGTTTGAAACGAAGTGCCATGAAGATTCAGTGGAAGAAAGTTCAGAGCATTATGGCACTTGGTGTTTCCGGGTTTATCATGGCATTTACCAACAGTCTTGTACAGGTGGTCTGCAATGCCACTCTGCAGGTGTATGGCGGTGATCTGTATGTGGGAGTAATGACAGTTTTGAACTCTGTTCGGGAGATTTTTACCATGCCTGTGAACGGACTGACCAACGGAGCCTCTCCGGTGATGAGTTTTAATTATGGTGAAAAGGCATTCGGCAGGGTCAAAAAAGCCATTGGTTTTGTGACTGTCGTATGTGTCAGCTATACGATCCTTGCGTGGGGGATACTGAAGGTCATTCCGGAAGTCTTTATCAGGCTGTTTAACAGTGAACCGGGACTGATCGCAAAAGGAATTCCGGCACTGCATATTTATTTCTTTGGATTTTGCTTTATGGCACTTCAGTTTACAGGACAGTGCGTATTTGTTGCACTTGGAAAATCCAGAAAAGCCACGTTTTTTTCTCTGTTTCGAAAAGCAATCATTGTGACGCCCCTTACCATTTTGCTGCCGCGGATACCTGCGCTGGGCGTAGACGGTGTTTTCTGGGCGGAACCAATCTCCAATCTGATCGGCGGGTGCGCCTGCTTTATTACCATGCTTCTGACGGTGCTTCCTGAATTGAAAGAAACGGATGGAATAACCGTCCGTGTAACTGAAAAAAATAAGTAATCCGAAAAGTTATCAGTAAAGTTTGCTTATTATTCTTGTGGCAGAGTAAATGAAATACATGATTGAAGCAGAGTGAATGAAATCTTGCGGTTAAAAAAAGAATATGCTAAAATGAAAATGTTTTTTGGAAAAGATCTGTAGAAACAGATACCGATGAGAGGAGAAAATTATGGCAGTTTTTCAAGCATTTTGTGCATTAAGACCAACTCCGGAAATGGCAGAAAAAGTTGCTGCGCTTCCCTATGATGTGGTGAACAGGGAAGAAGCCAGGGCAATTGGGGAGGAAAATCCGTATTCCTTTCTTCATGTAGATCGGGCAGAAATGGATTTAAGCCCTGAAATAGATCTTTATGATGCACAGGTTTACGAAAAAGCCCGTGAAAACCTGCAGAAGATGGAAGCGGACGGCATTATGACACAGGATGAGGAGTCCTGTTATTATATTTATGAGCTCACCAGAAAGGGAAAAACACAGACAGGGATTGTCGGCTGCAGTTCTATTGACGATTATCTGAACGGAATCGTCAAAAAACATGAACTGACAAGAGAAGATAAGGAACAGGACCGCATCCGCCATGTGGATGTCTGCGATGCGAACACAGGTCCGATCTACCTTGCCTGCAGATATCCTGATACGCTGCTGGAGCTTCTGGCATCATGGAAACAGGATCATGCACCGGTTTATGATTTTATCGCTGATGACGGCATCGGACACCGGGTATGGGTGATCGATGATGCGGACAGAATCGCAGCAATTCATCAGGAGTTTGAAGGAATTTCGTCTATTTACATTGCGGATGGTCATCACAGAGCAGCTTCCGCTGTCAAAGTGGGCCTGAAAAGAAGAGCAGAACATCCGGATTATACCGGAAAAGAAGAGTTCAATTATTTTCTTTCCGTGGTATTTCCTTTTGATCAGCTGACAATTCTGCCATATAACCGTGTGGTTCATGATCTGAACGGACTTACGGAAAAGGCTTTCCTTGGAAGTCTGAAATTTAATTTTGAGCTGATGCTGATGCCGGGCTTTCCATGCAAGCCTGTAGAAAAACACTGTATGGGAATGTATGTGGGCGGAGAATGGTATCACCTGAAAACCTGGCCGGATGTGTATGAGAAAGAAGATGTTGTCGGCCAGCTGGATGTATCTGTTCTTCAGAAAAAAGTATTATCTACCGTTCTGGGAATTGAGGATCCGAGAACCGACCAGAGAATCAGCTTTGTAGGTGGAAGCCATAAACTGCAGGAGCTTGCGGAAATGGCGGACAAAACAGGCGGCGTGGCATTTGCCATGTATCCTACTTCCATGGAAGACCTGATGAAAATAGCGGATGAGAACAAACTGATGCCGCCAAAATCCACCTGGTTTGAACCAAAGCTTCGAAGCGGACTATTTATACATAAACTTTCCTGAGATAGCCAGAAAGAATAAAAAAATCCCGGGTTCCTGTTTTACTGTATGGCGCAGTAAAAAAAGAACCGGGATTTTTTCGTCTATTATGTATTTGATTTCTCTGGTATTGTGAAAAGTAATGGAACGGACTTCCGTCAGGAAAAATCCGCAAACTTTTTATACTTCTACAATATGTCCTGTTTCCTGATCATAACGGCAGAATTTTCCGTTGGAAGAAATGAACGGCTGATAACTGTCGTTTCTGACATCTTTAACATAAACAATTCCGGTACCGATCATCTGAACCAGAGAAAAACGTTCGCTCAGACTGGAAATCCAGGAAAATGTTTTGTTTTTGGGAGAATCTGCCATGATAAGGTTGTACCCGTCTTCGCATCTGGAAAGAGAAAAATACACTTTTTCCGCTTTTCCGGGAGCATCGAATACCTGACTTGTGATATAGGAAGAGAAGTTTTTCTTCACAAATTCATAAAATGTTTCGTTGGTATAGGTGATGCCGGACACTTCATCGGTGATTCTGTCCCCTCTGTCGAGACGTGTCCTGATGATACGAAGTACGTCAACGGACCAGTTGATAAAAGAAATGCTGTTGTATTCCATGCATTCCAGAAGTGTGCTGATCAATTGTCTGGACAGCACGTTTGACTGCGTTGCTTCATTGTACAGTTCCTGATTCATAATATCCCTCCGCTTATATAATTTAGCTGTAATGTAAAAAACCTATCTCCGATTTACGGATGTATTTTATAATCCTATTATAGTTCCCGCATCCGTTATTTGCAAGGAAAATAAAGACGGAATAAAGCCGGAGGATTGCTTGAAAAAAATGTCAGGATATTGTATGCTTTTCATAGTGTATTTTACAGATTAACTCGGGAGGAAGAAAAGATGGAGATTCAGGAAGAATTTATTTCCGGTTTCTGCCGTACATGCAACGGGACACAGACGGTGTACTGCGAGTATGAGGAGAAAGACGGATACAAAATATTACAGTTTATGGATTGTGCGCATGATCAGTGCCTGCACCATGCTGCATGTGAAATCTATAAAGAAGCCCACAGGATAGAAAGAAAGGACAGAGATATATGAGCGGAGAGGAGCGCAGAAAGGAAATCGTCAAATTTATTACCGGAAGCAGTCAACCGGTTTCCGGCTCAAAACTGGCAGATTATTTTTGTGTAAGCAGGCAGGTGATTGTGCAGGATATCGCCCTGATCCGTGCAGAGGGTACAGAAGTGTTTTCTACCAATCGCGGATATATCTGCAGGATGCATGACAGAGTAAAAGGAGTTTTTTACGTTCATCATGACAACAGCAGAATCCAGGAGGAACTGAATTTGATCGTGGATAATGGCGGGAGCGCGGAGGATGTCTTTGTGCATCATGAAATTTATGGAGAACTGCGCGCTGAACTTAAAGTCGATTCGAGGAAGAAGGCATCAGAATTTATAAAAGAAATTGCTTCCGGGAAATCCAGCCCTCTGAATACGATTACATCAGGATATCATTATCACACAGTAACTGCTGAATCGGAGGATATTCTGGATGCAATTGAAGCAGAACTGAAAGAAAAAGGATTTCTGATCGGATAAAAATCCGAAAAAAGAGCCATTTTTGCAGAAAATCAGGAGGATTACTCTGCAAAAATGGCTCTTTTGTACTGTTACGGAGTTATTTATTGACATCAATATAACTGTAAAGTGTATATTTGGAAATTCCAAAATAATTGGCAACTTTGTCTCCGGATTTGGTGATCAGGAACGCACCGGAGTCATTGAGAAACTGAATGGCTGTCACTTTGTCTTCTTTGTTCATCAATGCAACCGGTTTCCCAACCAGAGCTACAGATTCTTCAATCAATTGTTCCAGCAGATCATTGACACTGTGAGTGATCTCCTTGGGTTTTTCTTTTTTGTCCAGCGGAGTAACGAGAGCATGAAGAGCACCTTCAATCATAGTGAGACGTGTAATATCATAATTGATACCAAAAACATAATGCAGAGAACCGTCATCATCATGGATATAGGACGTGCTGCATTTCAGAATTTTCCCATCGGATGTTTTCATCAGGTATCCGGCACGGTCTTTGATATCCTCGGGATTTTTATTCGTTTTTCGAATGGCGTCGAATACGGCATCCGACGGACCATCACCTTCAGAACGGTTGGTGACATGACCGTTTTCAATGTGTACGATCGAATGTTCGGGATCCTGTGTTTTCAGATCATGAATGACAATTTCACAGTCCGGACCGAACTGGGCTGCCAGAGCGTGTGCAATCTGCTTTAAAATATCGAGTCGTTTCATGGAACTCCTCCTTGTCAGTATTGGAAATCTTCTATATCTGTTCTTTGCTGGATATATTTGACAGATAGGTCTGTTATTAATATAGCATATTTGGAAACAGAGAAAAAGTTTTTTTTACAAAAAAAATATGCGATACTAAATTAATTTCTGAAAAATGGAAACATACCGTTGTGAGAAAAGAAAATAGGTGCTATATTGATAAATAGAAAAGAAAACGGTGTGAGAGGTTTCACAAAAGAAAGGAGGAGCCTGTGAAATATTTATTAAAAAACGGTACGGTCGTTTCAGGAGAAAAAACAGAAAAGCTGGATGTTCTGATAGAAGGGGAAAAGATCATCGATGTGGGAGTGAATCTTCCGGAAGAGGATGCCCGGATTCTGGATATGACCGGCAAATTACTGTTTCCGGGGTTTATTGATGCCCATACGCATTTTGATCTGGAGGTTGCGGGAACCGTAACTGCTGATGATTTTGAAAGCGGTACAAAAGCTGCCATTCTTGGAGGAACGACACTGGTGATCGATTATGCTTCTCAGGATAAGGGAGGCGGTACTTTGAAACAAGGTCTGGATAAATGGCATAAAAAAGCAGATCAGCGGTGTTCCTGCGATTATGCATTTCATATGTCCATTGTAGAATGGAACGAAGAAACAGAGCGTGAGATTCCGGAAATGATCCACGAGGGAATCACCAGCTTCAAACTTTATATGACTTATCCGGCAATGATGGTAAATGACTGTGATTTATATAAAATCATAAAAACACTCAGGGAATATGACTGCTTTGCAGGGGTGCACTGTGAAAATTCCGGAGTCATCGATGCTCTGATCGCAGAAGCCAAAAAAGCCGGAAGAATAGGACCGGAAAATCATCCTCTGGTAAGGCCGGATGATATGGAGGCGGAAGCGGTCCATCGTCTTCTTGTCATTGCACGTCAGGCGGAGGCCCCTGTGATGATCGTGCATCTGACAAATGAAAAAGCATACCGGGAAGTCCTTCAGGCCAGAGAAGCGGGACAGACCGTGTATGCAGAAACCTGTCCGCAGTATCTTCTTCTGGATGACAGCGTTTATGCAAAACCGGATTTTGAAGGGGCCAAATTTGTCTGCGCACCGCCGATCCGAAAGAAAAAAGATCAGGAATGTTTATGGAACGCATTGTCAGAAGACCGGATACAGACAGTGGCAACAGATCAGTGCAGTTTTACTATGGCACAGAAGGAACTTGGAAAAGATGACTTTACAAAAATCCCTGGAGGATTGCCGGGAGTGGAGACACGCGGAACACTTCTCTATACCTATGGCGTGAGGGAAGGCAGGATCACACTGGAACAGATGTGCCGGCTGCTCAGTGAAAATGCAGCAAAGCTTTATGGTGTATATCCGCAGAAAGGGGCAATCCTTCCCGGAAGTGATGCTGATATCACAGTCCTTGATCCTCAGAAGGAGAGTGTGATTTCTGCAAAAACCCATGCGTATCGGACAGATTATAATCCGTTTGAAGGTTTTTCGATTCACGGGGGAATTGATCAGGTATTTTTAAGAGGTAATCTGGTTGTTGATCAGGGAAAACTTGTTATGGAAAAACAGGGAAAATATATTTTCCGTGGAAAGAAACAGATGTAACTGACAGATTTTTTGTAAGTGTAATAGCAGGGGTGCCCGTATATGCGGACACCCCTGATGTATTGCAGGAAAGAATCCTGCAGAGCTGCATTCTCCTCTTGTTGTATATTTTTTCAGCCAAAGAATTTTTTCGATATTATAAATTCACATTGATTTTCTGCTCTGCAATTTTGTGTTTTTTGGCGTAACCGGTCAGAATCAAAGTAAGTGCACCGTCACCTGTTACATTGCAGGCTGTACCAAAGCTGTCCTGAAGAGCAAAAATGGTAAGCATAAGAGCAGTACCTGCATCGTCAAATAACAGAATACCTGTAATAATACCAAGAGAAGCCATTACCGTGCCGCCGGGAACTCCAGGCGCTCCAATTGCAAAAATACCCAGGAGTACGCAGAAAAGAATCATGGTTCCCGGTG
The DNA here is from genome assembly GCF_052063365.1 of Blautia sp. HCP3S3_G3. Taxonomy (NCBI): domain Bacteria; kingdom Bacillati; phylum Bacillota; class Clostridia; order Lachnospirales; family Lachnospiraceae; genus Blautia; species Blautia sp. HCP3S3_G3. The sequence continues at coordinate 31,023 of NZ_JBQHXR010000004.1, read as the reverse complement.
ATGGAATGGAGCCATACAGGATTTTGGAAATGGTCATGCAGAAGAACACTTCTGTTAATACAGAACCGCAAAGATGAATATTGGCAAACAGCGGAATACCGAACTGTACCATATCTTTGCGAAGTGGTTTCGCTTTTCCGGCACACTGGAGAGCAACCGCAAGAGTTGCCGCGGAAGACATGGTTCCTACAGCAGTAAGGTATGCGGGACCATAGTGCTTCACAATCTCAAGAGGATTTTCTCCGGAATAAATGCCTGCAATTACATAAAGCAGGGTCATCCAGATAAAATGTCCGATAAGAACGATCACGATTACCTGAAGGAATACCGGAAGCTGTCTGGTAATGGAGCCTTCGTATGCGAGAGCACAGAAGGTAAAGCCAATAAATACCGGAAGAATCGGAATGATGATTCTTGTTACAAGCTCCAGCACGATTTTCTGGAATTCATCCAGAAGACTGGTGATGACTTTTGCCTTGGTCCAGGTAGCTGCGAGCCCGATCATAGCGGAAAATACCAGAGCGCTCATGACAGGCATGATCTGTGGAATGGCAAGTTCAAAAACAAGTTCCGGAAGTTCTTTCAGCCCTTCGACATCTGTTACGATGGAAAGGTGCGGAATCAGACCGTATCCTGCTGCCATGGAAAACAGAGCAGCCCCAAGAGAAGAGACATATGCGATTACAATGGCAACACCAAGCATACGGGATGCGCTGCTTCCCAGTTTGGTGATGGATGGGGCAATAAAACCGATGATGATCAGAGGCACACAGAAAGTGATGACCTGACCAAGTATGTATTTCAGAGTTACTACAACATTCAAAATAGCGTTTGTGATACCGGAACCATCCGTCGCATTCAGAATCAGACCGGCAATGATGCCGAGTACAACGCCTACCAGAAGTCTAAATGGCAGACTGGTAAAAAAACTGTTCTTTTTCATAAAGAAATCCTCCTTTGTTTACACATGTGCATTTATTATAGTATAAGCCTTTGAAAAGCACAACCTTTTATTTATTATTACAATAGTTGTTTTGCCGGATAAGATTGCTGAGAACGAAAGGAACAGATAACTGATAACAAAGGGGACAATAATGGCTTATTGACAGAAACAATCGAAACGCTTAAACTGAAATATTATATGAGAACGCAGGAGTGAAGAATATGTATCAGGAAATATATCAGACTCTTGAAGAAACAGGAAAAGTGAAAACGGCAGTCATGCTTTCCGGCGAAATGACAGGAAAGCGCTGTATGAAAAAAGACGGGCAGTGGATTACGGATGGAGATGTCTGGACCCCATATCTGGAACAGCTTGATGAGATTGAGGAAACGAAAGTGATACAGACCGGCGGAGTACGGATTCTGACGGAAGTATTTCAGAAAAGCCCGCGCCTGATCATCCTTGGTGCGGGGCATGTGTCCTGTCCGACAGCGAAAATCGGCAAAATACTGGGCTTTCATGTAACTGTAATGGATGACCGGGAAGAATTTCTGACAAGGGAACGTTTTCCGGATGCAGATTTACTGATTCAGGGAAGCTTTGAAGAATTATCTGAGAGAATTCCTGTTTATGAAAACGCGTATTATGTAGTAGTCACACGGGGACATAAAGGAGATTCCGTATGTGCGCGTCAGATATTAAAACGTCCCTATGCCTATTTTGGAATGATCGGAAGCAGAACGAAAGTCAAACTGACCAGAGAACGTCTGCTAGAGGAAGGGTTTACAGATGAACAGCTTGACACCATCCATGCGCCAATCGGACTTCCCATCGGAGGGCAGCTTCCGGAAGAAATTGCTGTCAGCATTATGGCGGAGATCGTACAGGAGAAGAATCGCAGACAGACGTCTTTTGCAGACGAAAAAATTGCGAAGGAAATTCTCGGCGGAAGAAGAGGAGTGATGATTACGATTACAGAGAAACAGGGTTCCTCTCCGCGCGGAACAGGAAGCAGAATGCTGGTAGAAGAGAATGGCTGTGTTTATGGAAGCATAGGAGGGGGAAGCGTAGAGTATGAAGCAATCAGGCATGCAGCTTCCGTAAAATGTGCGGAAGTGCAGAAGTACAACCTTTCTGTAAGTGATAACAGGAATCTTGGAATGATCTGCGGAGGAACAGTGGAAGTGCTGTTTGAAAGAACCGGGTGCCTGTGAACGGACGGAACAGCGTCTGACAGGTGATGAAAATGGAAGTAACAAAAAAAGTACTTGCACAATGTGGTAGATATAAGGTATAGTGAATAACAGGAATGTAATTATCCGGGAGAACGACCGGACAATTGCGGATGAATTTTGCTTGAAAGACAGCGATGTGTTTTCAAAGGAGGAAATATCATGAAGAAATATGGACTGCTGATTTTGCTTCTGGGAATGATGCTGTGCGTTCCCGGATGCGGTTATGATACCGGCGGAGAAGATTCTACGGTTACGATTATCAAGGCAACCCCGACACCGGAACCGACGCCGACACCAGAAGTAACTCCAACACCGGAAGTGACACCGACACCGGAACCTGTGATTGAACAGACAGCAAGCGGTGTGAATATTACGAAACAGGATGGCGTATATGTTGCGGCAACAGATCTGAATCTTCGTGACGACTGCAGCGCAGAGGCCAATTTTGTTACATCTGTACCGGCCGGAACGGAACTTACCAGTACCGGTGTCAGTGACAATGGATGGATTCAGATTTCCTATAATGGAACAACCTGTTATGCAAGCGGTGATTATGTGACTGTGAAGGATGCATCGGCAGAAGCAGCACAATAATATACCGGGATGAGAGAAAAATCATACAGCGTGAAATAAAAAGAGATTCCTGTTATCCGACGGGCAGAGAAGGAAGAACGATACTTCCTTTCAGCACCGGGATAACGGGAATCTTTTTTGTATCAATATCATAGGAAATTGCTTTGCGTTTTCCTATGATATAATAAAGCCTTCCTGGCAGGATTCTTTTTCATATCCGATGGAATCATACAAAAGTAGATTCTTACTTATTCAGGATAGACCAGACGTTCCGGCCGGATATCATAAAGCACCTCGTTCAGGTATTTTGCGGCAAGATATTTTGCCATGGGAAGATTCATATCCAGATAATTGCCGCAGTCCTGTGCAGAAGCACCGGGAACTTCCCCTTCAAAATCACGGATAAATTCAAAGGTTTCGGTCATGAGCGGAACAATGTCAGCAGATTCGTAATCACCGTTCAGAAGAAGATAATTGCCGGTCCGGCATCCCATAGGTCCCCAGTAGATCATTTTTGGACCAAATACCGGATGATTACGCAGATAAGTGGCGGCAAGATGCTCGATAGCATGAAGCTCGGCAGTATTCATTACAGGTTCTTCATTAGGAGAAGTCATACGGATATCAAAAGTAGTAATGACAGAATCTCCGACTGGGTCTTTGCGTGAAACGTAGATACCTGGCTGAAGCTTCAGATGGTCTATGGTAAAGCTTGTGATTTTTTGCATAAAAAAATTCCTCTCTTTCTGTTTCTTTCTTTGTTCAGTAATCATTTCCATTCTAACAGAGGTATGGACAGGATGCAAGTAATTGACTTTCTTTTAACAGAGTGATAAACTGTTTATATGGTTACTGTTCACAGGAAACATCCCGTGAAGCGTGCTTCTGAGAATGGAATGAACAGTAATTTTACATGACTTATCGCAGGAGGAAATAATCATGATTGACGGAAAGAAAATTTTGTTCAGTGGGATGCAGGCAACAGGAAATCTGACACTTGGAAATTATCTTGGTGCACTGAAGAACTGGCTGACTTTAAGTGATGAATATGAATGTTTTTACAGTGTGGTAGATATGCATTCCATTACCATCCGGCAGGATCCTGCAGAGCTGCGCAAACGTGCCAGAAATCTTCTGACTCTTTATATTGCAGCTGGACTTGATCCGAAGAAAAACTGCATTTATTATCAGTCTCATGTTTCCGGACATGCCGAGCTTGCCTGGATTCTGAACTGTTTTACTTATATGGGAGAACTGAACCGTATGACTCAGTTCAAGGATAAGGCGGCCAAACATGCGGATAATATCAACGCCGGACTTTTTACCTACCCTGTTCTGATGGCAGCGGATATTCTTCTGTATCAGGCAGATGTGGTTCCGGTTGGTGTAGACCAGATGCAGCACCTGGAGCTTACCAGAAATATTGCGGAACGATTCAATAATATTTACGGCGAGGTATTTACGGTTCCGGAAGCCTATATCGGCAAAGTAGGAGCAAAGATCATGAGCCTCCAGGATCCGACTAAGAAAATGTCCAAATCGGATGAAAATCCAAACGGAAGCATTTATCTGATGGATGATCCGGATACCATCATGCGTAAATGCAAACGTGCAGTGACCGATTCGGAAGGATGTATCCGTTACAGCGAAAAACAGCCGGGTATCAAGAACCTGATCGACATTTACAGTGCATGTACCGGCAAGACACCGGATGAAACGGTTCGCGAATTTGACGGCAAGGGTTACGGAGAACTGAAACCGGCAGTTGGGGAGGCTGTCATCAGTCTTCTGAAACCTCTTCAGGAAGAATATGCACGTCTTTCCAAGGATAAGGCGTTTATCGATTCCGTTATCAAGGAAAATGCGGAAAAAGCCAATTATTATGCAATGAAAACACTTCGTAAGGTGCAGCGCAAGGTTGGTTTTCCGGACAGAATCCGATCATAATTCTGAATTTTCTGTGAAAAGAATTGAATTTTTGCAGTGACTGCATATAATAAAAACATGGTAAAAAAATGCGGAGAAATCTGTAGATGGATGGGGTCAAAATTTTTTTGGCCCCAGCATTGTATTATTCAGAAATTGGAGGAATATATCATGAAACATAAAATGCTATCTCTTTTTCTTGCATCAGTAATGACAGCGGGAATCCTGGCAGGATGCGGGAGCAGTGCAGATACCGGAACATCTGCAGGGAGCGGAGAACCGGTAAGTGAAGAAGAGGCAGAGGCAGCCGGTTTTACGGACGGTGAAGAAGCCGGTACAGCGGAAGAGCCTGCGGAAACAGAGGATGCGGAGACGTTTGGAAATACGGAGGAGGAAAGTTCTTCCGGAGCAGAAACAGCCATACTGGATACCAGTACAGAACTCAGCGGCATGCATCATGCAGAAATCATAATTAAAGATTATGGCGAGATTGATGTGGAACTGAATGCAGATGAAGCACCAATTACGGTTACAAATTTTGTGAAACTTGCTCAGGAGGGATTTTATGATGGTTTGACATTTCACCGGATCATCGATGGCTTTATGATGCAGGGTGGAGACCCTCTTGGCAACGGAACCGGCGGTTCGGAAGAAACCATTAAGGGAGAATTTTCCGATAATGGAGTGGAAAATACACTTTCTCATACAAAAGGCGCCATTTCCATGGCACGTTCTTCCAATCCGGACAGTGCAAGCTCCCAGTTCTTTATTGTACAAGCTGACAGCACATTCCTGGATGGGCAGTATGCAGCTTTTGGCTATGTAACGGAAGGACAGGATATTGTAGACAAAATCTGTGCCAAAGCCCAGCCTACAGATGATAACGGAACAATTCCGGCAGATGCGCAGCCGGTAATAGAAAGTATTGCCATTATTGACTGATGATGAAAAGTATTCTGGAAATTAAAACAGAGATCGCGTCTGCATCTGTAGATGAATACGGGAAATTTTATCAGGAATATGGCAGTGATGCCAGAACCGGTGTGCGCAGACTCCTGGAACAGTGCAGAAAAAAAGAAGCGGCTCTCAGCAAAGAAAAGCAGCGGACCGAAAAGATGAAAACGTATGAGCATCAGTACGAACATCTCGGTTACCTGTGCGGGATTGATGAGGTTGGCCGCGGACCTCTGGCGGGTCCTGTGGTTGCCTGTGCGGTAATCCTCCCCAGAGACTGTGATATTTTATATTTGAATGATTCCAAACAGTTGACAGCCAAAAAGAGAGAAGAACTTTATGATGTGATTCTTCAGAAGGCCGTGTCTGTAGGAATTGGTATGGCAAGTCCGGCACGAATTGATGAAATCAATATTCTGCAGGCTACTTATGAAGCCATGCGTGAGGCTGTCAGCAGATTATCGGTTGTCCCGCAGCTCCTTTTGAATGATGCGGTGACGATTCCGGGAATACAGATTCCGCAGGTACCGATCATTAAGGGGGATGCGAAAAGTGTTTCCATAGCTGCAGCCAGTATTGTAGCAAAGGTAACCAGAGACCGGATGATGATGGAATACGACGGGGTGATGCCGGAGTATGGATTTGCGTCAAATAAGGGGTATGGTTCGCAGTCTCATATTGAAGCGATACGGAAATATGGTCCAAGCCCCATACATAGAGCTTCTTTTATCAAAAATTTTATCTGAGGAAGACGGGTTTGATCTGAATGAATAAACGAAGAATCGGCGGGATTTTTGAGAATATGGCGGCAGATTATCTGGTGTCTCAGGGTCTCCTCATCCTTGAGAGGAATTACCGGTGCCGGATGGGAGAAGTGGATCTGATTGCAAGAGACGGTAATTATCTTGTGTTTGTGGAAGTGAAATACAGAAACAGCAGCCGGAACGGAAATGCAGCAGAAGCAGTTGACTGGAGGAAACAGCGGGTAATCAGCCGCGTTGCCTCCTTTTATCTGATGAGCCATCATGATACAACGAATCATCCCTGCCGTTTTGATGTGATTGCCATCGATCAGGGTACCATACACTGGTACAGAAATGCATTTGAGTACTGTCCTTAGAGCGTGTTTGAAAATGCGGTGCACGTTTGCCGGTAAACCCTTGTCAAACACGCTTTAGCAGAATTTCAGGAGGAATGAATGAAAATCAACTGGCACAACAGAGACTGTGAACATATGACTGTTCATGAAACAAACGGCGTTACCTATCTGACTTATCCGAAATTCGATCATCTGAGTGACTATATTCACTGTTTCAGTACAAGACTTGGAGGGGTCAGTGAGGGAATCTATTCTTCGATGAATCTGAGTTTTACCAGAGGGGACAGAGAGGAGGCTGTTGCGGAAAATTACCGCAGAATATCCACAGCTCTTGGATTTTCTCCGGAGGATATTGTGACATCCAACCAGACACATACCACAAATGTTCGTGTGGTTACAGAAAAAGACAAAGGATGCGGCGTGGTCAGACCGCGGCAATTTGAAGATGTAGATGGGATGATTACGGATATTCCAGGTGTTGTTCTGTCTACTTTTTATGCAGATTGTGTTCCGCTGTATTTCATTGATCCGGTTCACAGAGCGATTGGCCTTTCTCATTCCGGGTGGAGGGGAACCGTTGGTAAAATCGGTCAGGTTACGGTAAATAAAATGATACAGGAATACGGCTCCGATCCGCTGCAGATTTACGCTGCCATAGGGCCTTCCATCTGTCAGGACTGCTATGAGGTCAGCGAAGATGTGATTTTGGAATTCCAAAAATCCTTTCTGCCGGAACAATGGGAAGCCATCTATTATGAAAAAGGCGGCGGAAAATATCAGCTGAATCTTTGGCAGGCAAACAGGATTATTCTCATGGAAGCGGGAATACCGGAAGATCATATTTCCATGCCGAATCTTTGTACCTGCTGCAATCCGGATTTCCTGTTTTCGCACAGAGCTTCCAAGGGAAGACGCGGAAACCTGGCTGCTTTTCTCGCCATCAGACCATAGATAAAAATGACAGAGTAAGAGAAAAAAGAAGTTCCCTGATCGATGGGAACTTCTTTTTGCGATAAAATATTGAAGTCAGAATTGACAGCTGTTTTGCCGGATCAGAGAAGACCGGCGGATATGGAATCAGCGCCGATTGACTTTTTTCATTAATTCCATAATCTTTTCGTTACTGGAACGAACTTTCTCAACAGACACATCATGATTGATGATATCGATGATACTTGCAAGGTATTTGCTCATATTTGCCTCTACATAATAAGGTTTGGTAAGCAGTTCCGGCAGACGATAGTTCAGATTGGTAGTGATTACCTTATCCAGCCATCCCTTGTTGTAGTAATCGTCAAATTTGTCCAGGCCATCTGTGAAAAGACCATAAGTAGTGCAGATGAATACACGATTGGCCTTGCGTTCCTTGATCTGCTTTGCAACGTCCAGCATGCTCTCTCCGGAAGAAATCATGTCATCGATGATGACAACATCCTTGCCTTCTACAGAGTCGCCCAGGAATTCGTGAGCGACGATCGGGTTCTTGCCGTTGACAATCGTGGAATAGTCGCGTCTCTTGTAGAACATACCCATATCCACACCGAGAATATTGGAAAAATAAACTGCTCTGGACATTGCTCCTTCATCAGGACTGATGATCATCAGATGGTCATTATCCAGTTTAAAATCCGGTACACTTTTTACAAGGGCCTTTAAAAACTGATAAGTCGGGAAGAAGTTATCAAATCCGTTCAGAGGAATTGAGTTCTGCACGCGTGGGTCATGGGCATCAAAAGTAATGAAATTGGATACACCCATATCACTCAGTTCCTTCAGGGCAAGCGCACAGTCAAGGGATTCTCTTTTGGTACGTCTGTGCTGACGTCCTTCATAAAGGAATGGCATAATGACATTGATTCTGTGTGCTTTTCCGGTAGCTGCGGAGATGATTCGTTTCAGATCCTGATAGTGATTATCGGGAGACATATGATTCTCATGACCGCATACGGTATAGGTCTGGCTGTAGTTGGTAACGTCTACCATAATAAACAGATCCGTTCCGCGGACAGATTCCTTGATGTAGCCTTTTCCTTCACCGGTTCCGAAACGAACGCATTCACATTCGACAAGAAAAGAATCTTCACTGTAACCCTGTGGAATGGAGCCGGGCTGTTTTTTTGCAACAAGCTCTTTGCGGAATTTGACCAGCTTTTTGTCAACTTCCTGAGCCAGCTCCTGACAGCCTGCCAGTGCTGCGATACGAATAGGTGCAACCGGAAGAGATTTTTCGAGTAACTCTATATTCGGCATAATAATCCTCCTCAAGTAAACAAGTTATATATAGATATTTGAAATCATATATAATACATTTATAACATTCGCCCTAAATCTCGTCAAGGAATTTATTGATTTTTACATCTAAAATTGGTATGATAGTTGCTGTGAACGGAATAAACCGTAGTATATGTGGAGAATAGAATGAAAAAATATAAACATATGATTTCCAGAGTTCTGCCCGGAAGTATCGGGGAAGAACTGGAACTTGAAGCAGGAGATATCCTGCTGTCGATGAATGATACAAAGATAGAAGATGTATTTGATTACCGTTATCTTCTGAATGATGAAAACATTATCCTTCTTGTCCAGAAAGCAGATGGAGAGGTCTGGGAACTGGAGGTGGAAAAGGACTATGAGGAGGATCTGGGGCTGGAATTTGAGAACGGACTGATGGACGATTACCGTTCCTGTTCCAATCACTGTATCTTCTGTTTTATTGATCAGATGCCGCCAGGCATGAGAGAAACTCTTTATTTTAAAGATGATGATTCCCGTCTTTCTTTTTTACAGGGGAATTATGTAACACTGACTAATATGAGTGATCATGATATTGAACGAGTGATTCATTACCATCTTTCGCCGATCAATATATCTTTTCAGACCATGAATCCGCAGCTGAGATGCCAGATGCTTCACAACCGTTTTGCTGGTGATGCACTGAAAAAAGCAGACCGGCTGTATGAAGCGGGGATTACGATGAATGGGCAGATTGTTCTGTGCAGAGGAGTGAATGACGGAGAGGAATTGGAATATAGTCTTGAGAAGCTTTCTTCTTATGCACCGGTACTGGAAAGTGTCTCTGTTGTACCGGTGGGGTTGACAAAATACCGGGAAGGGTTGTATCCTTTACAGGCATTTACCAGAGAAGATGCCCGCAGAGTCATCAGCCAGATTGAACGATGGCAGGATAAAATGATGGCGCAGCATGGTATCCATTTTGTCCATGCATCAGATGAGTGGTATATTCTCGCAGAAAAAGAACTTCCGTCAGAGGACTCCTATGATGGATATCTTCAGCTTGAGAATGGTGTGGGTATGCTGCGCCTGCTGGAGAACGAGGTGAAAGAAGCTCTGGAGAAAAGAACAGGGGACGACCGCCGGATTCATGTGACCATTGCCACAGGAAAGCTTGCTGGTCCGCATCTGAAACAGTTTATGGAGCAGATCCGTGAGAAGTATCCGAATGTCCGGGCCGATGTCCGGGTGATCATCAATCATTTTTTCGGTGAACAGATTACCGTATCCGGGCTGATCACCGGACAGGATCTGAAAGCGCAGTTATCAGAGATGGAACTGGGAGAACGGATTCTTCTTCCCTGTACGATGCTTCGTGACGGTGAAAATGTTTTTCTGGATGATGTGACTGTAGAAGAACTGTCCGGTGCGCTGGGCAGAGATATTGTCATTGTAAATGAAAGCGGTGAGGATCTGGTATCTGCCGTTCTGGAACCGCAGGAACATAAAATACTCAGAAGGAGACAAATGTATGAGCAAACCAGTAGTTGCCATTGTGGGCAGGCCTAATGTCGGCAAATCAACGTTGTTTAACGCTTTGGCAGGTGAAATGATTTCCATTGTAAAAGACACGCCGGGTGTGACAAGAGACAGAATTTATGCCGATGTTACGTGGCTTGATAAATCTTTTACCATGATTGATACCGGAGGCATTGAGCCTGACAGCAGTGATATTATTTTATCTCAGATGAGAGAGCAGGCACAGATTGCCATTGACACGGCAGATGTGATTGTTTTTATCACAGATGTCCAGCAGGGCCTTGTTGATTCGGATTCCAAGGTGGCTGACATGCTTCGCAGAAGCGGTAAGCCGGTGGTCCTGGTTGTAAATAAAGTGGATAGTGTTCAGAAATATATGATGGATGTTTATGAGTTTTACAATCTTGGAATCGGAGAACCCTTTGCGATCTCAGCAGCGAACCGTATGGGATTGGGAGATATGCTGGATGAGGTGGTCAAGTATTTTCCCGAAAATGCAGAATCCGAGGAAGAAGATGATATTCCGAGGATTGCTGTAGTAGGTAAGCCTAATGTGGGAAAATCCTCCCTGGTCAATAAACTGCTCGGAGAGGACCGCGTGATCGTATCCGATATTGCGGGAACTACCCGTGATGCCATTGATACCAGAGTGAAATGGCAGGGAAAAGATTATATTTTTATCGATACAGCAGGACTGCGCCGTAAGGGAAAAATCAAAGAAGAAATTGAACGATACAGCGTGATCCGTACAGTGACTGCAGTGGAACGTGCGAATGTTGTTGTGATTATGATCGATGCAACAGAGGGTGTTACAGAACAGGATGCCAAAATTGCCGGTATCGCACATGAACGTGGCAAGGGTGTAATCATTGCCGTGAATAAATGGGATGCGATCGAAAAGAACGATAAAACAATCTACAAGCATACCAACCGTATCCGTGAGGTGCTTGCATATATGCCTTATGCGGAGCTTGTATTTATTTCAGCAAAAACCGGTCTTCGTATCAATCGTATGTTTGAGACGATTGATGCTGTAATAGAAAATCAGACGCTCCGTATCCAGACAGGTGTTCTCAACGAAATCCTGTCCGAAGCAGTTGCCATGCAGCAGCCGCCTTCTGATAAAGGCAAACGACTGAAAATTTATTACATGACACAGGTGGGAGTCCGTCCCCCGACATTTGTTATTTTTGTAAATGACAAAGAACTGATGCATTTTTCCTATACACGATATATTGAGAATAAAATCCGCGAGGCGTTTGGTTTCGGCGGTACGTCGCTGAAGTTCATTATCCGGGAACGCGGGGAAAAGGAAGGATTATAATGGTACGTTTTTTTTGTATGGCTATCGGTTACCTCTGCGGTCTTTTTCAGACATCCTATATCATCGGACGGATACACAAAACAGATATTCGTGAGCATGGAAGCGGAAATGCAGGTACAACCAATGCGCTGCGTACTTTTGGCAAAAAGGCCGGTGCAATGACTCTGCTCGGGGATTTACTGAAATGTATGATTGCAATCTGGATTGTCAGGGTGGTATTCGGGAAAACTTACGGGGATATTCTCCCTCTTCTGAGTCTGTATGCAGGCGCAGGATGTATTCTTGGCCATAATTTTCCGTTTTATCTGAACTTTAAAGGAGGGAAAGGCGTTGCTGCGTCTGTGGGAATGATTCTGGCGTTTGACCTGAGAATCTTTCTTCCCTGTGCAGTTGTGTTTTTTGGACTGTTTTTCTTAACACATTATGTTTCTCTGTGTTCGCTGTGCGCATATGCGTCTGCACTCCTTATGATTGTCGTACTTGGTCAAATGGGCTGTTATGGCATGGACGTTCCTCATACGATAGAAATGTACATTGTTATGGCCGCTCTTACAGGTTTGGCATTTTACCGCCACAGAGCCAATATCCAGCGTTTGCTGAATGGAACAGAAAATAAAATTTTCCTGGGAGGAAAATCCGGGAAAAAGAAAGATTAAGAGGTGATTTTATGGCAAAAATCAGTGTACTTGGAGCAGGAAGCTGGGGAACTGCATTGGCTTTTCTTCTTCATAACAATGGGCATCAGGTTCTGCTCTGGTCTGCGCTGGAAGAGGAAGTGAAGATGCTTCAGGAAAAACGGGAACATGAGACAAAGCTTCCTGGCGTCAGACTCCCGGAGGAAATTGAGATTACCACAGATCTTGAAGGTTCTCTGCAAGATCCTGATATCGCGGTTCTTGCAGTACCGTCACCGTTTACAAGAAGTACTTCCCACCGGATGTCCCCGTTTGTTCAAGACGGACAGATCATTGTGAATGTAGCGAAGGGAATTGAAGAGCATACCTTAATGACTTTGAGCGATATTATCGAGGAAGAAATCCCGAATGCGAATGTGAGTGTTCTTTCCGGCCCGAGTCATGCAGAGGAAGTTGGAAAAGGACTTCCGACTACCTGTGTGGTAAGTTCCCATGACAGGGAAACGGCAGAATATATCCAGTCTGTTTTTATGAGTCCTGTATTTCGTGTTTATACAACTCCGGATATGCTTGGCGTGGAACTTGGCGCAGCACTCAAAAATGTAATTGCACTTGCGGCAGGAACAGCAGACGGGCTGGGATACGGTGATAACACCAAGGCAGCGCTGATTACGCGCGGTATTGCAGAAATTGCAAGACTTGGCATCAAAATGGGTGCGAAACTGGAGACCTTCTGCGGACTTTCCGGTATTGGCGATCTAATCGTGACCTGTGCCAGCGTACACAGCCGTAACCGCAAGGCCGGTTATCTGATCGGTAAAGGATATACCATGCAGGAAGCAATGGATGAAGTTAAAATGGTGGTAGAGGGCGTTTATTCCGCAAAAGCAGCCAAGGGACTGGCTGAGAAATATGAAGTGGAAATGCCAATCATTGAAGAGGTAAATAAAGTATTATTTGAAGGAAAAGCTGCATCAGAAGCAGTCATCGATCTGATGCTCCGTGATAAAAAACTGGAATCTCCGGATCTGCCGTGGGAATAGCAGGAACAAATTCTATAAAGCGGAATTCTCCGCCTGAGATGGATTACTTCAGTAACAAAACAAGCCGCGAATCAGCAAAAAAACTGTTTCGCGGCTTGTCTGCTGTTCGCGGCTTTTTCTGGCTCTGGAATTCAGTACAGTAAAAAATGTATACATCAGGAATGTTTAAAATTTGATGTCCCGGAGATCCTCCGGGATGCTGGCACTTCTGAAATTCTGGTTGAGAGTATCCAGAATCGCCATATCTTCTTCTTCAATGGAAAAATCGAAAATCTGACTGTTACTGATGATACGGGAAGGATGTACAGACTTGGGAATTACGGAAATCCCCTTCTGGACAGCCCACCGAAGTCCGATCTGAGCAGGCGTGCGTGCATATTTGGTGCCAAGAACACACAGGACATCATGATCAAGGTAGGCGCCTCGTGCAAGAGGAGCATAGGCCTGTACCTGAATGCCATTTGCCTGACAGTAGTCAATCAGCTCTTTATTATAAAAAAGAGGGTGGCATTCAATCTGGTTGACAGCAGGTACGATTCCGGAAATTTTTTTCAGTTCTTCCAGATGCCGGATTTCAAAATTGCTGACGCCAATGGAAAGGGCACGACCGGATTCCTGAATTTCTTCCAGTTCCTTCCAGGTACTCAGATAGCATCCGGGAACCGGCCAGTGAATCAGATACAGATCCACATAATCAAGGTGAAGGCGCTCCAGGCTCCGTTCGAAAGCCCCCTTCACATCTCCGAGCCTCTGGGCGGTATTCCAGATTTTTGTTGTTATGAAAAGATCCTTACGCGGAATTCCGCAGGATGCAATACCGCGTCCTACATCTTCTTCATTTTTGTAAACAGAAGCTGTATCAATAAGACGATAACCGGCTTCGACAGCTGATTGGATTGCAGATTCAGCTTCGCCGGCTCCGGTTGCCTTATACATTCCAAGCCCAAGGAGGGGCATTTCTCTGTCTGTGTTTAAAAAAATAGAGTTTTTCAAATTCGTTCCTCCTCTTAAAACATTGTTTCGGAATTGAGGATATCAGGCTTATACGGACTTTCCAGCTGATATCATCCAATATTTGTACATTATACCATGAAATTATGAAAGAAGAACATCATTTATATTAAAAATTTGCTACAGAATGACATTTATTATTGAGAATGAAAGAACAGTACCCTGTATTTCCTCGGGAAGATAATTGATACCGAATATTGTTAAAAACTAAACGAACAGGTTATTTCTTTAGCAATTTAAAGGAAAAAAAGACGAAGATTATGGAATTCTACATAAAATAATTGGTGTTTTTTTATGATAATTACCTTGATAATCCAAGGGAAAAGATGTATAATGAGATAAATTGATAAAATATTGTCATTAATCATCGATTTATAAAAGATAAACCGTGAAAAGAAAGGAGAGATTCCAATGCATCTGATTAAAGACGAAAATGGAAATCTTGTTCAGCATGGACATGAACATACTCATGAACATACACATACAGACGGTGTAACTCACAGCCATTCCCATTCCCATCATGCAGGCCAGGAAGAAATGCACGACCATACACATGGCGATACATCTTGTAGGGACCATCAGCATTGCGGCTCCTGCAGCGGCGGTGACTGCAAGAACGAAACAGTTGCTCTTCTCACCTATATGCTTCAGCATAACGAGCATCATGCGGCTGAACTTGACCAGATGGCTGACAACCTGAATAAAATGGGCATGACTGCTGCATCAAAAACAATCAAAGAAGCGGTGGCTGATTTCCAGAAGGGTAATATGCGTCTTGGTCTTGCACTTACTCTGGTAAAAGAAGAACTGAAATAATTCGATTGAAAAATAGGAGGCGACACAAATGTGTCTTGCAACTGTATATAAAGAAAGCGACAATTCCGTGATTTTCAAAAATGTCAGCAGAATTGATGTGGATGGCGAAAAAGTAATCCTTCGCGATATTATGGGCGATGAAAGAACAGTAGAAGGCAGAATCCTTATGGTGGATCTTGCTAACAGCATTGTGAAACTCTGCTGCGAATGATTGCGGGGCAAGTGAAGTATGGCAGCAGTGAAACTGACAGACATCATGAAAAAAAGACAGCTTCTTTCTTTTGAGCTCTTTCCGCCGAAGACAGAGAAAGGCATGTCTAATCTTTCGGGTACAATCGAACATCTCCGTGAATTTCATCCGGATTATATTTCTGTTACATACGGAGCAGGAGGTGGCAATGTCGGCGCCAACCGTGAAGTGTGCCGCATGATCCAAAAGGCGGAAATGGTTCCAGTTACTCATTTCACAGTGATCAGAAATACAAAAGAAGGAATCAAAGAACAGCTGAAAGCTTATCTTGATGAAGGAATCGATCATATCCTTGCACTTCGGGGCGATTTTCCGCGTGGAGAAAATTCAACAGGCGGCGATTTTAAATATGCAACAGATCTTGTCCGGTTTATTCGAAACGAATTTGGAGACCGTTTTGAAATTGCTGTAGCCGGTTCTCCGGAAGGGCATATCGCATGCCGCAGCCTGGAGGCAGATATCGCAGTTTTGAGGCAGAAACAGGACAATGGCGCGGATTACATTATGACTCAGCTTTGCTGGAATATGGAACAGTTCAAGTACTGGCTGGATGCAATCCGTAAAGCCGGTATTACAATGCCTGTCGATGTCGGCATTATGCCTGTTCTCGATCAGGCAGCTACTATCAATATGGCACTTTCCCGAAATGGATGTGTGATGGAACGGGAACTTTCCAGAATCATTTCCAAATACTGGATCTTTCCGAATCCGTTTGATAAGGAACCTTTTGACGACGCGCTGGAACAGAAAAAAGCTGATTTCAAGAAAGCTGGTATGGAATACACAATCAGGCAGATTGATAAATATCGTTCTCTTGGTGTAGATGGAATTCATTTGTATGCACTGAACAAATGGAAAGATGTTACAGAAATCATCAATGCATGCGGTATGTGTACGCGTGTCTGATTGATTTTCAGACCGCCTGTGATGGTGAAAACATCCAGCCGGTCAATATATTGATTTAGGAGGTGCCCGTTTTATGGCACATGTAATTGCAGTCGCCGGAAAAGGCGGCGTAGGTAAGACAACATTATGCGGAATGCTGATCCGTTATCTCTGCGAACAGGGTAAGGGACCGATTCTTGCGGTAGATGCCGATGCCAATTCCAACCTGAACGAAGTTCTCGGAGTAAAGGTGGAAACAACTCTTGGAGATGTACGGGAAGAAATCGCCCGCGCAGAAATGGCTTCCGAAAATCCGATTCCTGCAGGGATGAGTAAAGCGGATTATGCAGAACTTCGTTTTGAAGATGCCATTGTTGAAGATGATGATTTCGACCTTCTCGTTATGGGACGTACACAGGGCAAAGGATGCTACTGTTACGTTAATGGACTCCTTCAGGCACAGCTTGCAAAATATCAGAACAGTTATCCGTATTTTGTAGTAGATAATGAAGCTGGTATGGAACATATCAGCCGTGGGGTTCTTCCTTCCATGCAGACCGCAATACTGGTAAGCGATTGTTCCAGAAGAGGCATTCAGGCAGTCGGCAGAATCGCGGAACTGATCAAAGAATGTGATATGCGTCCGAAGCAGGTCGGACTGATCGTCAACAGAGCTCCAAAAGGAGAACTGAACGACGGAATTAAAGAAGAAATTGAGATTCAGGGACTTCATCTTCTTGGCGTTGTTCCGCAGGATGAAACTGTATATGAATATGACTGTGAGGGAAAACCGACATCTTCCCTTCCGGATGACAATCCTGTGAAACAGGCACTTCGTGAGATCGTTGCCAAACTCGAACTATAAAAAGGCTGCACTCCCTTGGCGTTTTCACGGCAGGGGATGTTTAGCGCAAAGGAATATTTGGATTTCTGTATTTTTTTACCTGTAAATAACCCATGGGAGGGGATGGGTTCCTTCCGGTGGGATTATTATAAAATTTTAAGAAAGACATTCGTGCATAGTATTTATGCACAAAATTAAAGGAGGTCTATAATGAGTGAATTCAAATTAACTACAGTGGAAGAATTTGAAGCTGCCACTAACCGACTGTTAGAGACTGGTGCCAAAGTAGGTGCTGACTCCTGGCAGATGAGAGTTAAAAATCAAACTCCACACTGTAAATTTGGTGAGTCCGGTGTCTGCTGCCGTATCTGTTCCATGGGTCCGTGCCGTATCACACCGAAAGCACCGAGAGGAATCTGCGGATGTGATGTTCATGGTATCGTAGGAAGAAACTATCTTCGTTTTACAGCAGGTGGTGCAGCAACCCATTCTGATCATGGACGCGAAATCGCACACACACTTCATGAGGCATCACCGGATGGCAACTACAAAGTAAAAGATCCAGAGAAGCTTCTTCGCCTTGCTGCAGAATTCGGTGTAGAGACAGAAGGAAGAGATATCTATGATATCGCACACGAAGTATCTGAAGTTGGTCTTATGGAATATGGTAAACCATTTGGTTATCAGGTATTTACCAAACGTGCTCCGGAACATACTCAGGAAATCTGGAAGAGAGAAGAAATTCTTCCGCGCGCAATCGACCGTGAGGTTTCCTGTGCAATGCATATGACTCATATGGGTTGTTCTTCCAAACCGGAAGCTCTGATTCGTCAGTCTTTAAGAAATGGTCTTTCTGATGGATGGGGCGGTTCCATGATGGGTACCGAATTCTCTGATGTCCTTTTTGGAACTCCGAAGGAAGTCGAGACAGAAGCCAACCTTGGCGTAATGGTAGAAGAAAACGTAAACATCGTTGTTCATGGACATGATCCGAGCCTTTCTGAGATGATCTGCGAATATGCAGACAGCAAGGAAATGATCGACTATGCAAAATCCATGGGTGCACAGGGAATTACCGTATCTGGTGTATGCTGTACTTCCAACGAAGTAGCAATGCGTCGTGGTATCCCGATGGCAGGTAACTTCCTGCAGCAGGAAAACGTTGTACTGACCGGTGCCTGCGAAGCAATCGTAGTAGACGTTCAGTGTATTTTCCCGGCATTGGGACCTCTGTCTAAGTGCTTCCATACCAAATTTATCACAACTTCTCCGATTGCTCAGATGCCGGATTCTGAATTTATCAGATTCAATGCAAAGACAGCAGGAGAAAATGCGAAGCTTATTGTTAAAACAGCAATTGAAAACTTCAAGAACAGAAATAAAGATCTGGTATACATCCCACAGCTGAAACAGAAAGCAGTTGTTGGTTTCTCCGTAGAGCAGATTGAAAAGAAACTTGACGGTGTAACAAACAGCCATGTTGATGTAACAGGTACCATGATGCCTCTCGTTGACTGTGTAAAATCCGGTGTACTCCGCGGTGCAGTTGCAATGGTTGGATGCAACAACCCGAAGGTTCGTCCTGACGCAGCTCACATCGAACTGATGAAGAAACTGATCGCAAACGATATCATTCTGGTAGTTTCCGGATGTTCCGCACAGGCTGCTGCAAAAGCAGGTCTTATGGATAAGAGAGCAAAAGAGCTTTGCGGTGCAGGTCTGAAACGTGTCTGCGAACTTGTAGACATTCCTCCTGTATTACATATGGGCTCCTGTGTTGATATCAGCCGTATGATGGTACTTGCAGCAAGAATCGCAAAAGATTCCGGCTGGAATATCTCCCAGATTCCGTTAGTAGGATGTGCACCTGAGTGGATGTCTGAAAAAGCGGTTTCCATTGGTAACTATGTAGTAGCAACCGGTATCGATACATACCTTGGTGTTGAACCGTATGCATATGGTTCTTCCGAAGTTGACGGCCTTCTCAAAGGCGGCGTAAGAGACTGGGTAGAAGCTGCTTATACTGTAGAACATGATATCGACAAACTTGGCGATATGATGATTGAAAGAATCGAAGAAAAGAGAACTGCATTAGGTATCTAAATTGCATCGCAATTTTGAGACGGATGCATTTCTGACAGAAAGGCGCGATAACTTATGAAAATTGCAGTAACCGGCAAAGGCGGAGTAGGAAAGACAACATTTGCGGCAACGCTTGCCAGATTGTACGCAGACGAAGGGAAGCATGTCCTTGCAGCGGATGTGGATCCGGATGCAAACCTCGGACTTGCGCTGGGCTTTGATGAGGAAACACTGGATTCCATTGTTCCGATTTCAAAAATGCGTAAACTGGTGGAGGAGAGAACCGGTGCCAACAGCCAGAATCAGTTTTATAAGCTGAATCCCAAAGTAGATGATATTCCGGATAAATTCGGTAAAGTCTGCAATGGAGTCAGGCTTCTGGTTCTCGGAACGGTAGAAACCGGCGGCGGCGGTTGTGTCTGTCCGGAACATGTGATGCTGAAGCGCATCATCAATAACCTTGTTCTTCACAGAGATGATGTTGTGATCCTGGATATGGAAGCAGGACTGGAGCATCTGGGAAGAGGGACAACAGAGAGCATGGATGCTTTTGTGGTTGTCATTGAACCGGGGGCAAGAAGCGTTCAGACATACAAAAATGTCAAACGCCTTGCAAAGGATCTTGGCGTAAATCAGGTAATGGTTGTAGCCAATAAGGTCCGCAATGAAGATGATGAAGAATTTATCAGAAGCAGGATTCCCGAGGAAGATCTGCTTGGCATGATTCATTACAATACGGAAGTTATTGATGCCGACCGTCAGGGGAAATCTCCTTATGATTTCAGCCAGACAGTTACCAGAGAAATAATCAAAATCAAAGAGAAAATCGATCAGAAATAAGATCTGTAAATTAGGAGGTATGACAGTGCTTTTATTTGATATCGTATTTAACGGAAATGATACCATGTATGCAGAAGCAGTGGAAGCCGTAAATGCTGCAGTTGCCGAGTATGGCGAAGACATGGCAGTAGGTTTTCCGGAAACCGCATACTCCCTGGCTTGCTTTTACGCAGAGACAGGTAAAAAGATTGAAACATTAAAAGATGCGAAAGAAGCTCTTACATATATTAAATCCCAGATGACACGTGAAAGACGTCTGGATTCCGGATTTAAATCCGGTGTTGCTACTGCATTATCTGCAGAGCTCATCGAAGCCATGAAATATGTTGGCGGCAAACAGCCATATGAAGAGCCGTATCTTGGACATATGACCGATGCTCAGATCCGTGAGCTCGGTGTTCCGCTTGTAACTGGTGATATCCCTGGTATCGCAGTTATTATCAATGCAGCTCCTACCGTAGAAGAAGCATGTGCTCTGGTTAAGAGCTATCAGGCACAGGGTAACTTTGTATGTCTCGTAGGAGGCATTATTGAACAGTTAAAAGAAGCAGGATATAAGACCGGCTTTAATGTACGTGTATTCCCGATCGGTGAAAATATTTCCTCTGTTGCTCATGCAGTATCTGCAGCATGCAGAACAGCTATGATCTTTGGTAATATTACACCTGGTGATAAAGCAGCTCTTCAGGAGTATACTTTCAACAGATTCCGTGCTTTTGTCAATGCATTTGCTCCTCTTGATGAGAAGACTGTTGCATGTGGTGCAGGCGCAATCTACTATGGCTTTCCGGTAGTTACCAATGACATGGACTATACCCCGTCAGTACCGAAGAGCCTGATCAAACAGCCGAAGGTAGAAGAGTTCAATGCAACTTCTCTTGAGGCTCGTGATATTAAGATCAAGATTACAAACGTTGATATCCCTGTTGCATTTGCATCTGCATTTGAAGGTGAAATCATTCGTCGTAAAGACATGCGTGTAGAATTTGACGGTTCCCGTGTAGACTGTGCTGAGCTTGTTCAGACATGTGAGCCTTCTGAAGTAGAAGACCACAAGATTACTGTTGTGGGACCGGAAGTAGATGACATGGCAGACGGAAGCAAGAACAGCATTGTTTACCTGGTAAAAGTTGCCGGAAAGAACATGCAGCCTGACTTTGAATCTGTTATCGAGCGTAAATTCCACAACTACATCAACTGCATTGAAGGTGTATATCATACCGGCCAGCGTGATATGCAGCGTATTCGTATCAGCCACGATGCATATAATGCAGGATTCCGCATCAAACATATCGGTGAAGTTCTTTACACACAGGTTAAGAACGAATTTGATGCAGTCGTAGATAAATGTGAAGTTGTAATCTACACCGATCCGGCTGAATGTACCAGAATGCGTCATGAAGTAGCAATCCCGATCTTTAATAAACGTGATGAGCGTCTTGACAATCTGACAGATGAGTCTGTAGATGTTTACTACAGCTGTATCCTGTGCCAGGCATTCTCTCCGTCTCACGTATGTGTGGTTACTCCGGAAAGACTTGGTCTGTGCGGTGCTGTTTCATGGCTTGATGCAAAAGCTACCAACGAGCTTGATCCGGCTGGTCCGTGTCAGGTAATCACCAAGGAAAGAGTAATCGATGAAAACCTTGGTGCATACGAAGACGTTGATGAAGCTGTTCAGAAATACTCTCAGGGTGCTCTGGAGCACGTTACTCTGTACTCCATCATGCAGGATCCGATGACTTCCTGCGGATGCTTCGAGTGCATCTGTGGTATCGAACCGTTCTCCAACGGTGTAGTTATCGCAAACCGTGAATATGCAGGAATGACTCCTCTTGGAATGACCTTCTCTGAAATGGCATCCATGACCGGTGGTGGTGTTCAGACACCTGGTTTCATGGGACATGGTAAACATTTCATCGCTTCCAAGAAATTCATGAAAGCAGAGGGCGGTATTGAACGTATCGTATGGATGCCGAAAGAACTGAAAGAATTTGTAGCTGAAAGACTGAATAAAACCGCAAAGGAACTCTACGGAATCGAAAACTTCACAGATATGGTCGGTGATGAGACCATCGCAGAAGATCCGGAAACACTGGTAGCATTCCTTACAGAAAAAGGACATCCGGCTCTTGCACTGGATCCGATGATGTAATATTCAGACAGCGTTATCCTATTCGCACCGGGTTATGCGGAGACCCGGTGCGAAAAGAATCAGTAACAAACCATATAAGAAGAAATAAACAAAATTGGAGATGTGCATATGTTGATCAACAGAATTTTTAACGGAAATGATGCCGTGTTTGGTCTGACTGAACAGGCAGTAGAAGGCGCAATCCAGCAGCATGGGGAAGATCAGGCAGTAGGATTTCCACATACCGCATACTGTCTCCCGTGCTACTACGCTGTTACTGGTGTTAAGGTAAAGACACTTGGAGAGTTAAAAGCAGCTCTTGGTGTTGTAAAATCCCTGATGACAAGAGAACATGAACTGAATGATGCTCTGATGTCCGGTGTGGCTACGGCCCTCTGTGCGGAATTTATCGAGGCACTGAAATATCTGAACGGGGCAGAACCATACAGTGAACCCTGCTACGGACATCTTCCGGATTCCATTATCCGTGAACTTGGTGTTCCGCTTGTAACCGGAGATATTCCCGGTGTTGCTGTTATTCTTGGCTCAGCGCCGACTGCAGAAGAAGGTGTGGCGCTGATCAGAAGCTATCAGGCACAGGGCATTCTTGTTACGCTGGTTGGAGGAATCATCGACCAGGCACAGGAACTGGGACTGAAGATGGGATATAATCTCAGAATCGTTCCGCTGGGCAAAGATGTAACATCAGTCATTCATGTAGTATCTGTTGCACTTCGGGCGGCATTGATCTTTGGCAATGTAACTCCTGGTGATGCGGCAAGTCTTATCACATATACTTCTGAGAGAGTTCCTGCATTTGTAAATGCATTTAAACCGATCGACGATGTGATTCTGGCTGCCGGCGCTGGAGCAATCAAACTGGGCTTCCCGGTAATATCCAATGAGAATGAAAATATTGTGGAGGTTCCGGGCGCACTGATCGCATGTCCGGATGTGGCAGACTTTAATAAGGTTTCCCTGGAAGCAAGGAATATTAAGATTAAAATTACCAATATTGATATTCCTGTTGCGTTCGCATCAGCATTTGAAGGTGAGATCATCCGCCGTAAAGATATGCAGGTAGAGTTCGATGGTTCCCGTGTGGACTGTGCAGAACTTGTGCATACCAGACCGATGGAAGAGGTTGAGGATCATAAAATCACTGTGATCGGACCGGATGTTGATACGTTTGAAGTCGGCAGCAAACATAGTCTTGCCTACGTGGTAGAAGTGGCAGGAAAGAAAATGCAGCCGGATTTTGAACCGGTTATCGAACGTAAATTCCATAATTATATTAACTGTATTGAAGGTGTATACCATACCGGTCAGCGTGATATGCTCCGTATCCGTATCGGTAAGGAAGCATTTCAGGCCGGATTTAGGATCAGGCATTTCGGAGAGGTTCTGTACGCTCAGGTGAAGAATGAATTTGAAGCCGTTGTAGACAAATGTCAGGTGACAATTTATACAGATCCGGCAGAATGTACTAGAATTCGTCATGAAGTGGCAATTCCGACGTTTGACAAACGTGATGCACGTCTTGAAACATTAACAGATGAATCTGTTGATGTATATTACAGCTGTATTCTCTGTCAGGCATTTTCACCGTCCCACGTATGTGTAGTTACGCCTGAAAGACTGGGCCTTTGCGGAGCAGTATCCTGGCTTGATGCAAAAGCAACCAATGAGCTGGATCCTGCAGGTCCGTGTCAGGTAATCACAAAAGAGCGTGTGATCAATGAAGATCTTGGCGCTTATGAAGATGTAGATGAAGCCGTACAGAAATACTCGCAGGGCGCACTGGAGCATGTGACACTGTATTCCATTATGCAGGATCCTATGACTTCATGCGGATGTTTTGAGTGTATCTGTGGTATTGAGCCGTTTTCCAATGGTGTTGTCATTTCCAACCGTGAGTATGCGGGTATGACTCCTCTTGGAATGACCTTCCCGGAAATGGCTTCCATGACCGGAGGCGGTGTACAGACTCCAGGCTTTATGGGACATGGGAAACACTTCATTGCTTCCAAAAAGTTTATGAAGGCAGAAGGCGGTATTGAACGTATCGTATGGATGCCAAAGGAACTGAAGGACACAGTAGCAGAACGTCTGAACAAAACTGCAAAAGAACTCTACGGTATCGACAATTTCACTGATATGATCGGTGATGAAACAATTGCGACAGATCCGGAGACTCTGGTGGCATTTTTGACAGAACATGCGCATCCTGCCTTGTCAATGGAACCAATGATGTAGTATAATATATTTATACATATGTAATACTAAATTTTTAAGAGGAGGCTAATTAACAATGCCGTTTAATCAGAAACCACATAAGTTTAATGCAAAGATTAACACAGTCACCATCGGCAGCGGAGATAAGACAGTTGCTATTGGAGGAAACAGCACATTTCCTTTCTATACTTTTGATGCTCCGACAGAAAACACTGCTAAAGTAGGTGTTGAGATTTCCGATATGGGCCTTGAAGGCGCATCTGAAGGAATCAAAGCATACTATGAAGGCGCTTCCACAATGGCTGAAATCGCTAAGAAAGCAGCTGCAATGGAAGGTGCTGATTTTGTTGCTCTTGTTCTGGAAGGCGGAGACCCGAACGGTGAGAACAAATCTGTAGAAGAACTGATCGCAGTAGTAAAAGAAGTGGCAGATGCAATTGACTGTCCGTTAGTAGTTGAAGGATGCAAGAACGTAGAGAAAGATGCAGAGCTTCTTCCGAAGGTTGCAGAAGTTCTCCAGGGAAGAAACGTTCTGATCCTTTCCGAAAAAGAAGAGAACTACAAGGCAATCGGTGCAGCAGCAGGTCTTGCATACAACCAGATCGTTGGTGCTGAGTCTGCAGTTGATATCAACCTTGCAAAACAGTTAAACGTTATTACCACTCAGTTAGGCGTAAATGCACAGAAGATCGTTATGAACGTCGGAAGTGCATGTGCAGGATATGGATATGAATATGTTGTATCCACTATGGACCGTATCAAAGGTGCAGCTTTATCTCAGAACGATAATATGCTGCAGATGCCTATTATTACACCAGTTGCTTCCGAGACATGGGGCGTAAAAGAAGCATCCGCTTCCGAAGCTGACATGCCGGAATGGGGTCCGCAGGACGAACGTGGAATTGACATGGAAATCATGACAGCAGCAGCTGACCTGGCAGCAGGTTCTGACGCAGTCATTCTGAGACATCCTCAGTCTGTGGCAACAATTTCCAAAATGATCAAAGCACTTGCGTAATTGAATAGGAGGAAGAAAAGATATGGCACTGAATGGTATTCAGATCTTTAAATTAACACCAAAGAAAAACTGTAAGGAATGTGGATGCCCGACATGTATGGCTTTCTCTATGAAAGTTGCTCAGGGCGCAATGAAAATTGAACAGTGTCCGCATATGTCTGAGGATGCACTGGCTTCCCTGTCTGAGGCTACTGCACCGCCAATGAAGAGCATTAAGATCGGAACCGGCGATGGTGAATTTACACTTGGCGGAGAAACTGTTCTTTTCAGACATGAAAAAACATTCGTAAGCAAAACCAGATATGCAGTTGCTCTCTGCACATGCATGGATGATGCTGCAGTAGAAGCAAAACTTGCAGAAATTCCGAAGGTTGATTACGAACGTATCGGTGAGAGAATGTATGCTGAGCTTGTATATGTAAACTGCAGCGAAGGCGCTGATGCAGCAAAATATACAGCACTCGTAGAAAAAGCAGCAGGTCTTGGCAGAACTCTGGTTCTTGGATGCGCAGATCCGGAAATCGCAAAAGCAGCTCTTGCAGTATGCAAGGACAGCAAACCTGTACTGAATGGTGCAAATGCTTCCAACTATGAAGCGATGAATGCAGTAGCAACAGAAGCTGGTGTTGTTCTCGGTGTATCCGGCAAGGATCTTAACGAACTGTATGATACTGTTGCAGCTCTTGAAAAACTTGGCAACAAGAATCTTGTACTTGATGTTACAGGCGCTGACATTAAAGAAACCTTTGCTAACGCAGTTCAGGTTCGCCGTGCAGCTCTGAAAGATCAGGACAGAACTTTCGGTTATCCATCTATTGTAAACACTGTAAAAGTTGCTCAGGGTGACTTACATATGCAGGCAGCACTTGCTTCTCTGTTTACCATGAAATATGGTTCCATTATCGTTATGGAGCAGATGACTTATGCAGAAGCGCTTCCGTTATACGGACTTCGTCAGAACCTGTTCACAGACCCGCAGAAGCCAATGAAAGTAGAACCGGGCATTTATCCTCTGAATGGTGCAGACGAGAATTCTCTCGTTGTTACCACAGTAGA
This sequence comes from Blautia sp. HCP3S3_G3, assembly GCF_052063365.1. NCBI lineage: Bacteria > Bacillati > Bacillota > Clostridia > Lachnospirales > Lachnospiraceae > Blautia > Blautia sp. HCP3S3_G3. Next base: position 4,349 of record NZ_JBQHXR010000004.1, on the reverse strand, counting down.
CTTTGCTCTGACTTATTTCGTAGTTTCTGGCGAGCTGGAGCGTTCCGGTGTTCCGCTTAACCTGGTAATCAATGATGCAGGCGGACTTTCCGTTCTGACATCCTGGGCTGCAGGTAAATTTACCGGCAACAGCATTTCCAAATTCATCATTGAAAATGTTGAGCCGAAGGTAAAATGCAGAAAACTTCTGATTCCTGGTAAAGTTGCCGTTCTCAAGGGCGATCTGGAAGCAAAACTTCCGGGCTGGGAAATCATCGTTGGACCGAGAGAAGCTGTACAGCTTGTAAAATTCTTAAAAGATATGCAGGCATAATTCATTTTTAAAGTTAAAGGAGAACATGAGTATGGCAAAATTTGTAACAATTGGGGAAAGACTTTCCACTACTGCACCTGCAGTAAACAAAGCATTTACAGAAAGAGATCCTGAGCCGATCTTAAAAAGAGCAAAACAGCAGCTTGATGCAGGCGCTACATATCTTGATGTAAATATCGGACCTGCTGAGAATGATGGAGAAGACCTTATGAAATGGGCAGTACAGCTCCTTCAGAGTGAATTCGACAATGTTCCGCTTGCTCTTGATACTACAAACAAAAAAGCTATTGAAGCTGGTATCTCTGTATACAACAGAGCAAAAGGCAAACCGATCGTAAACTCCGCAGATGCAGGAGACAGAATTGAAAACATCGACCTTGCAGCAGCAAATGATGCAATTGTTATCGCTCTTTGCTCTTCCGGTATGGTTGCTTCTGACAATGATGAGCGTATGATGCATTGCCAGAACATGCTTGAAAGAGGTATGATGCTTGGTATGGATACTTCCGATCTTTGGTTTGATCCGTTATTCCTTGTAGTAAAAGGAATGCAGGAAAAACAGATGGAAGTTCTGGAAGCCATCAAGATGTTCTCCGATATGGGTCTGAATTCCACAGGCGGTCTTTCCAACAACAGTAACGGTATGCCGAAACATATCCGTCCGATCATGGATTCTGCACTTGTAGCAATGGCTATGATGCAGGGATTAACTTCTGCTATTGTTAACCCGAATGACCTTCGTCTGATGGAAACAATCAAATCCTGTGATATATTCAAGAACAATACTCTGTATGCAGACTCCTATCTGGAGATCTAATCTTACAGAAATTATCTGAATATACAAAATCAGAGGCTGGAGGCTTCGCGGCCTTCAGCCTTTTTATTACAACGGATATTCCAGAAATCTCCTTGTAATGATGGAAAGCTGCTTTTGCAGTATTTAGCACATACCATAAGGCTATGAGAAAGGTGGTTGCCGGATGTTTAAGGTAACGTTTGCATTCGAAGATGGCAGTGCGGTAGAAACTTATGCCAATGCGGGGGATAATTTATTGGAAATTGCACGGGAGGCCAATGTTGCCATTGATGCTCCCTGTTCCGGAAATGCTTCCTGCGGGAAATGCCGGGTGCAGTTAAAAAGTGGAGAATTAAATTCCAAAAAAACACTTCATATTTCCGACGAAGAATTTCAGGCAGGATGGAGACTTGCCTGTGTCAGTACAGTATGCGCGGACGTGACTGTAGTGGTACCGGATATTGCATCTGCGTACAAGAGCAGAATGAAGGTTGCGGACTTAAGCTCCAGAGAAGAAATCGCGATATTTGAAAAAGCCAAAAGAGAAATCGAACTTACTGGCATTGTATTAAACAACAGTCTTGATGTTGTAGAAGTGGTTATGGATCCTCCTAGTCTGGATGATACCATGCCTGACAATGAGCGACTCACGAGAGCGCTTCGTAAATTTCTGAATATCAAACGCGTGCGTATTCCATATGCAGTATTGAAAAAACTGCCGGATGTGCTTCGTGAAAATGATTTTAAAGTAAAATGTATTCTGCGAACGACTCCGAATGATATGTTTGTCTATGATGTATTCGGAATAGAAGAAAAGGTAGTTGTCGGAGGTCTTGCAGTTGATATTGGAACAACAACTGTCTCTGCCGTGATCATTAATATGGAGAACGGAGAGATTCTGGCAAAAGGTTCTGCAGGCAATGGACAGATCCGGTATGGCGCAGATGTCATCAACCGTATCATTGAGTCCCAGAAACCTGGCGGAAAGAAGAAGCTTCAGGACGCTGTGATCAAGGAAACCATTAATCCGATGATCCACGAAATGTGCCGAAACGCAAATATACCGAAAAACCAGATTTACCGGATGTGTGTCGCATCCAATACAACGATGAATCATCTGTTTGCCGGAATTAATGCCGATCCGCTGCGTACGGAACCGTATATTCCAGCATTCTTCAAAACCAATTCCCTGTTTGCTTCCGATGTGGGAATTGATATTAATCAGGATGCTCATATTATTATGGCACCGAATATTGGAAGCTATGTGGGCGGTGACATCACTGCCGGAACATTGGTAAGTATGATCTGGAACAGACCTGAGTTTTCTCTGTTCATTGACCTTGGTACCAATGGTGAATTAGTATTTGGAAATTCAGATTTCATGATGAGCTGTGCATGTTCTGCAGGACCGGCTTTTGAAGGCGGAGATATCAGCTGCGGTATGCGTGCGACAGATGGTGCAATCGAGGCATGCACGATCGATAAAGAAACCATGGAACCTACATATAAAGTAGTCGGTGAGCCGGGTACAAAGCCAATCGGTCTTTGCGGTTCCGGTATTATTGATGTAATCAGTGAATTATTTGTCTGTGGAATCATCAATCCGAAAGGAAAGTTCGTACGGGAAGGAAAACGTATCCGTCATGACCAGTACGGTATGGGAAGCTATGTCCTTGCATTTGAGGATGAGGCAGGTTCCGTAAAAGATGTCGAAATCACAGAAGTAGATATTGACAACTTTATCCGTGCAAAAGGAGCTATTTTCTCTGCAATCCGTACCATGCTGAGTTCTCTTGATTTTGATGTTTCCATGATTGATGATGTTTATGTTGCCGGTGGAATCGGAAGCGGAATCAATATGAAAAATGCGGTGAATATTGGTATGTTCCCGGATATTCCGCTTGAAAAGTTCCACTATATTGGAAACTCTTCCCTGTCCGGAGCATATCTGATGCTTCTTTCCACACAGGCAGAGAAGAAAACTTATGAACTGGCATCCAATATGACTTATATGGAGCTTTCTACAGTTCCTACCTATATGGATGAGTTTGTGGGAGCATGTTTTATCCCGCATACAGATACCGGTCTGTTCCCGGATGTTATGGAACAGGTGAATAACCGCGTATAATAGACAGCGGTTTTTGAGAAGTAACTATTTTTGACAGAGGTGGCACATGGCTTTGGAAAAGAATGATTTAAACGGTAGTGCAGGCAGTACTTTCCAGAAAGGGACGCCTGTCGGACAGCAGCTGGGATATGAAAAAGACAGCAAGGAGAGAATGCCCTGGGAACATTATCTGGAACAGTATCGAAATGCAGATCCTGAGGAAATATCCGGACGCCTGAATATTCCGTTTCACAAAGAAACCGGATGTTTTACACTGGAGTTTCTCGGAACAGTCTATGAGATTTCTCATCCTGATTTTCAGGTGACTCATCATGTGGATGATCTGGGCTTTTATCCTCTGGAAGAGATGATTTATGCAAAAATCCTGACAATCCGTTTTCTTCTTGGCGGAACAACATCTTCAGGCAGCGGCAGATTCAAAACATACAGGGAAATGCCCTGGGGGGAAGTATATCTGCGTCAGTTTGATGGAAGATGTATCAAACGTCTTGCTTTTTCCTATGGAAACAGGCTGAATGATTTTACCGCGATCATGGAACATATTCACGCGGTACCGGTAAAACATGGAGACGTGGCTTTTCAGGTGGAAATTTATCCGGGATATCAGATTCAGATGATTCTCTGGGAGGGAGATGACGAATTCCCGCCATCCTCACAGATTCTGTTTTCCGATAATTTTCCTGTATCTTTCCAGGCAGAAGATATGGCCGTTATGGGAGACGTCATCATCGGTTCTCTGAAGGCATTTGCAAAAGTCATCTGATCACTGTCGTAGATATGTCTTTTAAGATTTACATATTTTTGAGATATACATACTTTTTTGAAAGAGATATGTATGATTACCATGATTAAAACAGGAGAGTGCCTGTTTTAAATAAAAGCGAAAGCGTATAGAAAAGAAAAGGAGGTAATTTTCTATGGGATTCAAATCCGACATCGAAATCGCTCAGGAGTGTGAGATGCTCCCTATCACAGAAATTGCAGAAAAGGCAGGTATTGAGGACAAATATCTGGAGCAGTACGGAAAGTACAAAGCAAAAATCGACTACAATCTTCTGAAAGAAACCGATAAGGAAAACGGAAAACTGATCCTCGTTACCGCGATCAACCCG
>NZ_JBQHXR010000003.1:0-200194 GCF_052063365.1 Blautia sp. HCP3S3_G3 | reverse complement strand
CGGGTTGATCGCGGTAACGAGGATCAGTTTTCCGTTTTCCTTATCGGTTTCTTTCAGAAGATTGTAGTCGATTTTTGCTTTGTACTTTCCGTACTGCTCCAGATATTTGTCGTCAATACCTGCTTTTTCTGCAATGTCAGTGATTGGAAGCATTTCGCATTCCTGTGCAATTTCGATGTCGCTTTTGAATCCCATAATTGTTCTCCTTTCGTCGGCATACACAGATGCCGGTGCAAGTTCTCTGAAAGTACATATTACATGCAGTTTCAGGTAGGTTTACAGTGATGTACCAGAGCAATGTTCAAACACGCTCTGGCGGATATCACCGTGAGGGTAAAACAGCCGAGGCCTGATTTCTGCGTCCTGTTTCTTTTGGAAAAGGTAACAAAAAAGGACAGTATCTGATGTGCTCAAATACTGCCCAGACGGTCGGCGAAAACAAATCACTGATTCCCTGTGGTAACCTCCACTGTATCCGTCAGTTGTCAGTGATTTCTTAACTGATGACTTGATTCTAACACCCGATTCAGAATTTGTCAAGAATTTATCAAATTCTTGGAAATGTAAAAATGCACTAAATTTTAAGACGAGAATTGTAAAAAGTGCAACAAAATTGAAAAACATATACACTTTACATGAAAATATAGGAGTGGAAGCGAACTGTGTCAGATAACAGATCTCTTCATAGTCTTTTTCATAGATTGCTTAATGTATCTCTGTTCATTGTGGTTTATAAAAATTTTATAGTTTCCTCCGTTGATATCGCCGTAAATTATGTTAGAATAAACGCAAACCCAAATAGCATTTATAAGACGGAGAGGACAATATGAACAGAACTGAATTTCTGGAAATCTTAAGAGAGCAGCTGTCCGGTGAGATGCCGGAGGGGAGTGTTGCCGCTCATATACGCTATTATCATGATTATTTTGAGGAGCAGATGAAGAAAGGACGCAGCGAATCAGAAATTCTTCAGGAATTGGGAGATCCGCGGCTGATTGCCAGAACTCTTCTGGATACGGACCCGCAGTCAGATCAGGCAGTTTATGGCAGCGGAAGATATGAATCATCGGATAAGAGAAAACAGGGATCAGAGAATGGTTCCGGTTATGACAGAATGAATCAGGAACAGGTGAAGCATCGTACCTATCGTCTGGATCTGACTACCTGGTATGGAAAGGCTATTGTAATCGCGGCTGCGGCACTGATTATTGCAGGGCTGTTGGTGGTGATCGGAACGGTACTGCCGGTTATTGTGATCGTATGTCTCGTATTGTATCTGATATCCTGGATACGTAAGAGATAGTCTGGCACAATACTGCAGATGAGAAATCAGACAAGTTATTTGTTGAAACAGGAGTGTTTCAGTCCGTTGAAGATTTTCCGTGAACGATGAGAGCGGAAAAACGGCAACTGGAAAAGTAATAAAGAAATCAAACAGTCCCCGGGAAATGTGTGCCAGGAATACACATTTCCCCGGGACTTTTTTTTCTTTCATTGAGCATATTATGCAGCATATACCCGGGAATCATAAGAGTTATTGTGTCAGCAGTCCATTACCGTAAAAACAGCAACTGATCTTGCGCGCAGGATAAAGGAACCGTCTACACGAACCTCCTGTCCCTGCGGATAAAAACAGCGCCCCAGACCGTCTCCGCTGGTGTTGACACATAAATACCACACTCCGCCGTGAGGCAGTGCTGGAAGAGTGATCAGCACATCTTCCCAGTAGGTATTTATTGATATATAGACCAGATCATCGTGGCCTTTTTCTCTGTCATATCCGGCAAAGCTGACGGAGAAGGTTTTGGCATCATAGGGGATGTCCAGTTCTCTGGCATCCGATCCGTGTGTCTGCATGGGAGCCATACCGCAGACAGCAGTCGGGAGTTTTTTGCGGATGATGGGATGACGCAGCCGGAAATGAATCATATAGCGGAAAAACTCCAGCAGATGATGATTTTTCTGAATAAGATTCCAGTCAAGCCAGGAAATTTCATTATCCTGACAATATCCGTTGTTGTTTCCGAACTGTGTATTTCCAAATTCATCACCTGCAAGGAACATGGGAGTTCCCCGGCTGCACATAAGAACGGCACAGGCATTGCGGATCATCTGGTAACGCAGGGAAAGAACCTGGGGATCACTGGTTTCGCCTTCAGCACCGCAGTTCCAGCTCAGGTTGTCATTGGATCCGTCCGTATTGTTCCAGCCGTTGGCTTCATTGTGTTTATCGTTGTAGGAATACAGGTCATAAAGCGTGAATCCGTCATGGCAGGTCAGAAAATTGACACAGGAATTGTATCCGGCATAATTGTTGTTGTGATTGTCATAAAAACCTCCGTACAGATCACCGGAACCACAGATACTCTGTGCAGCATCCCATGCGCGCCAGCATTCTCCTTTCAGAAAACCTCTAAGGGCATCCCGGTATCTGCCGTTCCATTCAGCCCAGCGTTTGCTGGCAGGAAAACTTCCAACCTGATACATGCCGCCGGCGTCCCATGCTTCTGCAATCAGCTTTACATTGCTCAGAATCGGATCGTAGGCCAGGCTTTTCAGAAGAGGCGGGTTATTCATGGGGGATCCGTCTACATTGCGGCCGAGAATACTTGCCAGATCAAAACGGAAACCATCCACCCGGTAGCTGACGGTCCAGTAGCGCAGACATTCAAGAATCATCTGCTGTACAATAGGATGGTTGCAGTTCAGGGTATTTCCGCAGCCGCTGAAATTATAGTAATTTCCATCCGGAGTCAGCATATAATAGATGTTATTATCCAGGCCTTTGAAGCAGAAAGAAGGCCCTTTTTCGTTTCCCTCTGCAGTATGGTTGAATACCACATCCAGAATAACCTCAATTCCATTGTCGTGAAGGGATTTGATCAGAGTTTTCAGTTCTGTGCCTTCCTGATTGTATTCCCGGGAAGCAGTGTAGCTGGTATTCGGGGCAAAAAATCCAACGGTATTGTATCCCCAGTATTCCAGCAGCTTCTGCCCATTGACTTCTCTTGTATTGACCGTTTCATCAAATTCAAAGATCGGCATGAGTTCGACTGCGTTGATTCCGAGCTCTTTCAGATAGGGGATTTTTTCCATAAGTCCGGCAAAGGTTCCCCTGTGCTGAACGCCGGAAGAGGGATGCTGGGTAAAGCCTCTCACATGCAGTTCATAGATGATCAGGTCACTCATTTCTTTATGAGACTGAGGCATATCGCCCCAGTCAAACACGTCTTTGACTACCCGTGCGTGATAGGCATTTTCCTGTTTGTATCCCCATATACGCTGACCGGCGACTGCTCTGGCATAAGGATCCAGGAGAATATTTTTTTTGTCAAAAAGGAGCCCTTTTTCCGGACAATAGGGGCCGTCAATGCGGTATGCGTATTCAAGATCCTCGATATCCAGGCCAAGAACGAGCATGGAATAAACATCTCCGATTTTGTAAGCTTCCGGAAACGGAAGAACGGCATAAGGCTCTTCCTGACCTCTGTGAAAAAGAAGAAGTTCGCAGGAAGTGCCGCCATGTGTGTGAATGGTGAAGTTTACTCCGTACTGAAGGGGTGTTGCCCCATTTACGTCAAACATGCCGGGGCGGACCGGATAACCGGAAATGACTGCCATGGGAGTGTGATGGACGGGGGAGCCGGAGGTATAATTCTGAGTATATAATTGCATAAAGTATGTTACCTTTCTGAAGAAATTTATGGTGAAAGCAAATAATACGCTTATTCTACCATAAATCCAGGGCATCAGCTTGAAAAAAATTACTTTTTTGTTAAAATAATTTTCAGAATGATGCTTTGGAAAGAAATCAGGAGGTAGCCAAATGGGACCAGTAGTAAGCGTGATCGTACCGGTCTATAATGCCCAGAAGAGTCTGGCAAGATGTATTGACAGCATTCTGAACCAGACGTTCAAAGATTTTGAGCTGATTTTACTGGATGATGGAAGTACTGACACTTCCGGTGAAATATGTGACCGTTATGCGGAAATAGATGAACGCGTCCGTGTGATCCATAAAGAAAATTCGGGAGTTTCCGATACCAGAAATCGCGGGCTGGACATTGCTGAGGGGAAATATCTGCAGTTTCTGGACAGTGATGACTGGATCACTCCGGAGGCAACAGGATTGTTTGTTCGTACAGCGGAAGAAAACCAGTGTGATATGGTGATCGCCGATTTTTACAGGGTCATTGGAGAACGGGTTTCCCAGAAAGGTGCAATCGAAGAGGATGGGCTGATGGACCAGGTGACTTTTGCGGAAAATATGCTGCAGAAGCCGGCGGATTTTTATTATGGAGTTTTGTGGAATAAATTATATAAACGGGAAATTGTAGAAAGCTATCGTCTTCGCATGGACAGTTCTGTGAGCTGGTGTGAGGATTTTATGTTCAATCTGGAATATGTCCGCCATATCCGCAGTGTTTATGCGCTGAAAGTACCGGTGTACTACTATGTAAAAACAAAAGGTTCGCTGGTTTCTCAGGGAATGAGTGTGAAAAAGACAATTCAGATGAAACGTACGGTGTTTGAGTATTATAACAGCTTCTGCAAAGATGTTTTTGACGAGGAAGATTACGAAAAATACAAGGTGCAGGTGTACCGGTTCCTGATTGAGGCTGCCGGTGACGGTGTGGTTGCGCCTTCGATTCTTCCGGGAAGTTATAAGCTTGGGGCAGAGCGGACAAGCGTAAGTGAAGGAGTACAGGAAGGAGAAGGATTTTTCTTTGATTTATACAGGGAGAGAAAACTGCAGGAACGATTGTTTGATGTAGTAGCACTGAAAAACGAACTGCAGACAGTGGATATTAAATTGCTGTTTTATTTCAGCCGTCCGCATGAAAACTGTACTTTCAAAGAAACGACAGAGATTCTGGATATCACAAGAAGAGAACTGTCTTTCTCCATTCAGAGCCTGCTTTCCAGAAACCTGATCGAAGTGAAGGAAAAGCCTGTAAACAGGACGAAAACCAGAAAAACCAGAGACCGGAGTGAAAAAGACCTCGTTCAGGAGCCAAAAAGAAAAACAAAAGCCAGTGAATATGTACTGACGCCGGAAGCAGACGGAATTCTGGCAGAAGCACTTCTTGTGCTGGACGATTTCGAACAGCTGCAGTACGAGGGATTTTCGCAGGAAGAGATTATTATGTTTGAGCGGCTGAACGAAAAGCGGAATCAGAATATCAGAAGAGCCCTGGCGGGAAAGTATTAATGTTCTGGTATATAGGTTACGGGCAGCAATATCTCTGTTCAGCTGTATGAAATAACAGAATAAAAAAATATGAAAAAAAATAAAAAACATACTTGATAAATAGGAAAAGATGGAATATAATACTTGTAAATTAAAAACATAGTAAATGTATAGGAAATGGAGGAGATATATTATGAGTAATATTTATAAAGGCACATTGGGACTGATCGGGAACACCCCTCTGGTAGAGGTTACCAATATTGAAAAAAATCTTGGACTGGAAGCTACCATTCTGGTTAAACTGGAATATTTTAATCCTGCAGGAAGTGTCAAGGACCGTGTGGCAAAAGCCATGATCGAAGACGCGGAGCAGAGAGGAGTACTGAAAGAAGGTTCCGTGATCATTGAACCGACTTCAGGAAATACAGGAATCGGTCTTGCTTCCATTGCAGCAGCCAAGGGCTATCGTATCATTCTTACCATGCCGGAAACCATGAGTGTAGAGCGCAGAAACATTCTGAAAGCCTATGGGGCAGAAATCGTGCTGACTGAAGGGGCAAAAGGAATGAAAGGTGCTATTGCCAAAGCTGAGGAACTGGCAGCGGAAATTCCGGGAAGTTTCATTCCGGGACAGTTCGTTAATCCGGCAAATCCAGCTATGCACAGAGCAACCACAGGTCCTGAGATCTGGAAGGACACAGACGGAAAGGTAGATATTTTTATTGCCGGTGTAGGTACAGGCGGAACACTTACCGGTGTCGGGGAATACCTGAAATCCCAGAATCCGGATGTCAGAATTGTTGCGCTGGAACCTGCAGGTTCTCCTGTACTGTCTCAGGGAAAAGGCGGTCCGCATAAAATTCAGGGAATTGGTGCAGGTTTTGTGCCGGATGTATTGAATACCAGTGTTTATGATGAAATTATCACTATTGAAAACGATGACGCATTTGCGGCAGGCAAGCTTCTTGCAAAACAGGAAGGTGTTCTGGTGGGAATTTCTTCCGGTGCTGCGCTCCACGGTGCGATCGAACTGGCGAAACGTCCGGAAAACAAAGGCAAAACCATTGTTGCACTTCTGCCGGATAATGGAGACAGATATTATTCCACACCATTGTTTGCAGAGTAGGTGAAAGCGCGATGAAACTTTCCAAAAAAAGCAGATATGGTCTGAGGGCGCTGATCGATCTGGCTGTTCATTCAGCGAATGGCCACGTATCTCTGAACAGTATTGCAGAGAGGAATGCCATATCGCCGCAGTATCTGGAACAGGTTTTTTCAGGCTTAAGGAGAGCTGGAATCGTAAAAAGTGTGAAAGGCGCGCAGGGAGGATATCTTTTGAAGATTCCTGCAGACCAGATCCGGGTTTCGGATGTTATTGTGGCTCTGGATGGAAATTATTTTCTGGAGGACGACGACGGAAAAGAGAAAGGGATTTCCGATGCCATTCAACACCTGCTGATCGACCGGGTGAATCAGGAAACAGAGACGATTCTGTCCGGACTTACCCTGGACGACCTGAAGGAAGAATATCTGCGGAATGAAAATTCTGGGGAGGATATGTATTATATCTAATGTGATGATACAAGGGTCAAAAGGTCATGTGTTTCATGCTTGCATGAAAAAACATGACTTTGGGACCCGCAAAAACATGAGAAAGTAGCCCGAATAGGGCGGATTTCGAATGTTTTTAGGGCGCTGAACGTCCGGTGGATGTTTGTTTAGCGCCGACCGGAGCGAAGCGCAGATTTTCGGGAGCACGGAGTGCGGAGAAATCCGTGTATCAGAGGGGTCAAAATACCTTTTGACCCCATCATCATGTGATAAATGGATGTATGATATTTTGTGCAGCAGGCTGGTACATGTATGGATATTTGACACAGCAGGAAGATATTTATTAAATATAGAAAGCAGAAAATGAAAGGCAAAAAATATATTTCATTTTCTGCTTTTCTGTTTTTATATATGAGTTATTGAAAAAAATCGAGAAATGTCGAAAATTGTCGGACGAATTATGTTGATTTTTGCGCGTATATCTACTACATTAGTAACAGGATTGCTACCAAATATAGTATTATCCGAAAAACAGAAAGATGCAGGTAACCGTATAAGTTTGGTGATTTACAAATGGAGGAAGATATGTATTTATCAGAATTGTTTTTACTGTCTGCAGGAGAGGATATGTCAATGGAAAATGTGAAGAAAGCGGTTGACATATGCAATGGGGAAATGCTGCAGCGCATGGGAGAATTTCAGAATGAAGAAGCATGTTGTTTGTACTTTTTTGATGGTTCCGGAGAAGAGAGGAGAATCAACGCAGCCGGTCAGGAAATTCTGGATTTCTGGGACGTATATCGGGAATTTGACGAGGAGATGGAGCAGACAATGAAAGATGAGTCTGAAATTCTTAAGGTAGGGCGCTGGATGTGTTCCATACGGGAAAACGATATCCGACGTATATGATGAATTCACTGCAGATTCCTTTATCTGTGCGTGGAAATATAAAAACAGAAAAGCAGTTTTTGCGAATGAAATGCGAACCGCCGCTCCGGCAGTGTATGAAACTGAGGGAACAGCGGTTTTTGAATGATATTGATACAGAAATCCACGCAGGAGCAGCACGCTGTGCTGAGTAAGTATAAACAACAGTTAATACTTTATTGTATTGCAGGAAGAAACTTACGAAGTATGTTTTGAACGATTTTTTCGTTGAAAGGAAGAAATACTCCGGCAACAGGGCCGACGCATCCTGCACAGATGATTGTTCCGATTCCGACTGCACCGCCCAGCAGAAAACCGACCAGTACAAAAGTGGCGTCCACCACGATACGGACAATGCTGAAAGGCTTATGTGACTTATCACTGATGACAACAGCTACCAGATCATTAGGGCCTGTTCCTGCATCGGATTTGATGACGATGGTCATGCCATAGGCCAGAATCACACATCCGAGAGCGAGCATAAAAATCTTGTAGAGCAGGGGACTGTTTTCCGGAAACAGCGGAGCCAGAAAAATGGTAAAAAAATCAATAATCGGTCCGCCGCAGATCATACAGAGAATGGTGCCTGCTTTGATATAACTTCTGTCTGCAAATAACAGGATGAGAATGATCACAAAGCACAGTATGATATGTATCCGTCCGTGGGTCAGGATAGACCATCCTGTAAGAGCGGATGAGGTACGATATACACCTTGTACAAGTACATTAAACGGGTCAGCCCCGAGATCGGACAGAAGAAAAAGCGTGACACCCAGATGCGCAATGGTCAGTCCGACCAGCAGAATGAGGATGCGCAGGGCAGTTTCCTGATAGCTTCTTTTTTTCATAGAATGAGACTCCTTTGTTGTATTGGGGACGGAGAAGAGTGGCACCTTGCCTGTCCCTGGCGGCCTGCTTTGGGGGAAAGGACAGAAGATATCATCCCCGATGGTCATAATTCATATATACCTAATCGGCAGCTCTTTGTCAAGTATGTTTGTTGGAGACATAGAATAAATCTTTATTGCGGGAGTCTGCCTGATGGATGCGAAAGCTGCCGGGATACAGAAAATTTCTGGCTGTTTTTAAAAAGTTGGGTAAAAAATGGGGAAAATTAAAAAATAAAGCGCAAACTTTCATGCATAAATGCAGGAATACACCCTTGTCCGACGTCACCGGATTGATTGCATAAATCTTTACCAGTTCATTTGTAAGTTTGTCTGTTTGGTAAAATGTTCTTTTTTTATCTTGTATTTCACATATTTTTCGAATTATATAAGTAATATCAAAAATTAAGTTCAGAAAAAAGAACATTTTCACATATCGAACAAAACATTATATCATGTACTTCCATAATCCTTTGTTTTATAATACAATCATCCAAAGAGATCAATGATACGCCAATAATCGCGGAGACACCCGAGAGTAAGGAGAGTTAATGAAACCAGAGGATACGCTTAAGCGAAACAGATTTTATCATTGTCTTGAATACGACCACGACCAGACAGGAGAACTTTGCCTGATTTCCTGCGGTCTGGAACAGTGCGACGGAGGCGTCTGCTATGGCTCGGACATCAAAGATTATTATTGCCTTCACGCAGTGCTCAGCGGAACAGGGGTATTACGTATCAATGGCCAGGTACTTCATCCCCGGGCAAATCAGCTCTTTTTGCTGAAAGAAGGAGAACGGGCAGAATACATTGCCGATGAACAGGATCCATGGAAATACTGCTGGGTTGGTTTCAAAGGCGATGCGGCAAAAAAAATGTGTGATTATATCGGATTTACAGATGAAATTTATTGTCTGGATTCCAGAATAGAAGTATCTGAATTTTACAGTCTGCTCTATCGAATGCACGAAAAACCGGAAATGAATTTCATCAACGACCTGCACAGACGAGGAATTCTGATTGAACTTCTGGCGCTGGCCATGAGTGCGACGCAGAACCTGGAACGCACCATGACGTCCATGCGGTATTCACCGGAAGTTTACGTCAAACGTGCAACCGAATTTATACGTTATAATTACGCTACCATTACTGTCAATGATGTTGTGGAGTATGTTGGATTTTCCAGAAGCTATTTTTCCACGCTTTATAAGCAGATGACGGGAATTTCCCTTCAGGAATTCCTGATGAAATGCCGCATTGAACGAAGCAAGGAACTTCTGGTCAAAACGGAGCTTTCCGTTCAGGATATCGCAGTACAGGTAGGATATGACAATCCGCTGAACTTTTCCAAAGCATTCAAAGGGAACTGCGGACTCAGCCCCCTGCATTTCCGCCAGAACGAGAAAAAGGAGAAAAAAAATGAATAATCAGATGATTTCAGCTGTCCCTCCTATGGGATGGAATTCATGGAATACATTTTATGACAAAATTAACGATGAGCTGGTTCGTTCCATGGCGGATACCATGGTCGAACAGGGCCTGCTGGATGCGGGATACAACTATCTGATCCTGGATGACGGCTGGCAGGCACGCCAGAGAGACTCCAGGGGACACCTGATGGCAGATCCGGAGAAGTTTCCCCATGGCATCAAAGAAGTAGTCGATTATGTACACAGCAAAGGACTGAAAATGGGTATTTATTCCTGCTGCGGGACACATACCTGCGGAGGCTATCCGGGAAGTTTTGAGCATGAATTTTCTGATGCACAGCAGTTTGCCGACTGGGGCATTGATTATCTGAAGTATGACAACTGCTATCGCCCCGGAAGTACAGCAACAAACATTTTATACCGAAGGATCAGCATGGCTCTGCGCAGTACAGGGCGGGATATTCTGCTGGCAGCCTGCCAGTGGGGAACAGAAGATGTCCATCAGTGGATACGTTCCTCCGGAGCACACACTTTCCGTTCCACCATTGACATTCAGGATGCCTGGAATTCTATTCAGAAAATCGCATCATCTCAGATCAATCTGCAGGGGTATAATGGCCCGGATTGCTTCAACGATATGGACATGCTGGTTGTGGGAATGTATGGAAAGGGTCTGAATCCTGAAACTTCCATCGGAGGATGCACGGATGAAGAATATCAGACTCACTTTGCACTGTGGGCAATGATGAATTCGCCTCTGATCATTGGATGTGATATGCGCGAAATGACGGATGCCACAAAGAAAATACTGCTGAACAAAGAGGTAATCGCACTGAATCAGGATCCCGGCGTTCACAGCTGTTATTCTCTTCCTGTTTATGGGAATCCCGATGTTTTTGTTCTCGTAAAGCCCCTGGCAAATGGGGACTATGCCATTGCATTCTTCAACTTTGGAGATACCAAAGCAAAGGCTGTGCTGAACTTTTGGGACATGGGGCTTTCTGCATCTGCAGGATATGCATTCGAATTTCGGGACTGCATCAGCCATGAGGATCTGGGACTGCAGAAGGAATTTTTTGCGCCTGTTGTTTCTGCTCACGGCTGCAAAGTTTACCGCTGCCGTCTCGCCAAGAATTGCAAATGATTTTACAGAAAATCTGGAGGTAATATGACAAACCATCAGTGTACTCACTGTGCTGCGTTTTTGACCAGCGATGAAATTGCATTATATAAAAAACTGATTTCACGTGATGCGGAGAATTTCCTGTGCCTGGATTGTTTCGCGTCAGAATTATCAACCACAAGAGAGAAGCTGGAAGACCTGATTGAACGTCTTTACCAGATGGGAACCTGTTCTTTGTTTGTAAGATAAAATGATGATGGGGCCGTTGCAAAATAGATGAATAATCATCTATGGAGCAATGGCTCCATTTTTATATCTAAACGGATTATCCACAGTGAAACGCCCGGTAGGGGAGCTACCGGGCGTTTCGAGGGGAGTATAAATAATTAAATAAGGGGTTATGTAAAAAGAATTTTTGAAGGGTAAACTCTTTTTACACCCAAGATTATAATATAAATTGGAAAAAAAAGCAATATCATTTCATGAATAATCGGGCAAGTTTTTGGGATAATAGACGGTGTAATGAAAAAAAGCAGCATTTTTCACAGGAAATGCTGCCATATTAATTGCATTAGGAGGAATTTTGATATGGCAAAAAATTATGAAAATGAAAACAAAACAGGCAGCAATTCTGCTAACAGGTCATCCAATAAGAACGAAATGAACTCCCGAAACGCACAGGATTCCCAGAATTCCCGGAATGCCCAGAATACACAGAATTCTCGAAACGCACAGGATTCTCAGAATTCCAGAAATGCGCAGAACGCTCAAAATGCCCAGAATACCCGGAGTTCCCAGAATTCCAGAAATGTTCAGGATTCTGGTAAAAACAACATGAAAAACAGTTCCAGAAATAAAAGTACAAGTGCATACAGTTCTGAAATGGACGACTATTCCAGCAGATATTAATTGGTAAAAGTCCGGCTGGCCGGAAATCCTGTGCAAGCCGGTGCTCATTGACTCATACGCATTACTTCTCCCTTCTTTAAAAATAAGCGGCAGAAAAAACTGCCTATAGTATTAAGCGGCAGAAAAAACTGCCTATAGTATATGGAAAATGATATACTGATATCCATGAGTGATAAAAGCATAAATTTCAGAGACTCCGGCCAGCGGTAACAATGGCCGGAGTCTGTTTCATATGATATAAAAAAAAGGAGTATCATATGTTTCAGCTGGAGACTATTTCGGCAAAAATGCTGGACTATTATGTTGGGCGTTCGGATGCTTTGATCATAGATCTGCGTGAAAGAGAAACCTATGAGAAGGGACATGTACGGACTGCAGTCAGTGTTCCCTACGGGGAACTGGAAGAGAGGAAAGATTTTCCCGTGACCAAAATTCTGGTGTTTTACTGTGACCGGGGTGGGGCAAGTATGATGGCAGCCAGGCAATTTGCCAGAAAAGGGTACCGGACCCGGTCTGTGATCGGAGGTTTTGAAGCTTACCGCGGAAGAAATCTTGTAATTTCCCGGGAACCGTGATAATGTAACAGTGGTAACCGAAAAGAAGGATCACGTCTGCGTCGTCAGGCATATCCGTTTTATGATGAAGTGTTAACAGGAGAAAATTATGAAATACATGTTTGCATCTGATATTCATGGTTCTGCATATTACTGCAGAAAAATGCTGGAAGCATATAAGGAAGAAAAAGCAGAGCGTCTGGTGCTGCTGGGCGATCTGCTTTACCACGGTCCCCGCAATGATCTTCCGAAAGAATATGCCCCCAAGGAAGTCATTCCTATGCTCAATGAGAAAAAAAGAGAGATTTATGCAGTAAGAGGCAATTGTGAGGCGGAAGTAGACCAGATGGTTCTGGAGTTCCCAGTGATGGCAGATTATTGTATTCTGTCCATCGATGGAAAGACCCTTTATGCTACTCACGGCCATGTATATAATCAGAACAATCTTCCACCGCTCCAGGAAGGGGATATTCTGATTCACGGACACACCCATGTGCTGAAGGCGGAGCAGATGGACGGATATATTCTGCTGAATCCGGGTTCTGTTTCCATTCCAAAAGAAGGAAACCCGCCTACATATGCGGTTTTGGAAAACGGTGTTTTCCAGATCAAGGATTTTGACGGCAATGTTGTGAAAGAAATGCAACTTTCTTAACATAACATATAGTTACTGTTTCGTTCTGTTTACAGTAACATACGGCAGCCGGAGCGTGTTTGAAAATTTTGAAAATAATGGATTAGTATCAATCATAAAAAATAACGATAAAGAGAGGATACCATGGAAAAATGGGAATTGATTGCACCATGCCATTTCGGGCTGGAAGCGGTGCTGAAACGTGAGATTACGGATCTTGGATATGAAATTACGAAAGTGGAAGACGGCAAGGTAACGTTTCTGGCAGATGCTCAGGGAATTGCGGATGCCAATATTTTTCTGCGGACGACCGAGAGAATTCTTCTGAAAGTGGGGGAGGTCAGAGCCGAAACTTTTGAGGAACTTTTTGACAAAACAAAAGAACTTCCATGGGAGAAATTTATTCCTGTTGACGGGAAGTTCTGGGTGGCAAAAGCCAATTCTGTGAAGAGTAAACTGTTCAGCCCGTCTGATATCCAGTCGATTATGAAAAAAGCAATTGTAGAGCGTCTGAAGGGCGTCTACGGCATTTCCTGGTTCCAAGAGGACGGAGCGAGCTTTCCGATCCGTGTGGCTTTTATGAAGGATGTGGCAACGATCGGAATCGATACTTCCGGTATTTCCCTTCACAAACGCGGATACCGTCAGATGACAGTGAAAGCACCGATCACAGAAACTCTGGCATCTGCTCTGATCATGCTGACTCCGTGGAATAAAGACCGGATTCTCGTGGATCCGTTTTGCGGAAGCGGAACATTTCCCATTGAGGCGGCAATGATGGCGGCAGATATCGCCCCGGGAATGAACCGGTCATTTCTTGCAGAAGAATGGAAGCATCTGGTGCCGAGAAAATGCTGGTATGATGCCATGGAAGAGGCAAATGACAGGATGAATCTGAATATCGAAACGGATATTCAGGGATATGATATTGATGATGAAGCGCTCAGAGCCGCACGTTCCAATGCGAAGATGGCGGGCGTGGAGAAACTGATCCATTTTCAGAGACGCCCGGTCAAAGAACTTCATCATCCCAAGCCCTATGGATTTATCATTACCAATCCTCCATACGGAGAACGACTGGAAGAGAAGGCTGCTCTGCCGCAGCTTTACCGGGAAATCGGGGAAAGTTACCGGAATCTGGACAAATGGTCCATGTATCTGATTACTTCGTATGAAAAAGCAGAGAATGATATTGGTAAAAAAGCAGATAAAAATCGTAAAATTTATAATGGTATGCTGAAGACTTACTACTATCAGTTCCTGGGACCTCGTCCGCCAAAAAAGAAACAGCCATAAAAAGAGAAGCTTATAAAGAGAAGTGCATAAAAAGAGCGTATAAAAAAAGCACATAATAAAGAAGAGAGGCTTTACAACATGAAAAAAATCATATTTGCCACAGGAAATCAGGGAAAGATGAAAGAAATCAGAGAAATTCTTGCAGATCTTGATGCAGAGGTTCTTTCTCTGAAAGATGCAGGCATTGAAGCAGATATTGTGGAAGACGGAAAGACTTTTGAAGAAAATGCCCGGATTAAGGCAAAGGCAATCTGTGAAATGACAGGAGAGATTGTTCTTGCAGATGATTCTGGTCTGGAAATTGATTATCTGAACAAGGAACCGGGGATTTATTCCGCACGGTATATGGGTGAAGATACCTCTTACCATATTAAGAATGCCAATCTGGTCCAGCGTCTTGAGGGAGTACCGGACGAACAGAGGACTGCCCGTTTTGTATGCGCCATCGCGGCTGCATTTCCGGATGGTACGGTAAAAACAGTGCGCGGAACGATGGAAGGCCGTATCGGATATGACGAAAAAGGGGAAAACGGTTTTGGTTATGACCCGATTTTTTATCTTCCGGAATATGGCTGCACTTCTGCAGAACTGTCTATGGAAGAAAAGAATAAGATCAGTCACAGGGGAAAAGCCCTTCGTGCGATAAAGGATGAACTGAGATGAAAGTACTGATTGTGAGCGATACTCATGGGAGAGATGATAATCTGGAAATGGTTGTGGCACAGGAAGCTCCTTTTGATATGCTGATTCACTGCGGAGATGTGGAGGGCCGGGAAATTTTTATTCAGGCTCTCGCAGATTGTCCGTGCTGTATGGTGTCCGGCAACAATGATTTTTTTTCGGATCTTCCGAGAGAAGAAGAAATTATGCTGGAAGGCAGGAAGGTTTTTGTGACTCATGGACATTACTATGGAGTATCCATGGATTTGCGGGGGGTTGTAGAAGCGGCAGAAGACAGAAAATGCCAGGCGGTATTTTTCGGACATACACACAAGCCGGTCATTATGGAAAAGGATGGAATACTTGTGCTGAATCCGGGAAGCCTGTCCTATCCGAGACAGTCCGGACGCAGACCGAGCTATGCAGTCTTGCATACGGACGGCAAAGGCAATATGGATGCAGAGATCTGTTATCTGTAACAGAGTCATTTTTAAACACGCTCTGGCCCGGGAAAACCGGGCAAAAACCTTTGCATTTTCCGGTAAAAAAATAATGTAAAAAAAAGTTGAAAAAAATTAAAAAAAGATGTTGACATTTTGGGAACGCTATAATATAATATGTCTTGCGTCAAGCGCCAGAAGAAAAATTGCATAGGAACAGCGGGGTGTGGCTCAGTTTGGCTAGAGCGCCTGGTTTGGGACCAGGAGGCCGCAGGTTCGAATCCTGTCACCCCGACTGCTGTAAACAACATTTACCGTTTCAGCGACTATGCGGGTGTAGTTCAATGGTAGAACACCAGCCTTCCAAGCTGGATACGTGGGTTCGATTCCCATCACCCGCTTCTCTGGAGAATAAACAGAGAGTATGTGTCTGTAGCTCAGCTGGATAGAGCAACGGCCTTCTAAGCCGTGGGTCGGGGGTTCGAATCCCTTCAGGCACGCTGTGGTGGGTATAGCGCAGTTGGTTAGCGCGCCAGATTGTGGCTCTGGAGGCCCAGGGTTCGAATCCCTGTATCCACCCTTTGCCTTTGGGCTATCGCCAAGCGGTAAGGCACAGCACTTTGACTGCTGCATTCGCTGGTTCGAATCCAGCTAGCCCAGTCTGTTTATGGGGTATTAGCTCAGTCGGTAGAGCACTTGACTTTTAATCAAGTTGTCCGGGGTTCGAATCCCCGATGCCTCATTTTGAAAAGTACCGCAAATCCAGTAAATACAAGGGTTTGCGGATTTTTTATATCATTTATATCATAGAAGATAAGCGGATATGGCGGAATTGGCAGACGCGCAGGATTTAGGTTCCTGTGTCTCAGACGTGTGGGTTCAAGTCCCACTATCCGTACTATAAAATTGTGGATCAGAGACGGTGGTTGAAACACCGTCTTTTCTATTGCTAAAGTAAAGTATGCATGTTAAAATTAAGAATACAGAAAATAGAGTAGATAAAGAATGACAGATGACTGCTTTATATGTCCGATTTGTTATGCAGGAAAGTATTGATTTTATATGGAATGAAGAGAACAGGTGATCAAAGGGGGTGGACAGATGGCTTCCAGGAAAAAACTCCCCATTGGAATTGAAGATTTCGGGGATTTTGCAGCCGATCATTTTTATTATGTGGATAAAACAAGTCTAATCAGGGATTTGATTCAAAATGGCGGCAAAGTGAATCTGATTACACGTCCGAGACGATTTGGGAAATCTCTGAATATGAGTATGCTGAAGTATTTTTTTGAGATCGGATGTGATAAAGAACTGTTCGAGGGGCTTCAGATTGCGGAAGATAAAGAATTATGTAAATTGTATATGGGACAGTTTCCGGTGATTTCTATCACTCTCAAAGGAGTGGAAGGTCTTAATTTTGCGTCTGCAGCAGATGCTATGCGAAATGTGATTGGAACGGAAGCAGACAGGTTTGCATTTTTGAGAAACAGCAATCAGCTGTCAGAGAATGAAAAGGAAAAGTATCGCGGGCTGACAGATATGAGTAAAGGCTGTTATACGATGAATGATACGTTGCTGTTGACCAGCCTGCAGACACTGTCCATGCTTCTGTACAGACATTTTGGCAGGAAAGTTATTCTTCTGATTGACGAGTATGATGTACCATTGGATAAGGCATTTCAGTATGGATACTATGAGGAAATGACTGCTTTGGTGCGTAGTCTGCTTGGAAATGGACTGAAAACGAATGAATATCTGCAGTTTGCAGTTTTGACCGGATGCCTTCGCATCAGTAAAGAAAGTATTTTTACAGGGCTGAATAATCTGAATGTCATGTCCGTTGCGGATGAGTATTTTGAGGAATATTTTGGCTTTACGGATGAAGAAGTGAAAGAACTTTTGTCCTGTTACAATCTGGAATTTGCATATAAAACCATGAAACAATGGTATGATGGTTATTGTTTTGGCAACAGATACATTTACTGTCCATGGGATGTAATGAAATATTGTCAGGCACTTTTAAAAAACAGAAATGCCATGCCGGGAAACTACTGGACAAATACCAGCGGAAATGCTATGGTACGCCGCTTTATTGACAAGGCAAATCAGCAGACAAGAAACGAGATTGAACAGCTGATTGCAGGACAATCCATTACAAAAGTGATAAACATGGAACTGACGTACAATGAACTGGATACCACGATTGATAATTTGTGGAGTGTATTGTATATGACAGGCTATTTGACAAAACAGGGAAGTATGGAAAATAATACTCTCAGACTGGCGATTCCTAACCGGGAAATCCGTGAATTGTTTATTTTACAGATTCGTGAATGGTTCAGGGATACGACTCATTCTGATGCATTACGGATAAAAAAGTTTTGTACAGCTTTTCCGGAGAACAATGCAGAATTAATTGAGGAGATGCTGAATTATTATTTATGGAAATCAATCAGTATCCGTGATACGGCAGTACAAAAAGATAAGAAAGAAAATTTTTATCATGGTCTGCTTCTTGGTCTTTTGCAATATGAAGAAAGCTGGTTGGTTAAATCCAATGCAGAATCAGGAGAAGGATATAGTGATATATTGATTGAGACCCAGGAACGGATCGGCGTTGTTATAGAAGTAAAATATCCAGAAGATGGAAATCTTGAGACTGGATGCCT
Organism: Blautia sp. HCP3S3_G3; assembly: GCF_052063365.1. Lineage (NCBI taxonomy): Bacteria > Bacillati > Bacillota > Clostridia > Lachnospirales > Lachnospiraceae > Blautia > Blautia sp. HCP3S3_G3. Next base: position 181,920 of record NZ_JBQHXR010000003.1, on the reverse strand, counting down.
CGCTGCTCTGGAGCAGATAGAGCAAAAGGGTTATGCAGCGCGTCTTGAAGAGGATGGCATGAAGCAAATTGTAAAATATGGGATTGCCTTTTATAAAAAGAACTGCCGGGTGATGGCAGCAGAGTAAAGAGGAATGAAACGGAAATGTTTGCTGTTGAGAATTTTTATAATATCAATGCTATCTTACATCGTCAAGGAAATAACGAATATATTTGGCTTGCCCATTTTCCGGTGTAATATGATTTTTGATTGCGGAAACAGCGGAAAAAATATATAATATGCAGTAACAAATAGGAAAAATATAGAAAGAAAATCAGGGAGGTTTCTTATGGGTATTACAGAAGCAAAAACAGCGATTTTAAGCAATCGCACAGCGCTTGGAATCGAGTTCGGTTCCACAAGAATCAAGGCCGTACTGGTAGACGACAGTAACCAGCCGATCGCATCCGGTGCATATGACTGGGAGAACAGTTATGTAGATGGTATCTGGACATACAGTCTGGAGGAAATCTGGAAAGGCCTTCAGGGCAGCTATCAGTCCATGGCACAGGATGTAAAAGAGAAATACGGTGTAGAACTGAAGAGCGTAGGGGCTCTGGGAATCAGCGCCATGATGCATGGCTACATGCCGTTCAATAAAGAAGGGGAGCTGATGGTTCCTTTCCGTACATGGAGAAATAATATCACAGGAGAAGCTTCCGAGAAGCTGATGGATCTGTTCCAGTACAATATTCCGCAGAGATGGAGCATCGCTCATCTTTATCAGGCAATCCTGAACAAAGAGCCGCATGTCAAAGACATTGATTATATCACTACACTGGAAGCTTACATTCACTGGAAGCTGACCGGAAGAAGAGTTCTGGGAATCGGTGATGCTGCCGGCATGTTCCCGATTGATATTGCAACGAAGGACTATAATGAGGAAATGGTGCAGAAATTTGATGCACTGGTTGCTCCGGAAGGATTTTCCTGGAAACTGCGCGACATTATGCCGCAGGTACTGGTTGCAGGACAGGATGCGGGAACGCTGACAGAAGAAGGCGCGAAGCTTCTGGATGTTTCAGGTAAATTAAAAGCCGGTATTCCAATGTGCCCGCCGGAAGGTGACGCAGGAACCGGTATGGTAGCCACCAACAGTGTCAAACAGCGTACCGGAAATGTGTCTGCAGGTACTTCTGTATTTGCGATGATCGTTCTGGAAAAGGAACTGTCCAGACCGTATAAAGAAATTGATATGGTAACGACTCCGTCCGGAGATCTGGTAGCTATGGCACATTCCAACAACTGTACTTCCGATCTGAATGCCTGGGTTGGTATTTTCCGGGAATTTGCAGAAGCTATGGGTATGGAAGTGGATATGAATAAGCTGTTTGGTACCCTTTACCGCAAAGCAATGGAAGGAGATGCTGACTGCGGCGGTCTTCTTTCCTACTGCTATTTCTCAGGCGAGCATATGACAGGATTTGAAGAGGGACGTCCTCTGTTCGCGCGTTCTCCGGAGAGCAAATTTACTCTTGCCAACTTTATGAGAACCAACCTTTACACCTGTCTTGGAGCAATGCGTGTAGGTCTGAATATCCTTCTGGAACAGGAACACGTAAAAATTGACAAGCTTCTTGGTCACGGCGGCCTGTTCAAGACGGAGGGCGTAGGCCAGCAGATTCTGGCAGACGCAGTAAATGCCCCTGTTTCCGTAATGTCTACCGCAGGCGAAGGAGGCGCATGGGGAATTGCGCTTCTGGCTTCCTATCTGATCAACAAAGAAGAAGGAGAGACCCTCGGACATTTCCTGGACGAAAAAGTATTCGCGGGCAATGAAGGAAGCACCCTTGAACCGAATCCGGAAGGCGTGGAAGGATATAATCGGTTTATGGAACGTTACATGAAGGGAATTTCAATTGAGCGTGCAGCGGTGGATTCCGGAATCTGGTAAATATAAATAATATTCTATTCATATGCGGTCTTCTCTGACTATAGGGAGGCCGCATTTTTTATATTAAGGGAAAGTACTTCGCATTTTCCTGTAATATAAAAAATGATCTCTGATTAGGATCCTTTCTCAGATCAAAGGAAAGCATTCCCTTAAATTGGTAATTTATCCAATAAATTGTCATTGATTTGACGATTTTGGGAGTTTATGATTACAGTTACATATGAGTTGTTGTAATATTGCCGAATTTCATAGTATTACGGAAAGTATTTTGACGGAAAGTATAGACTCTGGTGGTACAGCAAATAATATGTTACCAGGGCGTGTTTGAAAAAAGGAAATCAATTACAATATTCTCTGTGCCATTGATGAAAAGAGAAATGAATCGTTAATGGGAAAGGAGTCAATCATGAAAGAGAAGAACAGCGGACAGATTTTTGCTGCTGCCCAGCAGATCGGCAAATCTCTGTTTCTTCCGATCGCGGTGCTTCCCTTTGCGGGAATTCTGCTCGGAATCGGAAGCTCCTTTACAAATGAAACTACGATCGCTACCTATGGGCTGTCAGGTATCCTGCATCAGGGAACTGCATTGTATGGATTTATGCTGATGCTTGCGAATGCGGGAAATGCGATTTTTGGAAATCTTGCATTAATTTTTGCCCTTGCGGTTGCCATGGGTATGGCAAAAAAGGAAAAGGGTGTTGCAGTCATGTCCGCAGGTATTTTTTACATTGTTATGCTTGTGACGATCAATTCTCTTCTGGTTTTGGACAGATCCATTGTGGATGGTGTTGTTTCAGAAACTGTGAAAGAAGGGGCAATTACATCCATGCTGGGTATCCAGACCCTTCAGATGGGAGTGTTCGGCGGTATTATTGCCGGTTTGGCGGCAGCAATGCTCTGCAACCGTTTTTATAAGATCCAGCTTCCGACGGCACTGTCGTTTTTTGCAGGGACACGTTTTGTTCCGATCGCAAGTATGGCATGCGCGATTCTGACAGGTGCGTTCCTGTATGTGGTATGGCCGGTTATTCAGAATGGAATCTTTGCACTGGGGGCGCTTGTTCAGGCTTCGGGATACTTCGGAACATTTGTATATGGGTGTATTGAGAGAGCGCTGATTCCGTTTGGCCTTCACCATATTTTTTATCTGCCGTTCTGGCATACCGGTGTGGGTGGTACTGTACTGATTGACGGGGCGACTGTAATGGGAGCACAGAATATTTTCTTTGCTGAACTGGCATCACCGAATACAATAAAATTTTCCATTGATGCGTGTCGTTTCCTGACAGGAAAATATCCGTTCATGATGGGCGGTCTTCCGGGCGCAGCTCTTGCCATGTATGCAACAGCAAAACCGGAGAAGAAAAAAGAAGTTGGATCTCTGCTGTTTTCTGTAGGACTGACTTCTTTCCTGACAGGTATTACGGAACCGATAGAATTTACATTCCTGTTCCTGGCTCCTGCTCTTTTCGGTGTACATGTGGTACTGGCCGGTCTGGCTTTTATGACATGTCATATACTTGGAATCTGTGTGGGAACGACTTTTTCAGATGGTCTGATCGACCTGATCCTGTATGGAGTCCTTCCCGGCCAGGCAAAATCCAACTGGATGATGCTGATTCCGGTTCTGCTGGTTTATTTTGTACTTTATTTCATTATTTTCCGGTTCTTTATCGTGAAATGGGATCTGAAAACTCCGGGACGTGAAGCGGAAGGCGAAACCGCACATCTTGTTTCCAAAGACGAATACAGAAAAGCAACCGGAGTGGGTATAGCAGGAGGAAAAACATCAGATACTAAATTTGATGAGAAGTCTGCAGCGATTCTGAAAGGTGTCGGCGGAACTGCAAATCTGGTTGATATTGACTGCTGTGCTACGAGACTTCGTCTGACACTGGTGGACAGCAAGAAGGTGAACCAGGCGATTTTGAAATCGACAGGTGCGTCCGGTGTTGTGGTCAAAGGCGCAGGTATTCAGGTGATTTACGGACCTTCCGTGACAATTGTAAAGTCCAATTTTGAAGAATTTGTGGATCAGGTTCGTTCCGGGACGATTCCGGAAGCGTCCTTTATGGATGCGGAAGAGGCTCCGGAAACAGAAGGTCCGGAAACAGAAGCTCCGGCAGCAGAAACCCGGACAAATTCAGATGCTCCGGCAGCGGGTGAAGACATGAAGAGTTCCGTTCTCGGCGCACATATGAATGGCATGGTTGTTCCGCTCGGTGAAGTGCAGGATGAGGCATTTGCTTCCGGCGCACTTGGGGATGGAGTGGCGATAGAACCGTCAGAAGGAAAGCTGTTTGCTCCGGCAGATGGTGTGATCGAGACAGTGTTTGACACGAAACATGCCGTTGGCATGACGACAGATGACGGAACAGAACTGCTTCTTCATATTGGCATTGATACAGTGAAGCTTGGCGGGAAACACTTTGAAACTCATATCAGTCCTGAACAGCGGGTGAAAAAGGGTGACCTGCTGGTAAGCTTTGATATGGATGCAATCAAGACTGAGGGATATCCCTGCATAACACCGATGATCGTCTGCAATACAGATGATTATCAAGCGGTGGAAGCCATTGCTGATGGAGAAATCAAAGCCGGTCAGGATGTACTTTCTGTACATTAAGTTAAAAACTATTTATTATAGAAAATAATGGCAAAAAATAGTAAAATATCAGGAGGAAACAATCATGAAATCATTTGAGTACACAATTACAGACGAAGTGGGTATCCACGCAAGACCGGCAGGACTTCTTGTGAAAGAAGTAAAAAAATACGACTCTGTTATTAACGTGACAAAAGATGGAAAGAGTGCGGAAGCAAAAAAACTGATGGCATTAATGGGCCTTGGCGTAAAACAGGGTGATACTGTAACGGTATCCGTAGAAGGCGGAGACGAAGAAGCAGTAGCAGCAAAGATTGAAGAGTTCTTTAAAAATAATCTGTAATTGTTCAGAGGAAAGACATTTGTACAAACCCTGAACAGCTGCAGCAATCTATAATAATTGGAGGAATACCTGTGGATAAGAAGGCAGGAAAAAAGATTTTCAATGGTATCGCGATCGGGAAAATCAAATTTTATTCAAAAAAAGAAAACCAGGTTTCCAGAGTGAAGGTCGAAGATACGGATGCGGAGATCGCCAGATACGAAGCTGCCAAAGACGAAGCAGTGAAACAGCTGGAGCAGCTGTACGAAAAGGCTCTGGTTGAGGTAGGGGAAGCTAATGCGGAAATTTTCAATGTGCATATTATGATGCTGGATGATGATGATTTCAACGAGTCTGTATTGAATATTATTTCTGTACAGAAGGTGAATGCGGAATATGCACTTGCCGCTACCGGTGATAATTTTGCGGAAATGTTCGCGAACATGGAAGATGAATACTTCAAAGCACGTTCCGCGGATATCAGAGACATTACGGAGAGGGTACTTTCCATCCTGTGCGGCAACAGCGAAAGCACGGATATCGGGGAGGAACCGGTAATTATCGCAGCAGAGGATCTTGCTCCCAGCGAGACTGTCCAGATGGACAAAGACAAGCTGCTGGCTTTTGTCACAAGGCTTGGTTCTTCCAACTCGCATACTGCCATACTGGCCAGAACCATGGGAATCCCTGCGCTGGCAGGAGTGGAAATCGATCCTTCCTGGGACGGGAAAATCGGTATCGTGGACGGTTATGAAGGGATTTGCATTGTAGAACCCACGATGCCTGTGCTCGAAGAGTATTTTAAGAAAAAATCAGCCGATGATGAACAGAAAAAACTGCTTCAGACCCTGAAAGGAAAAGAAAATATTACGAAATCCGGACAGAAGATCAATCTTTATGCCAATATCGGCAATCCGAATGATCTGATGACGGTTATGGAGAATGATGCGGGAGGAATCGGTCTTTTCCGAAGCGAATTCCTCTATCTGGAATCGGAAACATATCCCACAGAAGAGGAGCAGTTCCAGGCATATAAGAAGGTTGTTGAGACAATGGGCGGGAAAAAGGTCATTATTCGTACGCTGGATATCGGAGCGGATAAACAGGCGAATTATTTCGGCCTTGATAAAGAAGAGAATCCGGCTCTTGGATACCGCGCGATCCGAATATGTCTCACAAGGCCGGAAGTATTCCGGACACAGCTTCGTGCATTGTTCCGCGCGAGTGCATACGGCAATCTTGCCATTATGTATCCGATGATCATTTCTGTGGATGAAGTCCGCAGTATTAAGGAAATCTCAAAGGAGGTCCGCTCAGAACTGGCAGCCGAAGGTGTGCAGATCGGGGATGTGGAAGAAGGGATTATGATTGAAACACCGGCAGCAGCTGTGATGAGTGATGAGCTGGCAAAACTGGTGGACTTTTTCAGCATCGGTACGAACGACCTTACACAGTATACACTGGCAATTGACCGCCAGAATGCAAAACTGGATGATTTTTATGATGCACATCATCCGGCAGTACTGCGCCTGATCGAGACGGTCATAAAGAATGCGCACAAAGCCGGAATATGGGCAGGAATCTGCGGAGAACTGGGTGCGGATACCACGCTTACGAAGACATTTCTGAAGATGGGAATCGACGAACTGTCCGTTTCCCCGGGATGTATCCTTCCGGTGCGCAAAGCGGTAAGAGAAGCCGAATAAATCGGAATAAAACAGAATAAAAACGGAATAAAAACGAAAAAGGTGTCTGAAAGCCTTCAGGATCACACAAGGTCCCTCTTAAGCAGATGAGTATAAAACTATCATCTGCTTAAGAGGGATTTTTGTATGAGTTATTGATTGAAGTAGTTGAATCTCATGACACGTTCGTGATAGAATAAACATATAACAGTTTCCAGGAGGTGGGTAAATGAAAAAAATTTCACGTGACCGGAAATTGCATTCAGGACAGGCACTACATGGTTGATACAGGAAAAAAGATAGATAACATAATTCAGGACTACATTGACCAGGGCTGCTATTTTACGATAAATCGTGCCAGACAATATGGAAAAACAACAACACTGTATTTACTGGAACAGAACCTGAAGTATAAATATATTGTTTTAAGTCTGAGTTTTGAATGCGCAGATGAATACTTTAAATCTGCGCAAAACCTTGTCGAAGGGCTGATGATGGACATCAGTGACTCGCTGGAGGTACAGGGGATTTCGCCGGAGATTCTTAAGGAATGGAACAAACCGGTTTCAGAGCGCTTCCCACTGAGGACACTACAGGATCCTGCAGCTGAGTCAGAGTATTTACGAATATACAGCAGGATATCCCTATCTGGTATCCCGAATCTGCCAATTGATCGATGAACGTGTGGCAGGGAGTATGATTTATCCTGATAAAAAATCTGCGTGGACAGCAGAGGGATTCCTGGAAGCGATTCGTATACTGCAGAAGGAACCAAATGCGTTGTTTGATGATATGATCAAGCAGCTGCGGGAGTATCCGAAATTAAAGAAAATGCTGGAAAATATCCTGTTTCAGGGAGCAAGATATACGTTTGAAGCCGACAGTCAGATGATCAGTCTTGGAATCATGTTCGGTTTTCTGAAAGAAAAGAACAATACAGTAATTGTGGCAAATCGCATATTTGAAACGAAGCTGTATAATTTCTTTCTGTCAGAAGAAGAAAGCAATGAATTATAATAAAAAACAGGTATTGAAGTAAACAATCAGAATAGTATTATCTGTTTTATGAGAAGGAGAAAACCAATGGACGTTCAGGAGTTTCAGAAGAAATTAGGGGAGCTCTGCCGGATGGCAGAGAGTCAGAATAAAACGGTGACTGCACAGCAGGTGCGGGAATTTTTTAGCGGAATGGAGCTTGATCAGGGACAGCTTTTAAAAATCATACAGTATCTGAAAGTGCAGGGAATCACCATAGAAGGTGCCGGGATTCCGGACACAGAAGGCGAAGAGAAAGAACCGGAGAGAAAGGCGATTCCTCTGACACCCGAGGAAAAAGCGTACCTGAAAGAATACCGGGAGGGCTTTTCTTCAATTGCACAATCTGAGGAGAGTCTGGAGGAGCTTTTCCAGGCACTTGCTGATGGTAAAGAGGACGCAAAAGCTGCGCTTGCGGGGCGTTATCTTCCTGTTGCGGCAGAGCTTGCCGTGCAGATGAACTGTGAGGAAATATTGCTGGCGGATCTGATTCAGGAAGCGAATCTCTGTCTTCTGGATGCATTGATTCAGCCGGAACCGGTACTTAAAAACGACGGCTGGCTGCGCAGGGAGATGATCCGGGGAATCGGAAAAGTCATTGAAGAACAGACAGAACAGAAGCTGCACGATGATTCGCTTGTGGCGCGGGTGGAGAAGCTGGATAACGCTATCCGGGAGCTGTCTGAAGATGAAGAGGACGGAAAAGCAAAATTCAGCGTGAATGAGCTGGCGATCATTCTGGATATGGATGTGGAAGAAATGAAAGATATCCTGCGATTGACAGGAGATGATAAATAAAAAACATCCTGCGCGTGACAGGAGATGGTAAATAAGAAAAACTCCTGTGTTTGACAGGAGATGATAAATATAATTTCAGGAGGAAAGAAAACATGGCAAAAAGTGCAAAAATGATGATTGACAAATCATTTCAGATTTCGAAGGTGGACGATAGGATTTACAGTTCATTCATCGAGCATCTGGGAAGAGCGGTCTATGACGGAATCTATCAGCCGGGACATCCGCTGTCTAATGAAGATGGCTTCCGAAAGGATGTCATTGAACTTGTAAAGGAACTGAATGTGCCCATGGTACGCTACCCGGGAGGCAACTTTGTCTCAAACTTCTACTGGGAGGACAGTGTGGGCCCGGTAGAGCAGCGTCCGCACAGGCTGGAACTTGCATGGCGCAGCCTTGAGAAAAATGAAGTAGGTCTTCATGAATTCAGCAAATGGGCCAAAGCTGCCGGATCAGATGTGATGATGGCTCTGAATCTTGGAACCAGAGGAATTTCCGATGCATGCAATCTTCTTGAATACTGTAATCATCCGGGTGGAACGAAATACAGTGACCTGCGGATTTCTCACGGACAGAAGGAACCTTATGGATTCAAGACCTGGTGCCTTGGAAATGAGATGGACGGTCCATGGCAGATCGGCCATAAGACCATGGATGAATATGGCCGTCTTGCAGAAGAAACCGCCAAAGCCATGAAGCTGATTGATCCTTCCATAGAGTTTGTCGTATGCGGAAGCTCCAATCAGGAAATGCCGACATTCCCGCAGTGGGAGAACAGGGTACTTACCCATACGTATGATTATGTAGATTATCTTTCCCTTCATACTTATTATGGTAACCGTTCCGGAAATACAGGTGATTTTCTGGCGAAATCAAACGATATGGATGATTTTATCCATACTGTGATCGCAACCTGTGATTATGTAAAAGCGAAGAAACGCAGCAGAAAGAACATGTACCTCAGCTTTGATGAGTGGAATGTCTGGTATCATTCCAATGCCACTGAGGATGATTACAGAGAGAACCATCCATGGGAAGTGGCACCGCCGATTCTGGAGGATATCTATAATTTTGAGGACGCACTCCTGGTGGGCCTGATGCTGATCGTGCTTCTGCGCAATTCTGACAGAGTGAAGGTAGCCTGCCTTGCCCAGCTTGTCAATGTCATTGCTCCGATTATGACAGACAGGAACGGCGGACCTTCCTGGAAACAGACAATTTTCTATCCGTTTATGCATGCATCCAAATACGGACGGGGTACTGCGCTTCTTCCTGTTATTGACTCTCCGGTCCATGCAACCAAAGACCACGGGGAGGTCACGGATGTGGAAGCCATTGCTGTACATAATGAGGAAAAAGGGGAAGTCACGATTTTTGCAGTCAACAGAAATCTGGAGGAAGATGTGGTTCTGACCACTGATATCAGAAGCTTTGAGGGATATCAGCTTGCAGAACATATTGTACTGGAGAATGACGACCTGAAAGCAGAGAACAGCGCAGAAAAACAGAAGGTTGCACCTGTTTCTGTGGACAGAACTACGATGGATGGAGGTATCCTTACCAGCATGCTGCACAAGGCATCCTGGAATGTGATACGACTTGTACGCAGATAAGAATCAAATGTCTGGAGAAATTCCGGATAGCAGCTGTGAGTCTGGTCTTGTCTATACAGTATATAACAATAAATCCCACAATCAGTGAACCATCAGAACTGATTGTGGGATTTTGTATAGTTTGTATCATTATTTGCAGATTGGATAAATGGAAAATTATGGCATTCGCCTTTCCAGCTTCCGGATGTACAGATAGTAAGCGATGCACAGAGGCACACATGCCCCCAGCCATGCCAGCGGGTTTGCGGTACATGCGCCTGCAAAGCCAAAGTGCTGTGCAAGAAACAGGGCAGCTACGGCTCGCATAATCAGCTCCATGGTGCCGGCAATGGTGGGAACCAGGCTGTTTCCGAGTCCCTGCAGAGTAAAGCGGTAAATAAACAGCAGTGCCAGGATCCAGTAATTTATCCCGGAGATGGAAAGATATGTTTTGGCAAGTCTCAGTACTTCTGTTTCTCCTTTGCCTACGAAGACAGCGGCAAGCTGGCTTCCCGCAAGGATGTTTACAGCGCCCATAATAATACTGAAGGAAACGGACATAAGGATACACTGGAAAACTCCTTTGCGGATACGGCTGATTTTGCCTGCTCCATAGTTCTGTGCGGAATAAGTTGCCATAGCGGATCCCATGGAATTGATGGGCATTGTGGCAATGGTGTCAATCTTCTGAGCAGCGGTATAGGCAGCAACAGCAACTGCTCCCAGCCCGTTAAGTGCAGCCTGGAGAATCAGAGCACCTATGGCAATGATAGACATCTGGAAAGCCATGGGAAGTGCCACCTTCAAATGCTGTATAATTTCATGGGAACTCAGGCGAAAATGCTTTTCGGAAACCCAGAGTGCCGGCATTTTTTTTCGGATAAATATGCAGCAGCAGATACCGGAAAGAAGCTGTGAAAATACGGTAGCCACACCGGCTCCGGCTACTCCCATGCGGAAAATCAGGATCAGCACGAAATCCAGTACGATATTGATACAGCATGCCAGCACAAGGAAATACAGCGGAATCCGGCTGTCACCAAGAGCGCGCATCATATTGGAAACCAGATTAAAAAGTACGGTTGCGGAAAGTCCAAGAAAAACTACTTTCAAATACGATTCCGCATCGTCAATGATTTCCGCAGGAGTGTTGAGAAGCTCCAGAGCAGGACGTGCAATAAAAAACGCGATTACGGTCAAAATTACTGCAACAGCAGCAGAAAGAAGAATTCCTGCTGCAAAACTCTTTTTAACACCTTCTTCATCCCGGGCACCGAAGCGCTGAGCGGTAATGATGGAAAGACCGGTGGTAAAGCCTATAATAAATCCCATAATAAAAAAGGTAAGACTTCCTGTACAGCCTACTGCGGCCAGAGCGTTTACGCCAATCGTGCGTCCAACGATCACAGTGTCCGCCATGCTGTAAAACTGCTGAAAAATATTTCCCGCAATCAGCGGAAGTGCGAAAAAGAGAATTAATTTAGCCGGATTGCCTGATGTCATGTCTTTTGTCATAATTGTTATGTCCCCCTCTTGTAATCAAATGGATTATCATACACAATTCGTGAAAGAAGTCCTGCAAATATTTATGCAGATTCGTTCGGATTGTCACTCCATATTATCAAATTTATGAAAAAAAGAAATGTAATTTCTTGTTATTCAGATGTCAAATCATGTATACTTGGAAATAGAACCCTATATCAGACAGTCTGCAGAGAAATGCAGGAAATCGATGCTGATAAATTGGTGAACCAGAATATGATTCAGGAGAAAATGTATGTGCGAGAATTCTTTTGATATGACTTATACGGATTTAAATCCGAGATTTTTGTATTCTTATCTGCTTACCAGAACAGAGCCCAATACTGCCCACACCCATGATTCGATTGAACTTGTTATGATCCTTAAGGGAAAAGGCAGATTCCGCATAAATGAAAGAGAATATCCGGTGGAAGAAGGAAATGTGATCCTTCTGAATCCGGGAACCGTTCATTACAGCTGCCCGGACCGGGAAGCCGGTGAGCAGCCTCTGGAATGTTATCTGGGATTTACGGATGTGGAATTTAAAAATTGTCCCAAAGGATTTATGCCGCTGTTTCATGATTATCAGATCATTACGAAGCTGCCGGATGGTCTTACGAAAGAAATGCACCATCTGTGTATGGCGATTGATCAGGAGGCAAATTCCTGTGAACTTGGGAGATATTTTATGCTGAAAGCTTATCTCATTCAGGTGATCTGCCTTCTGGAGCGTTTTCAGAAGCAGGAAGATGAAATCGTGCAGAAGAAGGAACATGGCATGGGATATGAATTCCACTCCATTAATAAAAAATATATCGTACAGAGAATTATGGAATATATGGAATCACACTATCAGGAGAAAATTTCTCTTGACCGCATTGCCGCAAATATGTATCTCAGTTCCTACTACATTTCCAGACTGTTCAAAAGCGAGACAGGGGATACGCCGATCAATTATCTGATCAGTCTGCGCATGAAAAAGGCCAGAGAAATACTGGACGGAGCGCCGGATATTTCCATTCAGTCCGTAGCGGCAGCGGTAGGATACGAAGATGCCTATCATTTCAGTAAACTATTTAAAAAGTATTACGGAATTTCTCCGCTGTATTATAAAGCGAGACTTCCGCAGCAGTAAAGTCATTTTGCCATATATCATGGTCTGAGCCCATGTTCAAAGGTCATGATCTGTCTGTACTGATCAGTCATTGGCATGGAAAAAGAAGCTGCAGCATTTTCAGATTCATAAATTCTGTAATGCTGCAGCTTCTTTTGTCAGTAGTTTTAATGGTTTATTATCATTATGGATACTGCTGATAATTATCCATTATACAGCTGATAATACTTCCCTTTTTCCGCCAGCAGTTCTTCGTGGGAGCCGCGCTCGATGATCCGGCCCTGCTCCAGGACCATGATACAGTCGCTGTTGCGGACGGTGGAGAGGCGGTGGGCGATGACGAAGGTAGTCCTGCCCTGCATGAGTTTGTCCATACCGTTCTGCACCAGCTTTTCGGTACGGGTATCGATGGAACTGGTTGCCTCGTCCAGAATCAGCACAGGCGGATCTGCAACGGCTGCCCGAGCAATGGAGAGAAGCTGACGCTGTCCCTGACTTAAGTTGGCTCCGTTGTTTTTCAGCATCGTATTGTAGCCATCCGGAAGACGCCTGATAAATCCGTCTGCGTTGGCAAGTTTTGCTGCGGCGATGACTTCTTCATCTGTGGCATCCAGTTTTCCGTACCGGATGTTTTCCATGACAGTCGCGGTGAACAGGTTGGTATCCTGCAGGACAATACCCATGGAGCGGCGGAGGTCGGCTTTTTTGATTTTGTTGATGTTGATGCCGTCGTAACGGATCTTGCCGTCCTGAATGTCATAAAAACGGTTCAGAAGATTGGTGATGGTAGTTTTACCTGCACCGGTTGATCCGACAAAGGCAATTTTCTGTCCGGGTTTTGCAAACATTTTCACATCATGAAGTACGATTTTGCCCGGATTATAACCGAAATCTACTCCATCCAGAACCATGTCACCTTTCAGTTCAATATAATCGGTGGTATTTGTTGCTTTGTGGAAATGTTTCCATGCCCAGCGGCCGGTCCTCTTTTCCGATTCTGTCAGTTTTCCGCCTTTTTCTGTAACGTTTACCAGTGTAACGTAGCCATTGTCTTCTTCCGGTTTTTCGTCAAGGAGATCAAAAATACGCCTTGCACCTGCCAGGGCCATAACAATACTGTTTAGCTGCTGACTGACTTGGTTGATCGGCTGGTTGAAGCTTTTATTAAAGGTCAGGAAGCTGGCAAGACCGCCAAGGGTGAAGCCGCCGAAACCATTGATTGCCAGGATTCCTCCAAAGATGGCGCAAAGCACATAACTGACATTTCCAAGCTGTGCCACAGTAGGCATCAGTATATTGGCGAATTTGTTGGCATTGTCGGCGCTTTCAAATAATGTATCGTTCAGTTCGTTGAATTTCTCAATGCTTTCTTCTTCATGACAGAAGACCTTGACTACTTTCTGTCCTTCCATCATTTCCTCGATGTATCCGTTGATAGCTCCAAGATTTTTCTGCTGCGCCAGGAAATATTTGCCGCTCAGCGCCACGATTTTCCGGCTGACGGTAAGCATAAATCCTACCATGACCAGAGTCAGAACGGTCAGAGGAATGTTCAGGATAATCATGCTCACCAGAACGCTGATGATGGTAATCACACTGGAGAACAGCTGAGGGATACTCTGGCTGATCATCTGGCGGAGAGTGTCAATGTCGTTGGTGTAAATAGACATAATATCGCCATGTGCATGAGTATCAAAATATTTGATCGGAAGCGTTTCCATGGTTGCGAACATTTCATTTCGAAGATCCCGGAGACTTCCCTGACTGACGTAGATCATGATGCGGTTATAGGTATAAGTTGCAAGGACACCGATGGCATAAAAACAGGCAACTTTGCCGATCGCCAGTGTCAGAGGATGGAAATCCGGCGTACTGCTCTTCAGAAGAGGAAGGATATACTGGTCAATCAGCGTTTTGGTAAACATGGTTCCCTGAACATTGGCGAGTACGCTGATAAAAATGCACACGATGACGATCAGGATATGGAATTTATACTTCCGGGAAACATACTGCAAAAGTCTCTTCAGCAGTTTCCCCGGATTTTCAATTTTGGGTGCGGGACCGCGTCCTCTTCCGGGACCGTGTTTCATTCCTGCATTTGCCGGTCTGCTCATAACTGATCACCTCCTGTAACGTTCTGGTCAAAATCTCCTCCGCCTTTGGTCTGGGAGTTGTATACTTCCTGATAGATCGGTTCGTTTTCCAGAAGCTCTTTGTGCGTTCCGAAAGCTGCTACGCGGCCGTTTTCCATGACAATGATCCGGTCGGCATTTCTGATACTGGAAATACGCTGTGCGATGATCAGCTTGGTGGTATCCGGGATTTCTTCGGCAAAAGCACGGCGGATGCGTGCATCTGTTGCGGTATCCACTGCGCTGGTGGAATCATCAAGAATCAGGATCTTTGGTTTTTTAAGAAGGGCACGGGCGATACAGAGACGCTGCTTCTGACCGCCGGAAACGTTGGTTCCGCCCTGCTCGATAAAGGTATTGTATTTGTCCGGCATACGCTGGATGAACTCGTCTGCACAGGCAAGCTCGCAGGCATGTCGGCATTCTTCTTCTGTTGCATTTTTATTGCCCCAGCGGAGGTTGTCAAGGATCGTACCGGAAAACAGGACATTTTTCTGAAGTACGACAGAAACCTGATTTCGCAGGGATTCCATATGGTATTCGCGGACATCAATACCGCCGACTTTTACCGAACCTGAGGTGACATCATAGAGACGGCTGATCAGGTTTACCAGACTTGATTTGGCACTGCCGGTGCCGCCAATGATTCCAATGGTCTCACCGGAGCGGATGGAAAGATTGATGTCTTTCAGGACAGGCTCTTTGCTGTCTTTTTTATAGCTGAAATCCACATGCTCGAAGGTGATGCTTCCGTCAGGGACTTCTGTAATCGGGGTTTCCGGGTCTGCCAGATCCGGTCTGTCGTTGAGGACTTCTGTGATTCGTTCTGCACTGGCCATACTCATGGTGATCATGACGAAGACCATGGAAAGCATCATCAGGCTCATGAGAATATTCATGCAGTAGGTGAGAAGACTCATAAGTTCACCTGTGGTAAGAGAACTGCCGACAATCATTTTTGCCCCAAGCCAGCTGATGCCGAGGATACATGCATAGACAGTGAACTGCATGACGGGCATGTTGAGGACGACGAGTTTTTCGGCTTTTACAAACATTTCATAGACTTTGTTGCAGGCCGACTGAAATTTGGTTGTCTCGTAATCTTCGCGGACATAAGCCTTTACCACACGGATTCCGGCGATGTTTTCCTGTACACTGGCGTTCAGGTCGTCATATTTGCGGAATACTGCCTGAAAATATTTGGTGGCATGTGTCATGATGTAAATCAGAATCGCACCAAGGAAAAGAACCGCGATCAGATAGATGCTGGCAAGCTTCGCATTGACCAGAAATGCCATGGTCATGGCACAGATGAGGCTGGCCGGAGCACGGGTGCACATGCGCAGGATCATCTGGTAGGCATTCTGCAGATTGGTGACATCCGTGGTCAGACGTGTGATGAGACCTGCAGTGCTGTATTTGTCGATATTGGAAAAAGAAAATGTCTGAATGTTTTCAAACATGGCTTTGCGCAGGTTGCGGGCAAAACCAGTGGATGCGCGGGCGCCGTATTTGCCGCCAAGGACTCCGGTGAGAAGTCCGAGAAGAGCAAGTACTGCCATGACCGCGCCCATGCGGCAGATGTGGCCGATATCACCGGTTTCCACACCATTGTCAATGATGGATGCCATGATCAGAGGAATCATTGTTTCCAATAATACTTCGAGAATCATGAACAGAGGGGTCAGGAGGGAATCTTTTTTGAATTCTTTGACCTGTCCCAGTAGTGTTTTCAGCATAGGGATGCTCCTTTCATGAATTTTTTGCAGAGGATGAACAGTCGTTTTTACAGTGTTTCGTTCTGGAGATTTTGTTTCATCTGATGAATGATCTCAAAAAAGAAATCCAGATCCTTCTGGGAAATCTGACCTTTCAGAAGCTGTTCTATCTGATTCAGATTCCGGATGATGCTGAGCTGAAAGCTGATTCCTTTTTCCGTCAGGACAAGGCGTTTCAGACGGGCATCACTGGGGACAGATTCGCGGGTGAGAAAACCCCGTTTTTCCATAAGCTGTATAATTCCGGTTGCAGTGGAACGTGCAATGTGGAATCGTGCTTCCAGATCTTTTTGAAATATGTTCTTATCAGAATGATCATAAAGGTAGCCGATGACCCAGCTCTGCATCTGGGTAAGTCCGTCTCTTTCGCAAAGTGCGGAGATCCGGCGGCCGATCATGTTATCCAGAATGTGGATTTCATATCCGATGATTTGCCTGTTTTCCATACATACCTCTTTTCTGAAAATGAAAAAGTTCGTGAACGAACTGTTAGTACACGAACAATATTATAGATATGAAATGTCAGATTGTCAATATTGATATGTGGGGTTGATGTTGGACAGTAATGAATGGGCTAAAATGTTTGGAGATGATATTGGAATGCATGGAAGAAAGAAGAAAAGTCCTGAGTTCGGGGAAATGTGTTTCCCTGCAGGTCAGGACTTTTCGGGTTATATGATGTACCAGTACATCGTAAATGAAATAACGGATACATTTGCATTGTCGATTTTTCGATGTGCTGGATACATTTTTTATTTCTCTTTCTGCGGAAGCTGAGCCAGGATGATGGCACCGAACATGATCACACAGCCAAGGATTTCCTTTGTGCTGAGACGCTGCCCCAGAATGATCCATCCGGCAAGGACGGAGATGCAGGATTCCAGACTGAGAATCAGGGAGGCGACCGTCGGATTCATATCCTTCTGTCCAATGATCTGCAGTGTGTAAGCGACGCCGCAGGACATCACACCTGCGTAGAGGATAGGCTGCCATGCTGCGCAGATAGAGGAAATCTGCGGATGCTCCAGAAGAAGCGCCGGAATTCCGGAAAGGATTCCGGCAGTCAGGAACTGAAGGCAGGAAAGTTTTACACCGTCTGTTTTGGGTGAAAAATAATCAATGACCAGAATGTGGAAGGAGAAAAGTACTGCACAGATCATGACGAGGATGTCTCCTTTGCCGATGGAAAATCCGTCGTTGATGCACAGCAGATACAATCCGACCAGTGCCATTACTACAGCAGCCCAGATAAAAGGACTGCATTTCTTTTTCAGAAATAATCCCAGAATAGGAACAATAACAATGTAACATGCAGTGATGAAACCGGCTTTTCCTACGGAAGTATATTTAATTCCAAACTGCTGGAAATTGCTTGCCAGGCAAAGGCAGATTCCGCAGCTGATTCCGCCGATGAGTAAGGTTTTGCGGCCGGCAGTTTTTTCCTCGGGAGTCCGGGATACCGGTTTTTTGCCCTTATCGAGAAACCAGATGACCGGGAGCAGTACAATGGCTCCGATGATGCAGCGCACCATATTAAACGTAAAACCGCCTACATAATCCATTCCCACGCTCTGCGCCACAAATGCCACGCCCCAGATGGCAGCGGTCAGCAGCAGAATCAGGGAATTTTTTAATTTTACTGGTTGTGTTTTCATGTGATTGATCCCCTTGTTTTAGAAATTCTGTGTATCGATAGATGGTACACAGGGTAAATAGTGCCGTATTTTTATTCTGTTAAGGAAAAATACAACGGTATTTATTATACTGTATAACTTCGAATTAATAAAGTGGGAATTTGAGATTTATCAAAGACTACCTGATCATATTTGAGGCGAGGAAAATAAATTGAGGGTTGTTTCTTTGGTGTTATTTTATTTGTATTCAGTATGCAAATGGTCTATAATCAAGAATAGAATGTTCGACCATGCTGACGGGAGGTGCAGAAATGGGCAGTTATCTGAATCCGGGTAAGGAAGTTTTTGATAAGATTGTAAATTCTGAGATTTACGTTGATAAAACCGGTTTGTTGAATTATACAAATAAAGTCATTAATACGATGCAGGGGTATCTTTGTGTCAGCCGGCCGCGTCGTTTTGGAAAATCTGTGGCAGCATATATGCTGACGGCATATTACAGCCGGGGTTGTGATTCCGAGAAATTGTTTTCTGCATTTGCGATTGCCGAGAGCAGTGATTTTAAAAAGTATCTGAATAAATATGATACCATTTTTCTGAACATGCAGGAGTTTCTGAGTCAGAGTGCGTGCATAGAGGATATGATTCAGCTGCTTCAGAAAAGTGTTCTCTGGAATCTCTTAGAGGAATATCCG
Organism: Blautia sp. HCP3S3_G3; assembly: GCF_052063365.1. NCBI lineage: Bacteria > Bacillati > Bacillota > Clostridia > Lachnospirales > Lachnospiraceae > Blautia > Blautia sp. HCP3S3_G3. The sequence continues at coordinate 163,079 of NZ_JBQHXR010000003.1, read as the reverse complement.
GATTTTCGCTATTTTGATGATAAGAATCTGGCAAGAACAATGCAGGATGTCTATAGCCATACAAGGTGCCCTTTTATTCTGATCATTGATGAGTGGGACTGCGTTTTCAGAGAATATAAAACAGATAAAAAAGCGCAGGAGAAGTACCTGGATTTTTTGCGTAATCTGATGAAGGATAAGGGATACATTCATCTGGCATATATGACAGGGATTCTTCCCATAAAAAAATACGGAACTCATTCTGCGTTAAATATGTTTGATGAGTTTTCTATGATAGATCCAGGTCCTCTTGCTGCTTATGTGGGATTCACAGAGCAGGAAGTATATACTTTGTGTAAAGAATATGAAATGGATCTGGAAGAAGTAAAGAACTGGTATGATGGCTATTCTTTTGAAAAAGGGATTTCTATATACAGCCCGCGTTCTGTTGTGAGTTCCATGAGGTTTGGAAAAATCGGAAATTACTGGAACCAGACAGAGACATTTGAGGCACTGCAGGTTTATATTGATATGAATTTTGATGGGCTGAGGGATGATGTACTCAGCATGATGGCTGGAGAAAAAGTGCCGGTTAATACAGAAAGTTTTACGAATGATATGGCTATATTTCGAACAGAAGATGATGTCCTTACACTGCTGATTCACCTGGGATATCTGGGATATGACTGTGAAGAACGATGTGTGTTTATTCCGAACGGTGAAATCCGGGCGGAGTATATAAAAAATATGGAACAAAAGCGCCAGAGGTGCGATTGCACAGATAAAAGAAAAGGAGTATTGCGAAAGCCTGGAAGAATATCAGGGGAATCTTTTGCTGGTCGGTGTGAATTATGACTTGAAAACCAGAGAACATACATGTATGATTGAACGGTATGTGAAAGATCAGGAGCGTGGAAATTTGTGAAAATTGGGGCTGAAAAATGATCCCATCGGAGGGAGATAAGGTAATGAAAAAGAAGAAAATATTTCAAAATTTACTGATTGGCGCAGGAGTTTTTCTTACATGCGTGCTGGCAGGATTTTTGCTGATCTGTATGGTTTATATGCTGCCATCAGGACGTGTCAGCCTGCATGTGCAGGAGAGCGGAGCCATTCTGGAGCAGGAGAAGGATTATCCGCAATTGATTCCGTCCAGTCCTTATATGGTACTTGACAATTTTACGGACTGTATTATGCTGCTGACATCTGCTTATGACGGAGAAGAATCTATTGCTGATAAGGCCATTAATAATTATCGGATATATCAGAAAAAGGCCACAAAACAGGTTTCCTGTAAGGTGTGCGGGATTCTTCCGGAAAAAGATGCACAGAAAATAAGCTATGCGAGATACTGGCATGGATATATGGTAGTGCTGAAGCCTCTGCTTCTTTTTCTGAATATTAATGAGATACGGCAGCTGAACCAGTTTGGCATTCTTGGGTGTATCTGCCTGATTGGCATTTTGCTGTATATGAATAGAAAGATGAAATATCTTATACCGTTTTTACTTGCTGTCAGCTTCCTGAATCCGGGAGTCATTATGAATTCTCTTCAGAATTCTACGATCTTTTATGTGTCCAGTCTGGCTGTCATTGTATTGCTGGCCTGTTGGAAACGAACAGGATTCCGTCAGTATGCGTGGCTGTATTTTATGATTACGGGAATGGTGACCAGTTATATGGATTTCCTGACGTATCCGGTGGTGGCGCTGGCATTTCCGCTTATTTTTTATTATATGCTGAATGAAGACAGCCGCTTTATTGTGACTTTGAAACGCTTAGTTGGCTATTCTGTGATGTGGTGTATCGGATATGCGGGAATGTGGAGTTCCAAGTGGGTTTTGTCCAGTATTTTAACCGGAAAGAACTATTTTACCAATGCGATGGAGAGCATTACGATTAGATCCGGAAATGTTGTAGGAGAGCAGACGATTACCCTTTCGGATGTGTACGGGATGCTGATCACTTATCTGAAAGACAGCAAGCTGTGGACCTGTACGCTGTTGTTTGTTGTATTATGCCTGGTAACGCTTGTGCTTTCTTCCAGGAGATGGAAATGCTGGTCTGTCAGTCTTGCATTTCTGATAATTTCCCTGTATCCGTTTGTCTGGGGAATTGGAACGAAAAATCACACCTATATTCATCATATGTTTACGCATCGTGGCTGGAGTGTATTGATTTTCGGCCTGTCCTGTGCAGTTTTGCCGATGATTGAACGGCCTTTTGAGGTAATAAGAAAAAAAGTTTTCCATTTAGACAAAAGAAAATGAGGTACATGCAATGGATCAGATAGCGGTTTTGATTCCGTGTTTTAACGAGTGCAAAACCATTCATAAAGTGGTGACGGATTTTAAAAGGGTCCTTCCGGAAGCGGTCATTTATGTTTATGACAATAATTCGACAGACGGGACAGATGAAATTGCGAGGGATGCAGGTGCCATTGTCCGGTATGAATATCTTCAGGGAAAAGGAAATGTGATTCGAAGAATGTTCCGTGAAGTTGATGCAGAGTGCTATATTATGGTGGATGGGGATGATACCTATCCGGCAGAACCGTCCAGGGAAATGGCAGATAAAGTGTTGAAATATCATGCGGATATGGTTGTAGGTGATCGTCTGTCTTCTACTTATTTTACGGAAAATAAACGATTGTTTCATAACTTTGGAAATGCACTGGTGCGGAAAGCAATCAATGTTCTGTTTCAGAATAACATAAAAGATATTATGACAGGATATCGTGCATTCAGTTATGAATTTGTGAAAACGTTTCCTGTTCTGTCGAAGGGATTTGAAGTGGAAACAGAGATGAGCATTCATGCAGTGGATAAGAATATGTACGTGGAGAATGTTGTGATTAACTATAAAGACAGGCCGGCGGGAAGCAGTTCCAAATTAAATACCTGTTCGGATGGATTGAAGGTCCTTCGTACTATCGAAAGATTTTATCGCACTTACAAACCGCTGAGATTTTTCAGCGCTATTGGGATTCTGCTGGCATTGATATCACTGATATTTTTTCTGCCGATCGTGGATACTTATATCAAGACAGGGCTGGTTCCGAATTATCCTACACTCATTGTCTGCGGGTTTACCATGCTTGCTGCAATCCAGTCCTTTTTTGCAGGACTGACGCTGCAGACTATTACGCAGAAAAACAGGCAGGACTTTGAGATCAATCTTCAGAGGGCAGCCAGAGAACATAAAAAGCTGATGAGGGAGGATTAATATATGGATTTACAGGCATTTGTTGAAAAAGTGAACACAATTGGGGTGCTTGGAGTCAAGGTATCCCAGCATAATGAACTGATCGGAGAATGGCACAGCGAAGGCGAATGCCGCAGAAATGTCTATTCGGTAACGAAGAGTTTTACCTCCTGTGCAGTAGGATTTGCTGTGCAGGAAGGGCTGCTTTCACTGGATGAAAAACTGACAGATGTTTTTGCGGAAGACCTTCCGGAGAATCCGTGTGAGAATCTGAAAAAAGCAACTGTCAGAGATCTTTTAACCATGCATCTTGGACAGAAATCAGCCAGTCTTATGGGTGCGCAGAGACCCCTTTATGAAGAGGATAACTGGGTAAAACTGTCCCTGTCCATTCCGTTTGAATATGAGCCTGGAACGCATTTTGTGTACAATAATGTGGGCCCATATCTGGCAGGAATGCTTGTTCAGAGAAGGGCTGGATGTGATCTGATTTCTTATCTGACACCGAGACTATTTTCTCATCTGGGAATCAAACGTCCTACCTGGGAAATGGATCCTCTTGGCAATTCTTTCGGGGCAGGCGGACTGTTTCTGACATTGTCAGAAATGCATAAACTGGGGCTTTTTTACCTGAATAAAGGGGCATGGAATGGAAAACAGCTGCTTTTGGCAGAATGGATCGAAGAGAGTACGAGACAGTATGCTCCGGATGCGCCTTACGCATATCTTTTCTGGCGCGGGAAATATAATTCTTTCCGGGCAGACGGGAAATACGGACAGTTTTCGATTGTTCTGCCGGATTATGATGCAGTGATTTCAGTAGTATCAGAGTGCAGAAAAACAGAAGAATTGATGGCTGCTATTTATGAGGAAATCTGTACACAGCTGTAGAAAAGCAGTAAAAAACATGAAAAATAAAACAAAGGGCCTGTGAAAAACGTTCGTTTTTCACAGGCCCTTTTATAAATGGATGATTTCTGCGTGAAAAGAAATTTTCGTTTAGCCTGTTATTATCATGTTTTTGTCTTTTGAAAGAAAAGCAGCAAAAGCAGAAATACGTCGAATCAAATTTATTTCATACTTTACAGGAAAATATATTTCAATACAAAAATAACCGCCAGAACATACATCAGTGCACTGATTTTCTTTTCTTTTGCCTTACCGGTAACCAGGTTGATCACTACATAGGAGATGACTCCCATGGCAATGCCTTCAGAAATGCTGTACATGAACGGCATTGCGATAATGGCGATAAAGCATGGAATCGCTTCGGTGTAATCGTTGAAGTCGATTTTTGTGATGGAGGTCAGCATCAAAAATCCTACGATGATCAGGGCTGGTGCAGTCGCGAAGGACGGAATTGCCAGGAAAATCGGGGACAGGAACAGGGAAAGTCCGAACAGAATCGCAGCAACAATGGCAGTAAGTCCGGTCCGTCCGCCTTCGGCAACGCCGGATGCACTTTCTACAAAAGTAGTGACCGTGGAGGTACCAAACATGGCTCCTGCAGTAGTTCCGACAGCGTCAGAGAGGAGTGCTCCGCGGATTTTCGGAAGCCGACCGTCTTTGTCAAGCATGTCCGCTTTTGAGGCAACACCGATCAGAGTGCCCAGCGTATCAAACATGTCCACGAACAGGAATGCAAACATGATTACAAAGAAATCCAGTGAAAATACAATGGAAAAATCCATTTTCATAAAGGTCGGTGCCATGCTCGGGACAGACAGTCCGTTGGAGAAATCCGGAAGCAGACTGTAAAAACCAAGCTCTGCATCAGGCACATAAAGTCCGGTGAACTGACAGAGAATTCCCAGTCCCCATGTGATCAGAATGCCCCATAAAATACCGCCTTTGATGTTTTTTACGAGCATAATTGCGGTGATCAGAAGACCGATCAGAGCAAGCAGAACGGTGATTCCCAGTGTATGGAAAGTGCCGTCTTCCACAGAGCCTTTGAAGGAAAAAACGCTCACCAGTGTAGAGTCATTATTTACCACAATATGTGCATTCTGCAGTCCGATAAATGCAATAAACAGTCCGATTCCTACGGATACGGCATGCTTCAGGTTGATCGGAATAGAGTTGAAGATCGCTTCGCGCACGTTTGTGAGAGAGAGCAGAATAAAGATCAGACCCTCTGCAAACACAGCTGCCAGTGCCTGCTGCCAGGAATATCCCATTCCAAGAACTACGGTGTAGGCAAAATAAGCGTTCAGCCCCATGCCGGGAGCAAGGACAAACGGGTAATTGGAGAGCAGTGCCATGAGGCAGGTGGCAACAAAGGAAGACAGAGCAGTAGCCGTAAATATGGCACCTCTGTCCATGCCGGATGCCTGAAGGATGTTGGGATTCACAGCCAGAATATACGCCATCGTCATAAATGTGGTGATACCTGCAATGACCTCTGTTTTGACATCCGTGTGATGTTCTTTTAAGTGAAACAGTTTCTCAAGATTCATAAATCTTCCCCCTTTTTGATTGGTTTATTTTGTTTTATAAGTGTCAGAACAATTTTTGCCCTGCCACATATTTTCCGGTGATATTTCGGTCATCTGCCAGATAGATGAGCCTTTCCAGACGGTCTCTGGAGGAAAGCTTCTGAGGATGAGGAAGATTCTGATCATCCAGAATAACCGCATCAAATTCATAGCCTTCTTCAAAGCTTCCCACTTTTCCGAAGAAAGAACCGCCGCCGAGAGTCGCCATGTAAAAGCCTTCTTCCAGTGACAGAGGGCGGAGTGTGCTGTCTGTCAGTCTCCAGCGCAGTTTGGAAACCTGAACCGCATCGGACATGGCTCTGAGAATAGAAAGGGAAGAGCCGCCGGCAATGTCGCTTCCAAGTCCTATATGGAGTCCTTCGTTCAGATAACGCCGGACAGGCGCAATCCCTGAGGCAATGTTTGTGTTGGACTGCGGGCAGTGGGCAATGTAGACACCGCGTTTTTTGATCAGCGCGATTTCTTCATCCGAACTGTAAACACAATGTGCCATAATCGTCGGACAGCCATCTCCTCCGAAAAGTCCGAACTGGTCGTAGGCTTCTCCGTAAAAATGTGTATTCGGACAAAGCTCCTGAACCCAGGCGATTTCCCCTGGATTTTCTGACAGGTGGGACTGAACGGGCAGATGATATTCCTGCTGGATACAGGAGAGTTCCTGCATCAGTTCGTCCGTACAGGAGGGAGTAAAACGCGGGGTAAGAATGGGCTTCGTATTTTTGTATTTCCCCTGAATATTCCGAAGCCATCGGCGCGTATCTGAGGCGGAGGCTTTTGCATCTGCTTCCTGAAGCTGCGGAGAGCCGTTTCTGTCCATGTTGACTTTGCCCACACAGGTTTTCAGTCCTGTCGCTTCCAGAAGATCCATCAGGAGTTCCGTAGCCTCTGCATGAATGGTGGCAAAAATGGAAGCGCGGGTAGTAGCGCTTTTTTTCAGGTCATTCACAAAGATGGAATAGGCCGGTTGTGCATAAGTGAGATCCCGATATTTGGATTCTTCCGGAAATGTATAGGTATTCAGCCATTCCAGCAGTTCCAGATCCATTCCTGTGCCGCGGTAAGTATACTGGGGCGCATGAAGATGGAGGTCTGTGAGTCCGGGAATGATCATGCAGTGATTGGTGTCCCGGCAGGGAATCCGGCTGTATTTCTCCGGAAGTTCTGAAAAAATTCCGGCGCATCTGCCGTTTTCACAGACCAGCCAGGAGTCCTCGCGGAATTGAATCGTGTCCGGAGCGGTACTGAAACAAATTGTGCCTTTTAGCGCAAAAGTATTATGAGTCATACAGGTCACCTTCCTTTCAGCAGTCAGGGAAGAACAAAAAACAGGAAAAGAAAAACTACCTGATTTATTGTCTGCCGTCCCTGAAAAAACTTATAGACAACTATTCCGGTAGTTGGTAGAAACGTCCAACCGATTATGGACTTATATAAGTTACAAACTAATATGTTTTATTGATTTTATTACAAAATAATTATAAAATAGGATATGTTATCTGTCAATTGTTTATGCATGAAAAATTGCCTGGCGTATTTATGCATAAAAATTGCCCGGCGGAGTTTGCGGCAGGAACGGATGTCTGTTATAATAAACAGAGAATTGACAGTAGAAAACATTATGTGGTTTGTGAAATGGAGGATTGTTTTGGAGCTGAATCGTGAAAATATGAAAAGAATCGCGGCACTGATCGCGTTCGCTGTGCTGCTGTGTCTGGGACTGCAGCATCTGAGTACAGTACTTGCCTTTCTGGGGGAGATTGTCGGGATGCTTTACCCGTTTCTTCTGGGAGGAGCAATCGCGTTTATACTGAATGTGCCCATGAGTTTTATAGAACGCAGATTATTTGGAAAAGCGAAAGAAAAGCAGAATAAAATGGCCGTCAGGCTGGCAAGACCGGTTAGTCTCATCATTTCTATCTGTTTTCTGGCAGTTGTGATTCTGGTGGTTGTTCTGGTGGTAGCACCGGAACTGGGTAATACGTTTGCCAGTGTAGGCAGGAGAATTGAGGCCAATATTCCGGTTTTTCAGAAGTGGCTGGGAGAAATTCTCCGGGAAGATTCCCCTGTCATCAGCTGGGTAAATTCCATAGATTTTCAGCCTCAGAAAATGCTGAATACAGTGATGGATATGCTCAAAAACGGAGCGGATGGTTTTTTATCTTCGACAATTTCCGTGACAATGGGAATCGTAAATACTGCTATGAATTTTGGAATCGGGTTTATTTTTGCGTGTTATGTTTTGCTTCAGAAAGAAAAACTTTCTGTTCAGATAAAAAAAGCAATGTATGCGATTCTTCCGGAAAAAACAGTTGCCTATTGCCTGCATGCCTGCTCTCTGGCGCATCATATTTTTGCAAGCTTTATTGCCGGCCAGTGTATTGAAGCTGTGATTCTGGGAAGCATGTTCTTTGTGGCCATGACGATTTTCCGGTTTCCGTATGCGCTGCTGGTGGGTGTGCTGATTTCCTTTACAGCACTGATTCCGGTGTTTGGCGGATTTATCGGCTGTGGAGTGGGGTTTTTCCTGATCCTGATGGTAAATCCGGTACAGGCATTTGCGTTTTTGATTTTATTCCTGGTACTGCAGCAGATTGAAGGAAATTTTATCTATCCTCATGTAGTGGGAAATTCCGTAGGACTGCCATCTATCTGGGTGCTGGCTGCGGTAACCGTTGGCGGAAGTCTTATGGGAATTGCCGGTATGCTGGTATTTATTCCGCTTGTGTCTGTTGTATATACGCTGTTCCGTGAGTGGGTTTATGGACGGCTGAAAAAGAAAAAAATACGTAATATTTCCTGACAGAGAGACACAGGAGCATCTGCATGAATCGCAGATGCTCCTGTGTCAGTTTTAAGAAAAAGATCATTTAAAAGATTATTTGTAACTGTTCAGAAGACATTATCTGTGAAGGGAATGAACAGATACGATTATTTTTCGGTTTTCTTTGCTTCCTGCATCATCATCGCACGAACCTTCAGCGGCAGACCGAACAGGGTGATAAATCCGTCTGCGTCATGATGGTCATACAGATCACCTGTGGTGAAGGATGCAAGAGATTCATTGTACAGGCTGTATGGAGAAGTGGTTCCTGCTTTGATGATATTGCCTTTGTACAGTTTGAATTTTACTTCACCGGTGACATATTTCTGAGTAGATTCTACAAATGCCTGAATTGCCTCGCGAAGAGGGGTGTACCATTTGCCTTCGTATACGATCTGTGCAAACTGGCTTCCCAGTTTCTTTTTGGTTTCCAGTGTTTCGCGGTCAAGGATCAGTTCTTCCAGTTGGTCGTGAGCTTCCATGAGAATCGTTCCGCCAGGTGTTTCATAAACGCCGCGGGATTTCATTCCGACTACACGGTTTTCTACGATGTCCACGATACCGATACCATTTTCACCGCCAAGTCTGTTTAATTCCGTGATGATTTCGGAAACTTTCATTTCTTTGCCGTTCAGAGTTTTCGGAATACCAGATTCAAAAGTCATGGTAACTTCTGTTTCTTTGTCAGGAGCTTTCTGCGGAGTTACACTGAGCACAAGCATGTCGTCATAATTCGGAGCCTGTGACGGATCTTCCAGTTCCAGACCTTCATGGCTGATATGCCATAAGTTACGGTCACGGCTGTAGCTGTGGCTTGCGTCAAATGGAAGATGGATGCCGTGTGCCTCACAGAAAGCAATCTCATCTTCACGGGACTGCATAGTCCATACATCTGTCATGCGCCATGGAGCGATGATTTTCAGATCAGGAGCAAGAGCTTTGATTCCCAGTTCGAAACGGATCTGGTCATTGCCTTTGCCGGTTGCACCGTGGCAGATGGCAGAAGCGCCTTCTTTGCGTGCGATTTCTACTAATTTCTTAACAATAGCCGGACGTGCCATGGAAGTACCGAGAAGGTATTTGTGTTCATAAACAGCACCTGCTTCTACACATGGCATGATATAATTGTCACAGAAATCATCTACAATATCTTCAATGTATAATTTGGCTGCACCGGAAAGTCTTGCACGTTCATCGAGTCCTTCCAGTTCGTTGCCCTGTCCGCAGTTGACGCAGCAGCAGATTACTTCATAATCAAAATTTTCTTTTAACCACGGAATCAGTGCTGTGGTATCCAGTCCGCCTGAGTACGCTAATACAACTTTTTCTTTCATAATAAATTTCCTCCTGAATTTCTGAATTTTTATCATTCCTGCTATTGGCAGAAACGGTGATATTTGGTATTATATATTTTCGTATAAAAATAGATTTTCGGCATTGGATTCTTGATACTGGTCCTGCCGACATGGGTTAATATACAACATTTTTTATAAATATGCAATAGGCAATTAGAAAAAATATCAAAAAGTTTTTGCATAAAAATGCAACATTAAATAGGAAAAGATAAATGAAAATACACGAGAACAGATGAATCCCGGAAAAATGCGGAAAAAATAAGTGTTGCATATTATGCAGGATGGATGTATAATCTTAACTGCTTGACAGAAGTGAAATGATGATATAGTAAGTAAGAGGCTAGTCTGAAATATAAGGAGGAGAAAATGATTAAAGCAGGTATTATCGGTGCAACAGGTTATGCGGGAAATGAGATTGTAAGACTGCTGCTTGGCCATAAAGATGTGGAGGTTGTATGGTACGGATCCAGAAGTTATATTGATAAAAAATATGCAGAAATCTATCAGAATTTTTTCAAACTGGTAGATGCGAAATGTATGGACGATAACATGGCACAGCTGGCAGATGAAGTGGATGTGATTTTTACTGCAACACCACAGGGACTGTGCGCTTCTCTTGTAAATGAAGAGATTTTATCCAAAGTAAAAATCATCGATCTGAGTGCAGATTTCCGCATCAAGGATGTTGCAAAATATGAAAAGTGGTACGGTATCGAACATAAATCCCCGCAGTATGTGAAAGAGGCAGTTTACGGACTGTGTGAGATCAATCGGGAAGATATTAAAAAGGCAAGGCTGATTGCTAATCCTGGATGTTATCCTACCTGTTCCACATTGTCCATTTATCCTTTATTAAAGGAAGGAATGATCGACCCGTCCACCATTATTATTGATGCAAAATCCGGTACTTCCGGTGCCGGAAGAGGCGCAAAAGTGGACAATCTTTACTGCGAAGTAAACGAAAATATCAAGGCTTACGGTGTGGCCACACACAGACATACACCGGAGATTGAAGACCAGCTTGGATACGCATGCGGACAGGAAGTGCTGATCAATTTTACACCGCATCTGGTGCCTATGAACCGTGGAATTCTGGTCACAGCATATGCTTCTCTGACAAAAGATGTGACATATGAAGAAGTGCGGGCAGCTTATGATAAATACTATGCAGAGGAGACTTTTATCAGGGTTCTGGATAAGGATGTATGTCCTCAGACAAGATTTGTGGAAGGCAGCAATTATGTGGATGTAAACTTTAAAATTGATCCGAGAACCAGACGTATCATTATGATGGGCGCCATCGATAATCTGGTAAAAGGAGCTGCAGGACAGGCAGTTCAGAATATGAACCTGATGTTTGGATTTGATGAAGCGGAAGGTCTTCGTCAGGTACCGATGATGCCTTGATCGGGCAGGAAAACCAGCAAAAAATACAGGAAGAATCCTGCAGGGAAAAGAGGAGATTATGATGGAAATTATTACAGGTGGTGTAACAGCAGCAAAAGGCTTTCAGGCCGCAGCAACAGCAGCAGAAATCAAGTACAAGGGAAGAACAGATATGGCTATGATCTACAGCGAAGTACCATGTCTGGCAGCCGGAACTTTTACAACGAATGTGGTAAAGGCAGCACCGGTAAAGTGGGATCAGGATATTGTCTATAACCATCCCGCAGCACAGGCAGTGATCTGCAACAGCGGAATTGCCAATGCATGTACAGGTGAGGAAGGATTGGGTTATTGCCGTGCAACTGCAAAAGCAGCATCAGAAGCACTGCAGATACGGGAAGACAGTGTTCTTGTGGCTTCTACAGGTGTGATCGGAATGCAGCTTCCCATTGACCGGATCGCCAGCGGAGTAAAGGCTATGGCACCAAAACTGGATGGGAGTCTGGAAGCAGGAACGGAAGCAGCAAAAGCGATTATGACTACTGATACCGTAAAAAAAGAAGTGGCAGTACAGATCGAGATCGGTGGAAAAACAGTGACTGTCGGCGGCATGTGCAAAGGGTCCGGAATGATCCATCCGAATATGTGTACCATGCTTGGATTTGTCACCACAGATGCCAAAATATCCAAAAAAATGCTGCAGGAAGCCCTGAGTGAAGACGTAAAAGATACTTATAACATGGTATCCGTAGACGGAGATACTTCTACAAATGATACCGTTCTTCTTCTGGCAAATGGTCTTGCAGAGAATCCTGAGATTACGGAAAAAGGGGAAGATTACGAGATATTTAAACAGGCACTGAATTATGTAAATACAACCCTTGCCAAATACATTGCCGGTGATGGGGAAGGTGCAACCGCACTTTTTGAAGTAAAAATTATCGGTGCAGAGAGTAAGGAACAGGCAGTGACGCTCAGCAAATCTGTTGTCACTTCTTCTCTTACAAAGGCTGCGATTTACGGCCATGATGCAAACTGGGGAAGAATTCTCTGTGCTATGGGATATTCCGGTGCACAGTTTGATCCGGAAAAAGTAGATCTGTATTTTGAGAGCAAAGCAGGCAAAATCAAGATCATTGAAAATGGCGTGTCTACAGGATACAGCGAAGAAGAGGCCACCAGAATTCTTTCAGAAGAGGCAGTGACAGCAATCGCAGATATGAAAATGGGTGATTGTACAGCAACTGCATGGGGCTGTGATCTGACTTATGATTATATCAAAATCAATGCGGATTACCGTTCCTGATGATAAGAAAATGATACTGTAAAAGGAGTTCCGAAAATGGTTAATCAGAAATATCTGGACAAAGCTGAGGTGCTGATTGAGGCCCTCCCGTATATTCAGCGATTTAACCGTAAGATCGTTGTTGTGAAATACGGCGGAAGTGCCATGCTTGATGAAGAATTAAAAGCAAATGTCATCAAAGACGTTGTTCTTTTGAAACTGGTAGGATTCAAACCGATCATTGTCCACGGGGGCGGTAAGGAAATCAGCCGCTGGGTCGGAAAAGTCGGTATGGAAGCCAAATTTATCAATGGCTTGCGTGTGACAGATAAAGACACCATGGAAATCGCGGAAATGGTGCTTGGAAAAGTAAATAAAGAGCTGGTAACACTGGTTCAGACGCTTGGTGTAAAAGCCGTTGGAATCAGCGGAAAGGATGGCGGACTTCTGAAATGTCATAAAAAGCTTTCCAATGGAGAAGATATCGGATATGTTGGAGAAGTGGAAGAAGTCAACCCGAAAATCCTTTTGGATCTGCTGGAAAAAGATTTCCTTCCAATTGTATTTCCGGTCGGTTATGATGAGAATTTTGACAGCTATAACATCAATGCAGATGATGCCGCATGTGCGATCGCAGAAGCGATGAAGGCGGAAAAACTTGCATTTTTGTCTGATATTGAAGGCGTTTATAAAGACAAAGATGACCCTTCCACATTGATCTCCGAGCTTCATGTGAAGGAAGCAGAGAACCTGATTTCAGAGGGTTATGTAGGCGGAGGAATGATTCCGAAACTGCGCAATTGTATTGATGCGATTGAGCATGGAGTGAACCGTGTGCATATTCTGGACGGAAGAATTCCGCACAGCCTCCTTCTGGAAATTTTTACAAACAAAGGTATTGGAACAGCAATTTTACGAGAGGATGGCGAGAAATATTACGATGGACATGAATAAACAGATGGAAGAAGCTGAGGCTAGTATTCTTCATACTTATAACCGTTTTCCTGTAGTTTTTGACAGGGGAGAAGGATGTTATCTTTATGATACGGAAGGAATGAAATATCTGGATTTTGCCGCAGGAATTGCGGTAAATTCTCTTGGATACCATTATCCGGGATATGATGAAGCTCTGAAGGCACAGATCGACAAGCTTACTCATATCTCCAATTTATACTATAATCTTCCGATGAGTGAAGCGGGAGAGAAGCTGATCAAAGCAAGCGGAATGTGCAAGGCATTCTTTACCAACAGTGGTACAGAGGCAATCGAAGGTGCGCTGAAAGCAGCCAGAAAATATGCTTTTGCAAAAAGCGGAAAAGCGGATCGATATGAGATTATTGCTATGAATCATTCGTTCCATGGACGCAGTATGGGTGCATTATCTGTGACTGGAACAGCGCATTACCGTGAGCCGTTTGAGCCGCTGATCGGTGGTGTGAAATTTGCCGATTTCAATGATCTTGACAGTGTCAAGGCACTTGTAACAGACAAAACATGTGCCATTATTACGGAAGTGGTACAGGGAGAAGGCGGTATTTATCCGGCTGATTCTGAGTTCCTGAAAGGGCTTCGCGCACTCTGCGATGAGAAGGATATCGTTCTGATTTTTGATGAAGTGCAGTGTGGAATGGGCCGTACAGGATCTTATTTCGCATGGCAGTCTTACGGGGTACAGCCGGATGTTATGGCGTGTGCCAAGGCTCTTGGCTGCGGTGTGCCGGTAGGGGCATTTGTACTGAATGAAAAGGTTGCCGGGGCATCTCTGGCACCTGGAGACCACGGTACTACTTATGGAGGAAATCCACTGGTGTGTGCGGCAGTAAGCAAGGTATTTGATATTTACGAACAGGATCATATTCTGGAACATGTAAAAGAAGTGGCTCCTTACCTGGAAGCAAAACTGGATGAATTTGTTGAGAAATATGACTGTGTTGCAGCAAGAAGAGGAAAGGGTCTTATGCAGGGGCTTGTGATCACCGGACGTCCTGTGGGAGAAATTGTTAAGAAGGCTCTGGAAGAGGGACTTCTGGTAATTTCGGCGGGAAGTGATGTTCTCAGACTTGTGCCTCCTCTTGTAATCAGAAAATCACAGATCGATGAGATGGCAGATATTCTTGGAGATTGTCTGGAGGGCTGAGTCCATGGGAACTGCAGTTGTTCTGGCTGTTTTGATACTGGCTGTGGTGCTGGCAGCCAGAAGTATGATACGTGACAAAAAGTACGGAAAGTCCCTTCAGTGCGGTGGGGACTGCAGTCACTGTGCAGGACAATGTCACCGGAACGATTCTGCGTGGAAGGATTCTTGCTGGAATGATTTTTACAGAAAGGATTCTCACCGGAACAATCCCAAAGCCTGATGGTTTTCATTTGTCAGGCATAATTTTCTGAAATCTGTATAAAATCTAATAAAAAAAGCGGAAAAGGTGGATGTCTGTACATTCACCTTTTTTGACGGAACAGATGGAGGAATGGATAT
Source organism: Blautia sp. HCP3S3_G3 (assembly GCF_052063365.1). Taxonomy (NCBI): domain Bacteria; kingdom Bacillati; phylum Bacillota; class Clostridia; order Lachnospirales; family Lachnospiraceae; genus Blautia; species Blautia sp. HCP3S3_G3. Next base: position 148,075 of record NZ_JBQHXR010000003.1, on the reverse strand, counting down.
GTGGGGAATTCTGACAGCGCTTTTGTCAGGTGCGCTGATGAGCGTGCAGGGCGTTTTTAACACGGAAGTGACCAAACAGAGCAGTCTTTGGTTATCTACCGGATGGGTGCAGTTTTCGGCTTTTCTGGTTTGTGCAGCTGCCTGGTTTTTTACAGGAAGAGACAGTATCGGAGCATTGTGGCAGGTGGATCACAAATACACACTTCTTGGCGGCGTGATCGGTGCGTTTATTACGGTTACAGTGATTCAGAGCATGGGCGCGCTGGGACCGGCCACGGCGGCAATGCTGATCGTCATTTCTCAGCTTGCGGTGGCTTATGTGATCGAACTTTTCGGAATGTTTGGCGTGGACAGGGAACCATTTGAGTGGAGAAAAATCCTGGGCATGCTGATCGCGATTGCCGGTATTGTGATTTTTAAATGGAAAAAATAGAATCTGTTTGAAAATTGCTTTCTGACAGGAGTTGCAGCTTGCAGGCAGAAAAATTAGAATCACATAAAAACATAAAAATAAGAAAAGCTATTGTAAAAATTGTAATAATTCGTTAAAATATAGAGAAGGTTCTGTATGAGGAACGGGGAGCCTGCCATGTTGTAGGGCAGAGGGGTGAACCGGAGAACCATGCGTTATCAAAAGTTAAAAAAAGTGAATCATCCTGCCTGTATTTGTGTTTTTGCGGGAATTCTATGGTGTCTGATACTGCTTACAGCTGCAGGCTGCAGCAGCCGGGAAGCGCAATTTCTGGAAAGTGCCGGGAGTCAGACCGAAGAAGCTGCGGATGGAGAAAATCCTGAAACGGAGGAGGATACAGAGACCGCACCGGATGAAGAGGCTTCTGCACAGTCGGAGACAACGATTTATGTAGATGTATGCGGTGCAGTAATACGTCCTGGAGTATATGAACTGCAGTCAGATTCTCGTATTTTTCAGGCAATCGATGCTGCAGGAGGACTTTTGCCGGAAGCTGCCGCAGAATGTGTGAACCGTGCCGGTTTTTTGAGTGACGGGCAGCAGATCTATATTCCGACCAGGGAAGAAGCAGAGGCCGGTCTGCAGGAAAGTGCAGTGCAGGGAGAAATGGAACCTTCAGAAGGATCCGTGGACAGCGGATCCGGAAATACGAATGAAAAAATAAATCTCAATACCGCAGATGAAACAGCTCTGACGTCTCTGACAGGAATCGGAGCGTCCAAAGCACAGGCGATTCTGGCATACAGAGAGGAACATGGCGGATTTGCCGCAGTGGAGGAAATCCTGAATGTGCCGGGAATCAAAGAAGGAACATTTGCGAAGATCAAAGACAGGATATCAGTGGAATAAACGTATCGTTCCGTGAATGAATTTTCAAACATACTCTAGGCAACAGTCTCTGTGACACGGAGCAGATACAGATAAAATAAGGAGAACATGAATGAGCAGGAAAGTATTGGTAGTAGACGATGAGAAGCTGATTGTTAAGGGAATCCGTTTCAGTCTTGAACAGGACGGAATGGAAGTGGACTGTGCCTATGACGGTGAAGAGGCAGTGGAAAAAGCGAAAGAGAATAAATATGACATCATCCTGCTGGATCTCATGCTTCCGAAGATGGACGGGCTTGAGGTGTGCCAGCAGATCCGGGAATTTTCCAATGTTCCCATTGTGATGCTTACTGCCAAGGGCGAAGACATGGACAAGATCCTCGGTCTGGAATATGGTGCGGATGATTATATTACCAAACCGTTTAATATTCTGGAGGTCAAAGCCCGCATCAAGGCGATCATGCGCCGTGCCGGCTCTGACCATGAGCAGAAAGAAAAGGCAAAAACGATCCAGGCCGGAGACCTGAAGCTTGACTGTGAAAGCCGCCGTGTTTTTATTTCCGGCAAAGAGATCAACCTTACAGCGAAGGAATTTGATGTTCTGGAGCTGCTGGTGTTTAATCCAAATAAAGTATACAGCCGTGAAAATCTGCTGAATATTGTCTGGGGTTATGAATACCCGGGAGATGTGCGGACGGTTGACGTACATATCCGAAGACTTCGTGAAAAAATTGAGGCAAATCCCAGTGAGCCGAAATACGTACACACCAAATGGGGTGTGGGATATTATTTCCAGGCATAATCCATGAAAAAACGGGGCAATTTTTTTAAAAGTCTGCGTTTTCGTATTCTGATTATCCTGATTATTCTGGGAATTGTGCCAAGTGTCATTACTGTGGGAATGGTAATTAACAATTATGAAGATAAGGCCATTCAGATCCGTGTGGACGCAGTCCGGAATCAGTGTGAGATTTTGTGCAACCTGTTAATAAAATCAAACTATCTCAATGACTCCAGCTCAGACTCTGTCAACAGCAAGCTGGAGTTATTGTCTAATGTTTACGGCGGAAGAATTCTTCTGGTTGACAGGGATTTCAGGGTAGTAAAAGATACGTATCAGATGGATGAAGGAAAGGTGATGATCTCTCCGGAGATTATCCGCTGTTTTAAAGGAGAAAATAATACCGGATATACCAGAAAACATCAGACTCTGGAGATTACGGTTCCGGTGAAAAGTCCGGATGTACAGCAGCTTCAGGGAGCCATGCTGGTGACTTTTTCCTGCAGGGAAATCACAGCAACGGTAGCGGAACTGGAGCAGAAAGGGATTCTGATCATCGGTATTATTGTTGTACTTGCAGTCCTGCTTGGCTATGTTCTGTCGACGGTCCTGGTGAAACCTTTTGCCCGCGTGACAAAGGCGATTGAAGATTTGACAGATGGCTATCAGAACGAGGAGATTTCTGTTCCGGACTATACGGAAACAGTGCTGATCACAGACGCATTCAATAAGATGGTGGCACGTATGAAAGTACTGGACGAATCCCGCCAGGAATTTGTTTCCAATGTGTCTCATGAACTGAAGACGCCTCTGACTTCCATGAAAGTATTGGCGGACTCTCTGGTAGGACAGCAGGGAGTGCCGGAAGAACTTTATCAGGAGTTTATGCAGGATATTACTGCGGAAATTGACCGCGAAAATAAGATTATTACAGACCTTCTTGCACTTGTAAAAATGGACAAGAAGACTTCGGATCTGAATATCACCCATATGGATATCAACCAGCTTCTTGAGGATATTCTGAAGCGGCTGCGTCCGATTGCGGACAAGCGACATATTGATCTGATCCTTGACAGTTTCCGTACAGTGGAGGCTGATGTGGATGAAATTAAATTTACTTCAGCGATCAGCAACCTGGTGGAAAACGGAATCAAATATAACGTGGATGACGGCTGGGTGCGTGTATCCCTGGATGCAGATCACAAATATTTTTATGTGACAGTTGCGGATTCCGGACTGGGAATTCCGGAAGATTCCATAGACCGTATTTTTGAGAGATTTTATCGTGTGGACAAATCTCATTCCAGAGAAATCGGCGGTACCGGTCTGGGACTTGCGATTACCAGAAGCAGCATAGCCATGCATCATGGCGTGATCAAGGTATTCAGCAAAGAAGGAGAAGGCACGACTTTCTCCGTTAGAATCCCGCTGTCATATATTCCGTAGGAGGTGTCAGATGAAGAAGTTTTTATCTATGTTTATGGCTGTTCTTCTGATCTGTATTCCACTTGCGGGGTGTACGATTGAAGTGGAAGAGGAACCGCAGGAAGAAGCGGCTGTTTCTTATCATATTTATTATCTCAGCAGTGATGCGGCAGAGCTGATTGAGGAAGACTATATTCCGAAGGAAGAAACCACAGAGTATATGCTGAAAGATCTTATGCAGCGTCTTGGGAAAAAAGCTGCTGAGGGAGAGGAAATCAACCTTCTGCCAAAGGAAGTGACGATCAATTCCTATAAGCAGCAGGAAAACGTACTGATCATCGATTTTAACAGTCAGTACAGCAAAATGAGCAGAGCCAGGGAGGTTCTGGTTCGTGCCGGAATTGTGAAGACATTTATACAGGTTCCGGGAATCGGTGCTGTTCGCTTTACAGTGGGCGGAGAAGATTTGAAGGATTCCAGAAATGCGGTTGTGGGTGAAATGACAGAGGATACCTTTGTGGAGTATTCTGATGAAAATCTGGACAGTTACCGGTATGATACCTTTACCCTGTATTTTACAGACAAGACAGGTACCGGACTTGTAGAAGAGAAGAGAAACGTCTATTATAAACGAAATCTTCCAAAAGAACGTGTGGTACTGGAGCAGCTTGCCAAAGGTCCTATGGTAAAAGATCATTACCCGACGATTCCGGAAAGTGCAGCAGTGCTGAGTGTGATGACTGCAGACCGCGTCTGCTATGTAAGTATGGACGCAAGCCTTACCGATTATATTCCGGAGGTTTCGGAGGAGGCGGTGGTATATTCGATCGTCAATTCTCTTCTGGCTGTCGGTGATGCGGATAAGGTACAGATTTCCATAGAAGGGAAGAACACCGGTAATTTCGGGGAAAATCTTCCGGTATACAGCTATTATGAAAAAAATGAAGAACTGATTGTAACAGAATAGGAACGATCACAATTGTGTTTGCAGACAAGTGAGCGGTACCGCTGTTTTGAAAGCGATGTACCGGGGAGGAACGTTATGGGAAAACGTCCGTTATGTCTGGTCTGCATACTCCTGATGATTGTTTTGTGCCTTGCGGATGGACTGGGGATTTCACTGGTCAGAGGAAATCCTCTTCCCCGGTCCCTCCAGGCATGGCTGGAAACACATCCGGATGCTGTTATCTGCGGGGAGGTTCAGCAGTGTGCAGAAACCGAATATTCCCAGTCTGTCTATCTCAAAAATGTATCTTTGCTTCTGAAATCGGAAGGAGCAGAGAAGTCTGAAAAAATTTCCATCGAAAATGTAAGAGTTTTTTTAAAAAACAATAAAGAAAATGCCATGGAGAAAATACCTGCAGGAACATTGCTGAAAGTGTCCGGCAGGCTGGTTCGCGTGCCTGAAACAAGGAATCCGGGAGAATTTGACAGCCGGCAGTACTATGCGTGCAGGCATATTTATTATTTTCTGAAAGATGGTGTGATCGAAGAAAAATCGGAGTCTTTTTCTGTATATCTGCAGGGACTGGAAGATGTGAGAGAATGTTTTGTGAATGTTTTCGAGAACACTTCAGGAGCGGATGCACCGGTGTTTGAGGCAATGCTTCTCGGGGAAAAAGGAAATCTGGAAGAAGAAACAAAAATGCGGTATCAGATGGCTGGCATGATTCATATTCTGGCTATTTCGGGCATGCATATCAGCCTTCTGGGTGAAGGGGTAAACAGGTTTCTGAAAAAGGCGGGACTTGGGCTGTTTGCATCGGGAATGCTTGCTCTGGGTCTGATGCTGCAGTACGGGATGATGACCGGCACAAGTGTGGCTGCCATGCGTGCAGTCTGTATGTTTCTGATGTCTGTGGGAGCACAGCTTCTGGGAAGATGTTATGACAGTCTCAGCGCACTGGGACTGTCGGCGGTCATACTTCTTCTCAGTGCGCCTGCAAATCTGTACAGCAGCGGATTTCTGCTGTCTTTTGGAGCGGTTCTGGGAATCCGGGCAGGAGCGGCTCTGGTAAAAATGACCGGAATAAAAAACAAAATCCTTACAGCATTACTTTCTTCTGCTGCGGTGCAGCTGGTGACGATGCCGGTGCTTCTGTATTTTTATGGAGAAGTTTCCATGGCTGGAATTTTTCTGAATCTTCTGGTGCTGCCAACTGTGGGGCTGGTGCTGCTGACTGGAGCTGCGGGAGGGCTTATTGGGCTTTTCAGCCTGAAAGCTGCGGCTGTGACATTGATTTCGGGGCGTGCTCTGTTATGGTTGTATGATTTCTGCTGTAAACTGGCAGGAAAGCTTCCGGTGTGTACCTGGATCGGAGGAAAACCGGAAATCTGGCAAATGATCATTTATTATGTGTTGCTGCTAATGGTATTTTTTGTGGGAAAAAAGGATGGATCTGCTGTCAGGATTTTTCGAAAAATCCAGGAAAAAGGGAAAGCTTCCGGAAGAGATAAAGTTCATGGCGAATGTTTCGGTCAGGAAAACGATAATCGGCGATACAAGTATATTCTGTGTGTCCTGCTGATGTGTACAGCAGTGCTCATACTCGGATGGCGTGACAGAAAAGGCCTGAAGATTACCTGCCTGGATGTTGGTCAGGGAGATGCCATTGTTCTGGAGACGGAGGAAGGATATCATTTTCTGGTTGATGGAGGCAGCAGCAATAAAACGAAGGTAGGACAAAAGCAGATTCTTCCCTTTTTAAAGAACAGGGGGATTTCGAAGCTTGACGGGATTCTGATCTCACATACAGATCAGGACCACATCAGCGGAATTCAGGAATTGCTGGAGCTGATGGCGGAAGATCTTACCGGAATCCGTGCGGATAAACTGATTCTGCCAAAATGGACACAAAAGAATGAAGCGTATGAGGAACTGGAGAAAACAGCTCTGCGTTCCGGCGTGAAACCTGTATATGCAGGACACGGTGATATCATACAGGCGGGAAGACTGGAATTGGCGTTTCTGGCTCCTGTGATAAATGAGGAGCAGAAAGAAGAGCCGGATGTCAATGAGAATGGGATAGTCTGCGAGGTGAGATATGGTGATTTCCGAGGGCTTCTGACAGGGGATATCGGAATGGAAACCGAAAAGAAACTTCTGCCGTATCTGTCTGATATAGATTTTCTCAAAGTGGCTCATCATGGATCCCGGTATTCCACAGGAGCGGAATTTCTGCAAAAGGTTCGTCCGGAGATAGGTGTGATTTCCTGTTCTTCTTCGAATACCTACGGACATCCGTCGGATGAGACGATAGAAAGGCTGAAAATGGCCGGGTGCCGGGTGGAATATACGATGAAGAACGGGGCGATACAATGCAGGACTGATGGAACGAAAATCTGTGTGACAGAATGGCTGCAAAATAAGGAAAAATAATTTCCGGAAAGAAAAATAAAGAAAACAGCAAAAGAAGAAAAAGTTCCGGCAAGGATACAGGTGCCTTTACGACAGGGATCTTCCATTTGTGTGAAGTATAGAAAACGAAAACAAGAAATTGTGCAAAATATACAAAAAACTGAAATGCGAAGAAAAATGGAAAAGTAAATATAGTTCGAAAAAAATAATAATTAGGCCGATATTATGCAAAACATCAGACAATATTGACAGAGATAAAAAAGGGTGATAAGGTTTGTTTATAGAAAAACAAGCATTTTGTATGGCAAAATGCACAAAAGCAAAACCAGACAAGGAGGAAGAAGAAAACATGAAAAAAAGAGTATTTGCAATGTTGATGGCAGCAGCTATGGTATCCACTGCAGTTGTGCCGGTATTTGCGGAAGAGGCAGCAGAAGAGACTACTGAGGCTGGTACTGTCAATGATGTGAACGATCCGAATTATCAGTGGCCGGATTATTCAGGAGAAACACTGAACTTTATGTGGTGGGGATCTGATACACGTCATCAGAAAACCATCGAAGTCATCGAAATGTATGAAGAGCTGACCGGAATCGATATCGAATACGAATATGCAGACGGTTCCAGCTACTGGACCGTATTCCAGGCAAAAATGGCAGGAAACGAACTTCCGGATGTATTCCAGATGGGAAATAACTGGGCAACCTATTATGACACGATCGAGCCTCTGAACAGTTATATTGACAGCGGAATCATCGATACAAGCTCAATCAATGAAGCAATGCTTGCAACAACGGTAAACAATGCAAACGGCGATGTTACCGGTATTTCCAACGGAGCAAATGCAAGATGTTTTGCATATAATCCGGCAATCTTTGATGAATGCGGCGTACCGTATCCGACCGAGAACTGGACATGGGATGATTTCGCAGCTGCATGCCGTGCCATTACCGAGCAGACCGGAAATCCGGCAATCACCACAGTAGAATACAACAGTCTTCTGTTCAGTGTGGTTACCCAGTGGAAAGAAGGCTATAACTTCTATGCAATGGATGGAAGCGATTTTGCATTTGAGGGCGATACAGAACCGATCGCATACTTTATGAACCTGTACAACGATCTGATGACAGAAGGATGCATCGGTGACTGGGGTATCCAGAATGAAATCGGACAGAACGTGGAAGCTGACTGGATCGCATACGGTGACGCAGCGATGATCATGCTTTCTTCCAACCAGTTCCAGGCTCTGAGTAATGCAGCATCCGAGAACGGAATTGAACTGGAACTCTGCACACTGCCAAAAGTTTCCGCAGACGGACAGTCTGGTATGGTAGTTCGTTCCTCTCAGCAGCTGAGCATTTACTCCAAATCTGAGAAAAAAGAAATCGCAGCAAACTTCATTAACTTCTTTGCAAACAGTATTGAAGCAAACAAGATTCTCAACTGTGAGCGTGGTGTTTCCATTAACAGCGCAGTACTTGAGGCGCTCAAGGCCGACAGCACTCTGACAGATGCGACAACTGCAAAAGTATATGATATCATCGATCTGATCGGTTCCATGGAAGATACCAAGAATTCCAGCCCGGCAGAACCTACAGCAAATGAAGAAATCTCTGACGTTCTTAAGAAAGAATATGCACAGGGTCTCTACAATGGTTCTTACGAAAATGGTGAGGAAGCAGCTGAAGCATTCTGGGCAGAAGCACAGGAAATCTGGGCAAAATTCGAAACACAGGAATAAAGAATTTTGATGAAACCGCGCTCTGAAGGATTTCCTTCAGGGCGCATTTTTTAAGGAGGACGACTATGAAAGAAAGCAGAAAAGCTTCACTGAAAGCATTTCTGAATAATGATAATACCGTGGGATATATTTTTGCGGCACCGTTTATTATCGGATTCTGTGGATTGACTCTGATTCCGATGGCGCTGTCTTTATATTATTCCTTCTGTGATTATAAAATTGGCGGAAATGCATTATGGATTGGTCTGCAGAATTATCTGAATCTGTTTAAAGATGCCACATTTGGAAACTCAATTATGGTGACACTGCAGTATGTATTGATCGGAGTACCGCTGAAGCTGGTTTTTGCATTATTTATTGCAATGCTTCTGACAAGACCTACCAGACTTCAGGGAATCTACCGTGCGGTATATTATATTCCGTCTCTGATCGGTGGTTCCGTGGCAGTTGCACTGGTATGGAAACAGCTTTTTGGAAGCCGCGGTCCGATTGTAAGCTTTATCAAGAGTATGGGTGTGACGGGATTTAACTTTTTTGGCAGTACGACATGGGCATTTATTCCGCTGGTGCTCTGTAATGCATGGCAGTTTGGTTCTTCCATGCTGATCTTTGCATCCGGGCTTAAGCAGATTCCTATGGATTATTATGAAGCGGCAGAGATTGACGGAGCCGGTGCAGTGAAAAGATTCTTTAAGATTACCCTTCCGTGTCTGTCTCCGATTATTCTGTTTAACCTTCTGATGCAGCTGATTTCCGGATTTATGACTTTTACACAGGCGCAGATCATCACAAACGGCGGTCCGAATCATGCGACAGAATATGTTTCCCTGTTCATCTTTACAGAGGGATTTTCTTATGGACATATGGGATATGCCTGTGCGGCATCCTGGATTATCCTGATCATTATGGCGGTTACCACCGGCATTATTTTCAAGACATCCAAGACCTGGGTATTTTATGAAGCAGATGAATAAGGAGGCCTTGAGATGAAAGCAAAGAAGAATATTTACACCGTATGTTATCATGTGTTTGTAGTGCTGTTTGGCTTGCTGATGATTTATCCGGTAATCTGGATGATCTTAAGTTCTTTCAAAATGAAAAGCGAAATTCTGGGAAATAATGCGCCGTTTTTCCCGACAGAATGGGTTTTTGAGAACTATCCCAACGGCTGGAAAGGTGCCGGAGAATACAGCTTTGCCACATATTTTAAGAACTCGATCGTCATTTCTGTACTGGCTACAGTGGGAACGGTCGTGAGTTCTGCAATGGTTGCCTATGCGCTGGCACGAGTAAAATTTAAAGGCAGGAAATTCTGGTTTACCTGCATGATTATGACCATGCTTCTTCCGGGACAGGTTCTGATGATTCCTCAGTACATTATCTGGAACAATCTTCATATGGTGGGTACGTTTGTTCCGATGATTCTGCCGAAATTTCTGGGAGTACCATTCTTTATTTACATGATGATGCAGTTTATCAAAGGACTTCCAAAAGAGCTGGATGAGGCGGCGATGATTGACGGATGCAACCGTTATCAGATTTTTTCAAAAATAGTGCTTCCTCTTCTGGGACCATCGATTATTACGACTGTTGTAATTCAGTTCTACTGGGTATGGGATGATTATATGGGACCATTGCTTTATCTTACCAAGCCGGGACTTTATACAGTATCCTTCGCAATCAAAAACTTTGCGGATGTTCAGGGAACCAATTTCGGCCCGATGTTTGCCATGTCCACACTGTCACTGATTCCGGTATTCCTGTTGTTCCTGTTCTTTAACCGTTATCTGATGGACGGTGTAACAGCGGGAAGTGTCAAAGGCTGATACAGGAGAAAACGATGATAAACAGAAAAGAACTGCTGAAACGAAACAGTCCCGTACTTGACCGGTGGGAGGCGGAAAGTCCGCTGACTGTGGGGAATGGAGAACTGGCATTTACTGCAGATATCACAGGACTCCAGACATTTTATGAGGAGCAGAAAGTACAGTATGTACCACTCTGTACGATGAGTCAGTGGGGCTGGCACAGTGCACCGGCAGGGGAAAAGAGAACTGTCTGGTACAGGCCGGAGGACATCCGGAAAACGCCTTACGAAAGCCCGAAGGGAACGGTTTTTTACGCTTCAGAAGTGCAGCCGGGAAATGAAGAAATCTATCATTGGCTTCGCGAAAATCCGCACAGACTGAACCTGATCAGAGTCGGATTTTTGTGGGATGGAGAAGCAATTCATCCGGAACAGGCAGGAGATTGTTTTCAGGTTCTGGATCTGGAAAGCGGGATTTTGAAAAGCCGTTTCGTTCTGGAAGGATATCCGGTGGAGACGGAAACTGTCTGTGCAGGTACGAAAGATGTTCTGGGATTTTCTGTCCGGTCTGAAGCATTGGCGAAGGGAAGATTGTCTGTGCTGCTAGCATTTCCATACGGAAGCAGTGATATTACGGCTTCGGACTGGGAGCATGAAGACTGGCATGAAACGGTATTGAAAGAAGATGTATTTGTCCGTGTGCTTGACAGGGACAGCTACAAAGTCCGGCTGCGAACGGAGACTTCAGCGGAACTTGTTCCGAAGAAAAAGCACGAATGGATTTTGCGTGGAAATGAAAACTCTCTGGTATTTACGCTGGCATTTGGAAATGAGAAAGAACCGGAAATCAGTAATTTTGCAGATGTTATGTCAGACAGCCGCTCCCGATGGAGGGATTTCTGGAGTACCTGCGGGATGATCGATCTGCATGAATCGACAGATGAGAGAGCATGCGAACTGGAGCGGAGAATTGTACTTTCCCAATATCTTCTGGCTATTCAGTCTATGGGGTCTGTTCCGCCTCAGGAGACGGGACTTACCTGCAACAGCTGGTATGGGAAGTTTCATCTGGAGATGTACCCCTGGCACTGCGCATGGGCGGCGCTCTGGAATAAGCCGGAGCTTTTGCATGGAAGTCTGGACTGGTACCGGATGCATCTGGATCAGGCAAGGGAGAATGCGGCATGCAATGGTTACCGGGGAGCCAGGTGGCCCAAAATGACGGACAGAGATGCAGCAGACAGTCCGTCTTCCATTGCGGTACTCCTGATCTGGCAGCAGCCGCATATTCTGTGGATGCTGTATCTGGTCTGGAATGCAGAAAAAGAGGATGCACTTCTGGAAAAATTCTGGGAGGTCATTGAGGAGACGGCACGTTTTATGTGCGATTTTGCTGTTTTTGATGCGGAAAAAGGATGCTATGATCTGCCGTCACCGATGATTCCTGCGCAGGAAGAACATGATCCGCGCACAACGAAGAATCCGGCCTATGAACTGGAGTACTGGCAGTTTGCCCTTGAGACAGCGGCTGACTGGGCGGACAGACTGGGCAGGGACAGTGAAAACTGGAGGGAAGTAGCGGAACATATGGCACCTCTGCCGGAAAAGGACGGACGATATCTTGCCTGTGAGACCTGTCCGGAAACGTTTGAGCGGTTTAACAGAGATCATCCGTCGATGACAGCTGCTTTTGGCCTGCTTCCGGGACGGAGAATCCAGCCGAAGAAAATGAAAAATACACTGGAAAAAGTGATGGAATGCTGGGAATTTGATACTGCATGGGGCTGGGATTTTGCAATGCTGGCCATGACAGCGGTACGGCTGGGAGATCCGGATACGGCAATCGATATTCTGCTGAAAGATACTCCTAAAAATTCTTATGTTGCCAGTGGAAATAATTATCAGAAAACAAGAACAGATCTGCCTCTGTATCTGCCGGGAAACGGATCGCTTCTGCTTGCATCTGCCATGATGACAGCCGGATACAAAGGCTGTACAGAAGCTTTGCCGGGCTTTCCGAAGAATGGTAAATGGAAGGCAGAGTTTGAGAATATCATGCCGTTTCCGGACTGAAGATTTCCGGAAGGTAAGGAGAAAAAGATGATTCAGAATCCGATCTTGAAGGGATTTTGCCCGGATCCCAGTATCGTCCGGGTGGGGCAGGATTATTACATTGCAACCTCGACCTTTGAATGGTGGCCGGGAGTTCATCTGTGGCATTCCAGAGATCTTGCCCACTGGGAACAGCTTCCGTCGCCGCTGAACCGCATATCACAGCTGAATATGCTGGGAAATCCCACATCCGGAGGAATTTGGGCGCCGGATATCAGCTACGATGGAAAACGGTTTTATCTGGTTTTTACAGATGTAAAGACCAAAAAAGGACGGTATTATAATAATCATAATTATCTGGTATGGGCAGAGGATATCTGCGGCCCCTGGTCAGATCCTGTTTATCTGAACAGTACCGGTTTTGATCCATCCCTGTTTCATGACAGTGACGGGCGCAAATATCTGGTCAATATGCGGAATGGATTTAAGGGAGTGCTTGTACAGGAATTTGATCCTGTGAGCGGGAAACTTACCGGTGAAGTGAGGAATGTTTTTCGCGGAACAGAAATCGGATTTACAGAAGGACCGCACATTTATCATGTCGGGGACTGGTATTACTGTTTGACTGCAGAGGGCGGTACCGGATATGATCACTGTGTGACAATGGCACGCGCGCGTTCTGTATGGGGTCCATACGAAGTGGATCCGGAAAATCCTGTGCTGACTTCCGATACGAATAACCCGGATATTCTGCAGAAAGCCGGGCATGGTGACCTGGTGGAAACACAGAACGGGGACTGGTATCTGGTGCATTTGTGTGCCAGACCGCCTCACGGGGAAAAAAGGTGTATACTGGGGAGAGAAACCGGAATCCAGAAAGTGTTCTGGAATGAAAAGGGCTGGCTGCGGCTGTGCTGCGGAGGAAGAATTGCACAGAATGAAACAGAAAGTCCGAAAGGAATCGAATCCTGGATTCCTGCGGCACAAAAGGAACAGGATGATTTTGAGGAAAATGCTCTGGATGTGAGGTATTCTGTACCGAGAGTTCCGCTGGGGGAATGCGTTTCCCTTACAGAACGTCCGGGATGGCTGCGGCTGTATGGACAGGAGTCTCTGAATTCCCTGCACCACGTCAGTCTTGTGGCTGTACGGCAGAGCGAATATCAGGCAGCGGCACAGACCTGTATGGAATTTTATCCGGACTGTCCGGAGCAGTTTGCCGGTTTGTCCTATATGTATGATGCAGCTAATTTTTATCTGTTCGGTAAGACTGTGGATGAGGAAGGACAGCCAATCCTCTGTGTGATCAAAACAGACACGCTGATCACAACGGATGAAATCGTTCCGGTAAAACTTCCGGAGAAGGGGCCGTTGTGGCTTCGCATTGTTTCAGGAAGCAAAGAGGCATCCTGCCTGTACTCCTTTGACGGACAGAACTGGCTGGATACAGGAGCAAGGCTGGATACGGAGATTCTGACAGATGAGAACTGCCGGGGTTTCACGGGGGCTCATATGGGAATGTATTGTCATGATATGACCGGCAGAAGATGCTATGCGGATTTTGATGATTATTTCATGAACTGCCGGGAAGAGGATGGGAGCTTTTCTCCTATGTAGGACTGAGGGCGTACAGAGGGAGTTTCCTTTTCCTTTTGTTTCTGGCACTGGCGGCGGTATTTCAAAGGAGTGGTTTCCGTATATTTGCGGAATGTTTTTTCGAAATAGGTAATGCTGCCGTATCCAAGGAATTCGGCGATTTCCGTAATATTCATGTCACTGTCCGCCAGAAGCTTTCGGGCAAGCTGGATGCGGTTGACGTTGATGAATTCATTGACGGTATAGCCTGTGAATTCTTTGAAGACCCGGCTTAAATAGCTTTTGCTCATATAGAAGCGCCTGGCCACCTGATCCAGAGAATCTGCTTCTGTGCAGTTGGCGGAAATATAGGAAGCAACTTCTGAAACCTTCTGATGTGAGGCTGTGAGTGAAAGTGGGGCAACCGGTTCATTGCATTCCAGATAACGCAGGGAGAAAAAAAGCAAACGCGTGAGTTTGTTCAGCGCCATGAGTTTGTATCCGGGATCGCGTTTCTGGATTTCCTGTGCGATTCCATCCAGAAGATCTGTGACATATTTCTGATCTTCCGGGGTCAGTGCGATAATTCCCTGATGCTGGGAAAAAAACTGAGAAAGCTCCAGTTCCCCGGTGCAGGACAGAACAGAGGCAAGAGGCTCATTTTTCAATTCGATCACAATTCGTTCGTGATAGGAATCACCGGACTGACTGGTCATGTGAATGGTGTTTTTGTTTATAAAGACCAGATTTCCGGCACAGACATGATAAATCTGATTTTCGATGAAATAAGATCGCTCCCCGCTGATGAGATAGTAGATTTCATATTCATCATGGGTATGTTTGGCCGGCATATTGAATTCAAAATTACGAATAATACGGCTGATGGTAACTCCTTCCATCGCTTCTTCGTAGATGACATTTCGCATAAGTTCCTCCTTGTCATGACATGAGCGGCAGGGTTTCTGTGTGTGAAAAGGGGCAGACAGAATTCTGTTCCGGATGGTTTCGGGTAATAGGAGATATAACGTACGGAAAATACGTTGATAAAAAAGGGGCAGAATGTTTTGCCCCCTGTTTCTTCACAATTATTATACTATATTTTGAGAGGACAGAAAGGGAAAAAATTATGAAATATGCAGAGGGAAAGGTATCGGAAGTACAGATTGCTTATATTGGTGGAGGATCACGGGGATGGGCCTGGACTTTTATGACCGACCTGGCTCTGGAGCCTTCTATGAGCGGCACGATCCGCTTATATGATCTGGACAGGGATGCGGCAGAAGCAAACGAGATTATTGGAAATCGGGTGAGCCGCCGTGAAGAAGCTGTCGGAAAGTGGGAATACAGAACCTGCAGCAGTCTGGAAGATGTGCTGACGGGTGCGGATTTTGTGGTGATTTCAATTCTTCCGGGAACGTTTGATGAAATGGCAGTGGATGTTCACATGCCGGAACGTCTGGGAATTTATCAGTCAGTCGGGGATACGGCGGGACCGGGAGGGATTATCCGTGCTCTTCGCACGATTCCCATGTATGTGACGATTGCAGAAGCAATCAAGAACTACGCACCGAAAGCATGGGTGATCAATTATACCAATCCCATGAGCCTTTGTGTCAAAACACTGTATCGGGTATTTCCGGAAATTAAGGCTTTTGGCTGCTGTCATGAGGTGTTTGGAACCCAGAAGGTACTGAAGGGAATCGTGGAGGAAACTTTTGGGATTACCGGTATCGAACGAAAAGATATCCATGTGAATGTGCTGGGAATTAATCATTTTACCTGGTTTGACTATGCTTCTTATGAGGGAATCGATTTATTTCCGGTGTATCGGGAATATATTGAAAAGCATTTTGAAGAGGGATATAAAGAAAATGACGGAAACTGGGCCAATGCCTCTTTTGAATGCAAACACAGAGTCAAATTTGATCTGTTTCGCCGTTACGGTATGATTGCGGCAGCCGGTGACCGTCATCTGGCAGAATTCATGCCGGGGGATGAGTATCTGAAAGACCCGGAAACCGTGGCTGGATGGGATTATGGCCTGACAACGGTGGAATGGAGAAAAGAAGATTTGAAGAATCGTCTGGAAAAGAGCCGCAGGCTTCTGGAAGAGAACGAAGAAGTGGAACTGAAACCGACAGGAGAAGAGGGAATTCTGCTGATCAGAGCGCTCTGCGGTCTGGATCGTATGGTCAGCAATGTGAATATACCAAATACGAATCATCAGATCCCGAACCTTCCCGCAGATGCCATTGTGGAGACAAATGCAGTGTTTGAACGGGATGCGATCCGTCCGCTGATTGCAGGAAATCTTCCGGAAAATGTGAAAGCACTGATTATGCCTCATATTGAAAACCATGAATATACACTGGAAGCAGCGCTGGCATGTGATAAAGAACTGGTAGTCCGGGCATTTCTGAATGATCCGAATGTCAGATCTGCCAAATGTTCGGAGGAAAAAGTGCGAAAACTGGTGGATGACATGATTCAGGGAACGATGGAATATCTTCCGGAAGGCTGGAGAAAATAAGCGGAACGTAAGAAGCAAAAAGCTGGAAAAAATATACCCTTTCTGTGTGTGGCTGAGAGTGAAGAAAACAATCATCCGGCAGGTTCCTGTCAATGAAAATTCCCATGTACAGATGACAATGGAATGTGCTAAAATAGGTGTTGCCTAAAAGAAAAGATGACGGGAGCCCAAAGAGTGAAAAACATACAGGAAGATATTAAAACAGGAAATTTCAAACAAGTGTATCTTCTGTTCGGAGAGGAAGCGTATCTGAAACAGCAGTACAAACAGAAACTGGTGGATGCGCTGAATCCGGACGGAGATACGATGAATTTCAGCCGCTATGAGGGAAAGGGAATTGAAGTAAAAGGAATTATCGATCTTTGTGAGACGATGCCTTTTTTTGCAGACCGCAGAGTGATTTTACTGGAGGATACCGGATTTTTTAAGAATAAATGTGAGGAACTGGCAGATTATATGAAAGAACTGCCGGATTATATGGTTCTGATCTTTGCGGAATCAGAAGTGGATAAACGCAGCAGAATGTACAAAACAGTAAAAAGTGCCGGACGTGCCGTGGAGTTTGCCAGACAGGATGAAAAGATGCTGATGCGCTGGGCGGCAGGTGTTCTGGCAAAAGAAGGCAAAAAAATCACCCAGAGAGACATGGAACTTCTTCTGGCAAAGACCGGTACAGACATGGGAAATCTCCGCATGGAACTGGAAAAACTGATCACTTATACCTGGGGACGGGAGGTGGTCACTTCCGGGGATATTGAGGAAGTTTGTACGACTCAGACCCAGAATAAGATTTTTGATATGGTGCGTGCAGTCACAGAAAAGAATCAGAAGAAGGCACTGGATCTGTATTATGATCTGCTCACCCTGAAAGAGCCACCGATGAGGATTCTGTTTCTTCTTGCCAAACAGTATCGCCAGATGTTTCTGGCAAAACAGCTGTCAGTTGAGGGGGCTTCTCAGAATGAGATCATGTCGAGGCTGGGCGTTCCGGCTTTTGCAGTAAGAAATATTCTGTCCTGCGCCAGAGCGTATTCCCTGCAGGAACTGGAAGAGGCGGTCCGGGATTTTGTGGATGCGGAAGAAGCGGTAAAGACAGGACGTCTAGGAGATGTCCTGAGTGTGGAATTGCTGATTATTAAATACAGTACTGCGAAAAAAAAGACAGTCACATGACGGTTGTGACTGTCTCTTTTAATTATAAGCTTATAATTAAAAAATAGAAAATTCGTCTATTAGCCGATGCTGTTAACGGCTTTTGTTAAACGGGAAACTTTTCTAGCGCAGTTGTTTTTGTGATAAACACCTTTGGAAGTTGCTTTGCTGATAGTGGAGATTGCATTTGTTAATGCAGCCTGTGCAGCTTCCTTATCCTTGTTCTCTACTGCAACTTCAACTTTCTTAATGGAAGTCTTAACAGCGGAACGGATAGCTTTGTTTCTCGCAGCTTTGGTTCTGTTAACTAAGATTCTTTTTTTAGCAGATTTAATGTTAGCCAATTTGTACACCTCCAATTCAGGGTAATAGTAAAAGTATTTGACGCAGGAACAGACACGGGCGCCCCTGCGAACATGCTTATACATTTTATGATAAATTGTAAAGAATGTCAATATATATTTCTGATAAAATATGATTTGTTATTTTGATATTTTTGGAAAAAACAACCGGAAATTTTATCAAAAAAATAATACAAACTGTAAGATCACAGTTCCGCCATGATCGCAGAACCTGTTTTTGTAAAAACCGGAAAACATACATATTTTCAAAAAAAACGTAAAGACTTACTACTAAATAAAAAAGATTTTCGTGCAGAATCGAACTGCAGCGAAGAATCCGGCAAAGAAAGAGTTTTTCTTAAAAAGTGTACATGGTAAATTCTTATACATCTTGGAGGACGAGAGCATGAGGGACAATTACAGAGTCAGAACAGACCTGGCGCTGGAGACGACAGAGCGCTTTGCACAGGGGCATGTGGAAATACGCGGTGTGGAAATTCAGGAAGATTACAATGAAGAAAAAGACATCCGTACAACAGTCGTATGGATCCGCACGGAAAATGGAGCAAAAGCCATGGGAAAACCTCAGGGACATTACATTACCATTGAAGCTCCGAATCTGTCCATTCCGGATGAGGATTATCACAGAGAAGTTTCGGAGGAAGTGGCAAAACACCTGAGACATCTGATCGATCTGGAAACAGAGAAATCCATTCTGGTGGTAGGGCTGGGAAATCAGGCAATCACAGCGGATTCCCTGGGGCCTCATGTGGTGGAAAATCTTCATATCACCCGTCATGTTATCCGGGAATACGGGCTGAAAGGAATGGGTGAGGAAAAGATGCATCAGACCAGCGGAATTGTTCCGGGAGTGATGGCGCAGACGGGAATGGAAACTTCGGAAATCGTGGAGGGTGTGGTAAGTGAGACAAAACCGGATGTGGTGATTGCCATTGATGCACTGGCTGCCCGCAGTGTGAAAAGGCTGAACAGGACGATTCAGATCACTGATACAGGAATCCACCCTGGTTCCGGTGTGGGAAACCATCGGATCGGATTGACGGAAGAAAACCTTCGGGTAAAAGTGATCGGAATAGGAGTTCCTACCGTAGTGGATGCTGCAACAATTGTACATGATTCCATGGCGCATCTTCTGGATGCTCTGGATGAAGCGGAGCAGAAAGAATTTCTGGAGGAGATGATCTCTCCTCATCTTCACAGTATGTTTGTGACTCCGAAAGACGTGGATGAGACCGTGAAATATCTGAGTTTCACCATTTCTGAAGGTTTGAATCTGGCTTTTTTACAGAGATAAAAGCCGGGAAGCAATATACCGGCACGGTTGTCCGTAATTTAGTATAATCTGCAGGAAGCTGTCATAGGATAACTTGAAAGAGGTGATCGTGTGACAAATTTCCAGAAGGCATGCTGTGTGATATTAAGCCTGTGTTTTTTTGCTGTGATGACACTGGCGCCGGAGCCTTTTTATCTGAAAGAGAATCTGTACAGACAGTTTCCCCTGTATTGCTTTCTGGAAAGAAACGCGGTGCAGGCGCGAAAGAGAGAAGATCCGGAAACCGGTGAAAAAATCATTGCGGCAAATTCGGAATATATAGCTGGACAGGTCCTGAATGAAAATAACAAAAACGAGCAGAGAATTCTGGAAGAAGACAGTCAACAGGAAGGAACGGATTTGGAAAGTGAAAGAAAAGTAACAGAAAAAACAGATGCAGAAATTGAACCAGATATTTCGGAAGAAGCAGAACAGGAACCGGAAACAGGTATTTCAGAAGAAACAGATCTGGAAAGCGGAACGGTAGTTCCGGGAAATACAGATTCGGTATCCGAAGAATCCAGTCCTCATCCGGAGGTGGATCTTTCTCCGGAGTCTCTGGCAGATTATGATTACCTTTTGGGGCAGTTTTTTATCCTGGACTCCAATACTGCCACCAGTCCGGAGCAGCTGAACGCCGCGCGGTTTCTCGAGGAAGATCTGACGATCGATAAAAATGCGTTACAGCCTCAGATCCTGATCTACCACAGTCACAGTCAGGAAACTTTTGCGGATTCCAGAGAGGGTGTTCCGGAGGATACCATTGTAGGTGTGGGAACCTGCCTTTCCAATATTCTTACAGAAAAATACGGCTACAATGTGATTCATGTTACGGAAACTTTTGATATCATAGACGGGGAAGTCGACAGGAGCCGTGCTTATGATTTTGCCCGGGAGTATGTGGAACAGGTGCTGGCGGAAAATCCATCGATAGAGGTAGTGATCGATCTGCACAGGGACGGTGTTCCGGATGACCGGCATCTGGTTACAGAAATCAATGGAAAAGATACAGCCCAGATTATGTTTTATAATGGATTGAGTTATACAGTGAACAATGGCCCTGTAGAATACCTGCCCAATCCATATATACAGGATAATCTGGCTTTTTCTTTTCAGCTGGAATATCAGGCTGCCATGTATTATCCGGATTTTTACAGAGGAATTTATCTGGCCGGACTTCGGTATAATCTCCATCTTCTTCCAAAAACTCTTCTTCTGGAAGCAGGTGCACAGAACAATACCATTCAGGAAGTAAAAAACGCAATGGAGCCTTTTGCTGATATTCTCAATAAAGTTCTTTGCGGAACCGGTGAAATTTGGTAAAATATCACAAAAATATCACAAACATGAGTTCGGTTAGCATAAAGCCGATGACAAATCCAGCGGGTTTATGCTATAATAGCGTTCTAGTATACCGAATAACAGACAAGTCAGATGTATCAGCTATTTCACTTACGATGTGCTGGTACATGGATGGAAAAAATAAGAGGAGGAAGGTCTTAATGACAGACCAGAGTAAGATTCGTAATTTTTGTATTATTGCACATATTGATCATGGGAAATCTACCCTTGCAGACAGAATTATTGAAATGACAGGACTTCTGACAGAGCGCGAGATGCAGGCACAGGTTCTGGATAATATGGATCTGGAGCGTGAGCGCGGCATTACGATCAAATCCCAGGCTGTGCGCATTGTTTATAAAGCAAAAGACGGGGAGGAATATATTTTTAATCTCATCGACACACCGGGGCATGTGGATTTTAACTATGAGGTTTCCAGAAGCCTTGCAGCCTGTGATGGTGCAGTTCTGGTAGTAGATGCTGCACAGGGAATTGAGGCCCAGACCCTTGCCAATGTTTATATGGCTTTGGATCATGATCTGGATGTGATTCCGGTAATCAATAAGATCGATCTGCCGAGTGCAGATCCGGAGAGGGTCATTAATGAAATTGAGGATGTCATTGGACTGGAAGCACAGGATGCTCCCCGTATTTCTGCCAAGACAGGACTGAACGTGGAAGATGTTCTGGAAGAAATCGTGGCCAAAATTCCTGCGCCCTCAGGAGATGCGGATGCGCCTCTGAAGGCTCTGATTTTTGACTCTGTATATGATCCTTATAAGGGAGTTATTGTGTTCTGCCGTCTGATGGATGGCCGTGTAAAAAAAGGAACACCGATTCGTATGATGGCTACCGGATTTAAGGCAGAGGTTGTGGAAGTCGGATATTTTGGTGCAGGTCAGTTTATTCCCTGTGAAGAACTGACAGCGGGCATGGTTGGGTATATTACGGCAAGTATCAAGAATGTGAGAGATACCCGCGTGGGTGATACAGTTACAGATGATTCCAATCCCTGTGCAGAGGCACTTCCCGGTTACAAAAAAGTGAATCCCATGGTTTACTGCGGACTGTATCCGGCTGATGGGGCGAAATACGGCGATCTCCGCGACGCATTGGAGAAGCTGCAGCTGAATGATGCCTCTCTGTTTTATGAGCCGGAGACTTCCGTTGCACTGGGATTTGGTTTCCGCTGCGGTTTCCTTGGACTTCTTCATCTGGAGATTATCCAGGAACGTCTGGAGCGGGAGTACAACCTTGATCTGGTAACTACCGCACCGAGTGTTATTTATAAAGTGCATAAGACGAACGGAGAAGTGATCGATCTGACAAATCCGACGAACCTTCCGGATCCGTCGGAAATTGAATATATGGAAGAGCCGATGGTTAATGCGGAGATTATGGTTACGACAGAGTTTATCGGCGCGATCATGGATCTCTGCCAGGAGCGCAGAGGTCAGTACGGCGGTATGGATTATATGGAAGAGACGAGAGCTCTCCTGAAATACAAGCTGCCTTTGAATGAGATTATTTATGACTTTTTTGATGCACTGAAATCCCGTTCCAGAGGATATGCATCTCTGGATTATGAATTATGCGGATATGAACGCAGTGAACTGGTGAAACTGGATATTCTGGTGAACAGAGAAGAAGTGGATGCTCTGTCCTTTATCGTACATGCGGATACTGCCTATGAGAGAGGCCGCAAAATGTGTGAAAAACTGAAAGAGGAAATTCCGCGCCAGCTGTTTGAGATTCCGATTCAGGCAGCGATCGGCAGCAAGATTATTGCCAGAGAAACAGTTAAGGCCATGCGTAAAGATGTTCTTGCCAAATGTTATGGCGGTGATATTACCCGTAAGAAGAAACTTCTGGAGAAACAGAAGGAAGGTAAGAAACGAATGCGTCAGGTAGGAAATGTGGAAATTCCGCAGAAAGCCTTTATGAGTGTGCTGAAGCTGGATGACAAATAAGGAGCTGATCATGAACAGGAGATATGTCAGAAAATGTCTGCTGGCTGCGGTTCTTTTGTCATGCAGTCTGTTTTCCGGCTGTGGGTGCGCAAAAGAAAAGGATCCGGAAAGCCAGCAGGTGATGGAGATTACGATCACGCCGGAGCCCACCCCTACCCCGGATCCAATGGAAATCAATCCCGACGCAGTGGTGACAAATGGAAATATGACCATGGTAAATGAATATCTGGCGGGAGAGTAAACAAATGCCGAAATCAGCTTGTGCAGAGCGGGAGAAGTGCGTACCTCTGGAACTTTACGTGCATATCCCGTTCTGTGTGAAAAAATGTGATTATTGTGATTTTTTATCAGGTCCTGCAGGAACAGAACGCCGCAGAGAATATGTGCAGGCTCTTCTGAAAGAAATTCAGGGGGTGTCTCCGGCAGAAGGGTACGAAGTGATATCTGTATTTTTCGGCGGAGGTACGCCATCTTTGCTCGAGGCAGAACAGATCAGAGAACTTCTTTTTTGCCTGAAAAAGAAATTTTTATTTTCCCCGGATGCCGAGATTACCATAGAGGCAAATCCGGGGACTTTAACGAAAGAAAAACTGGAAATCTACCGAAACGCAGGAATCAACCGGCTGAGTCTGGGACTGCAGTCGGCGGATAACCGGGAACTTCGGGAGCTTGGCAGGATCCACACCTATGAGGAATTCCTGGAAAGCTTTTTTCTTGCAAGGAAAGCAGGTTTTGACAATATTAATGTGGATCTGATGTTTGCTGTTCCGAAGCAGACCTGTGAGGGATGGGAACACACGCTCAGGACTGTGGCAGAACTGAAACCGGAACATATATCGGCTTACAGTCTGATTATTGAAGAAGGGACTCCTTTTTCTGAGAGAGACCTGAATCTGCCGGATGAAGAGACGGAGTACCGGATGTATGAAGATACGGCGAAAATTTTGGGCCAATATGGATATCATCAGTACGAAATCTCCAATTACGCAGAACCCGGGCGGGAATGCCGTCATAATACCGGTTACTGGAGACGGACGGAATATCTCGGACTGGGACTTGGTGCATCGTCTCTTTACCAGGATGTGCGTTTTTCCAATACTTCAGATATGGAGGAATACCTGCGTGAAGACAGTTGTCCGGACAAAATCCGAAGAGAACTACATCGTCTGACAGAGAAAGAAAAAATGGAGGAATTCATGTTCCTGGGACTTCGGATGACAGAAGGAATCCGGGCAGAGGATTTTGCCGGGTGTTTCGGCATATCTCTGGATGAGGTGTATGGAGAGATTCTGAGAAAATATGAGTCCGGAGGATTTCTGGAACAACAAGACGGATTTTGGCGTTTTACCCGCAGTGGAATCCATGTGAGCAATACGATACTGGCAGAATTTTTGTTTTGAATAAATATGGAGGCACAAATGGCTGCAAATACAACAGGTAAAAATTTTATCAAAATACGCGGTGCGAATGTGAATAATCTGAAAAATTTAAGTGTGGATATTCCAAGAAACCAGTTTGTTGTACTGACAGGTGTGAGTGGTTCAGGAAAATCTTCGCTTGCTTTTGATACCATTTATGCAGAAGGACAGAGACGCTATATGGAGTCACTGTCTTCCTATGCGAGACAGTTTCTGGGACAGATGGAAAAACCGGATGTGGATCTTATCGAGGGTCTGCCGCCTGCAATTTCCATCGATCAGAAGTCTACCAACCGAAACCCTCGTTCTACTGTGGGAACGGTGACCGAAATTTATGATTATTTCCGTCTTCTTTATGCCAGAGTGGGAATTCCCCATTGCCCCAAATGCGGAAGAGAGATTCGCAAGCAGACGGTGGATCAGATGGTGGATTCCATTATGGCATTTCCGGAACGCACCAGAATCCAGCTTCTGGCTCCGGTTGTCCGGGGGCGCAAGGGAACTCATGCGAAGCTTCTGGAACAGGCCAAGAAAAGCGGCTATGTCCGTGTACAGATTGACGGAAGCCTGTATGAGCTGTCGGAAGAAATTTCTCTGGACAAAAATCTGAAGCATAATATTGAGATCGTGGTAGATCGTCTTGTAGTAAAACCGGGGATTGAAAAACGTCTGTCAGATTCCATTGAGACGGTCATGAATCTGGCCGATGGACTTCTGATGGTGGATACCATGGATGGAAATATTCATAATTACAGCCAGAGCTTTGCGTGTCCGGACTGTGAGATCAGTATTCCTGAGATTGAACCGAGAAGCTTTTCCTTTAATAATCCGTTTGGTGCCTGTCCGGCCTGTCTGGGTCTGGGATACAAAATGGAATTTGATCCGGATCTGATGATCCCGGACAAGTCTCTGAGTATTTCAGAAGGAGCAATCCGGGTGACAGGATGGCAGTCCTGTACAGATAAGGGAAGTTTTACAAGAGCGATTCTGGACGCTCTTTCCCGGGAATACCAGTTCAGTCTGGATACTCCGTTTCAGGAGTATCCGCAGGAAATTCAGGATATGCTGATTCACGGCACCAACGGACACTCAGTCAAGGTGCATTATAAAGGACAGCGCGGTGAAGGCATTTACGATGTGGCGTTTCCGGGACTGATCAAAAATGTGGAGCAGCGATACCGTGAAACCGGTTCAGATACGATGAAACAAGAATATGAGACTTTTATGCGGATTACTCCCTGCAAGGAATGCAAGGGGCAGCGTCTGAAAAAAGAAGCTCTTGCAGTAACGGTAGGAGAGAAGAATATTTATGAAGTCACCAATCTTTCCATCGAAAATCTGAAAAAGTTTATGGAAGAACTGAAGCTGACTCCTCAGCAGGAACTGATCGGGAAACAGATCCTCAAAGAAATCAGGCAGAGAGTAGGTTTCCTTTCGGAAGTGGGACTGGATTATCTTTCTCTTGGACGTGCAACGGCCACTCTGTCCGGAGGTGAGGCACAGCGTATCCGTCTGGCAACGCAGATTGGTTCCGGACTGGTGGGAGTTGCCTATATCCTGGACGAGCCGAGTATTGGTCTGCATCAGAGAGATAATGACAAACTGCTTGGTGCTCTGATGCGTCTGCGTGACCTGGGCAACAGTCTGATCGTGGTGGAACATGACGAAGATACCATAAGGGCAGCAGACTGTGTGGTGGATATCGGACCGAGGGCCGGCATGCATGGCGGGGAACTGGTGGAAATCGGAACAGCAGAGGATCTGATGAAAAATCCGGATTCCCTTACCGGAGCTTATCTCAGCGGCAAAATAAAAATTCCTGTGCCTGCAGAACGAAAGAAGCCGACGGGCTTTCTGCGGATCAGAGGTGCTGCGGAAAATAACCTGAAAAATATCAATGTGGACATTCCTCTTGGAGTGCTGACCTGTGTAACTGGTGTTTCAGGCTCCGGCAAAAGTTCTCTGGTGAATGAGATTCTCTATAAACGGCTTGCAAGGGATCTGAACCGTGCGCGGACGATTCCGGGCAAACATAAGGATATTCTGGGAGAAGAACAGCTGGATAAGGTGATCAATATTGACCAGTCCCCGATCGGGCGGACTCCAAGATCCAATCCGGCAACGTACACCGGCGTATTTGACCAGATCCGTGATCTGTTTGCCGCAACCGCGGATGCCAAGGCAAAAGGCTACAAAAAAGGACGTTTCAGCTTTAATGTAAAAGGCGGCCGGTGTGAAGCCTGTTCCGGAGACGGAATTATTAAAATCGAAATGCATTTTCTGTCGGATGTGTATGTTCCCTGTGAAGTATGTAAAGGAAAACGATACAACAGGGAAACCCTGGCTGTCAAATATAAGGATAAGAGTATTTATGATGTCCTGAATATGACGGTGGAAGAAGCAATGACATTTTTTGAAAATGTCCCTTCTATTCGGAGAAAGATTGAGACTCTGTATGATGTGGGGCTTTCCTATATCAAACTGGGCCAGCCGTCTACGGAACTTTCCGGAGGTGAGGCACAGCGTATCAAACTAGCCACAGAACTGAGCAAGAGAAGCACAGGCCGTACGATCTATATTCTGGATGAGCCGACAACGGGACTTCATTTTGCAGATGTGCATAAGCTGGTGGATATTCTGAAACGCCTGACAGAAGGCGGAAATACGGTTGTAGTGATTGAACATAATCTGGATGTGATCAAAACGGCAGATTATATCATTGATATCGGACCCGAAGGCGGAGACAGAGGCGGTACCGTTATTGCCAGCGGAACTCCGGAAGAAGTGGCAGCCAATCCAGTTTCCTATACAGGAAAATACGTGGCGAAATATCTGGACAATAAATAAGAAGATTACATGCTGTTGTGAATGGCTGAACAGCAGTGACAGTAACGACGACACGAAAAGTTCACGATAAAAAACTTTTCATTTGAAACACAGTTGTTTATAATAACTGTGATAGGAAAGGGGGATTCCTGTGCCTGCAAGTGATATTGGAATTGATCTTGGAACCAGAAACAGTCTGGTATATTCTACAGGGAAGGGACTGATACTGAATGAGCCTTCCATTGTTGTTTATGATAAAGATACCGAAAAAATTCGAGCCATAGGAGAGGAAGCCCGCCAAATGGCCGGACATCTGACGTCAAATATGGAACTGATCCGTCCGATCCGTCAGGGCGTGATCACAGATTATACTGTTCTGGAAAAGATGCTGAAGTATTTTGTTTCCAAAGCCCTGGGAAGGAGAGCTTTCCGAAAACCCAGGATTAGTATCTGTGTACCCAGCGGAATTACGGAAATTGAGCGCAAAGCAGTAGAAGAGGCCACTTATCAGTCCGGGGCCAGAGAAGTGTATCTGGTGGAAGAGCCGATCGCCGCTGCCATCGGTGCAGGGGTGGATGTGACCAGACCTTACGGCAATCTGGTGGTGGATATCGGAGCCGGAACAACGGATGTTGCGGTGATCTCCATTGCGGGAGTGGTGGTGTCCGGAACAATCAAGGTGGCCGGAGATGCATTTGATCAGGCAATTTTGAGTTATGTCCGTCAGAATCACAGTCTGTTTATCGGTGAAGAAGCTGCGGAAAAAATCAAGATTGCCATCGGAACGGCAAGTGAAGAGGCAAATCCCAGAACCATGGAAGTGAAGGGAAGAAATATTATGACAGGTCTTCCGAAAGTGGCTGTCATTACTTCTGAAGAAATCCGTGTGGCTCTGAAAGATGCAACGAATCAGGTGGTGGAGCTGGTTCACAGTGTTCTGGAAAAAACACCGCCGGAACTGGCTGCAGATATTGTAGAGCGTGGCATTGTACTTACCGGAGGCGGGGCAATGCTTCATGGAATGGATACACTGATCGAACAGCGTACCGGTGTCAATACGCTGACGGTCCAGGATGCCATGAATGTTGTGGCTGTGGGAACCGGCAAATATGCGGAAGTCATGGCAAAGATGGAAAGCTGAGAAGAATCCTGCAGAGCAGGATTCTTTTATATACAGGAGGAAAGTATGAGTGAAACAGTAACAGGATATATCGACCATATTATTTTCCGAAATGATGACAATGGATATACAGTGTTTGTACTGAAAGACAATCAGGAGAAAGAATTGACCTGTGTGGGCTCTTTTCCATCTGTATCCCAGGGTGTGACCATAGAAGCTTCCGGTTCCTATACCCGCCATCCGGTTTATGGAAAACAGTTTCAGATCGAGTCTTTTGCGGAAAAAATGCCGGAAGATTCTCTTGCAATGGAACGTTATCTGGGGTCCGGGGCAATCAAGGGTGTGGGAGCGGCGCTTGCCGGAAGAATTGTCCGTCATTTTGGAGAAGATACTCTCAGAATCGTGGAAGAAGAACCGGAACGTCTGGCGGAAGTAAAAGGCATCAGTGAAAAAAAAGCAAGAGAAATCGCTGCTCAGGTAACAGAAAAAGCTGATATGAGAAAAGCTATGATGTTTTTGCAAAAATACGGCATTTCTCTGAATCTGGGTGCAAAGATTTATCAGAAATATAAAGAATCTGTTTACAGTGTCCTACAGGAAAATCCGTATCGTCTGGCCGATGACATCAGCGGCGTTGGTTTTAAGATTGCGGATGAAATTGCGGCACGAATTGGAATACATACGGATTCCGATTACAGGATCCGGAGCGGAATGATGTATACTCTTCAGCAGGCTGCCGGGGAAGGACATACCTATCTCCCGAAAGAGATTCTGTTTGCAAAAGCATCGGAACTTCTGGATGTGGCCCCCTCTTATATGGAAAAACATCTGATGGATCTTTCCCTGGACAGAAAAGTGATACTGAAACAGCAGGAAGAGGGAGTAATCGTCTACCCGACGCAGTTTTATTATCTGGAGCTGAATACAGCCAGAATGCTGTCGGAATTGAATATCATATGTCCGGAAGACGAGAAACTGGTGGACAGACGAATTGCACAGATTGAAAAGGACACAGGAACCATTCTGGATGAAATGCAGAAAAAAGCTGTGAAGGAAGCTTCGGGACACGGTCTGTTTGTACTGACGGGAGGTCCGGGTACCGGTAAGACGACGACGATCAATGCGATTATCCATTATTTTGAGGGAGAAGGCGCAGAACTGCGGCTTGCTGCTCCAACCGGCCGTGCTGCCAAGCGTATGACAGAGGCAACCGGATATGAGGCACAGACCATTCACCGTCTGCTGGAACTGACCGGGCTTCCGGATGAAGAGAGAGAGGGCCAGGCGGTACATTTTGAGAGGAATGCAGAGAATCCGCTGGATGCAGATGTGGTGATTATTGATGAAATGTCTATGGTGGATATTCATCTGATGCATTCGCTTCTTCTGGCTGTTACGGCAGGCACACGACTGATCCTGGTGGGAGATGAGAATCAGCTTCCCAGTGTGGGACCGGGAAATGTTCTTCGTGACATTATCCGGTCCGGACAGTTTCCGGTGGTGGAACTGAAAAAGATTTTCCGTCAGGCATCCGAAAGTGACATTGTAGTAAATGCACATAAGATCAATAGAGGAGAACAGGTCATTCTGGATAATAAGAGCCGTGATTTCTTTTTTCTGAAGCGTTATGATGCCAATATGATCATCCGTGTCGTGATCGCACTCATACAGGAAAAACTGCCCCGTTATGTGGAGGAAAAGCCGTTTGATATTCAGGTTCTGACTCCTATGCGAAAGGGCCTTCTGGGAGTGGAACGTCTGAATCAGATTCTGCAGAGATATCTGAATCCTCCGGATGAAACCAAAAAAGAAAAAGAATTCGGTCAGGGGCTTTTCCGCGAAGGGGATAAAGTCATGCAGATCCGCAACAATTATCAGTTGGAGTGGGAAATAAGAGGGAATTATGGAATTCCCGTGGAAAAAGGTGTGGGTGTATTTAACGGGGATACCGGTATTCTCAGATCTATCAACGATTTTGCGGAAACAGCGGAAGTGGAATTTGAGGATGGAAGACATGCGGAATATTCTTTCAAACAGCTGGAAGAGCTGGAGCTGGCCTATGCCATTACGATCCACAAATCGCAGGGATCAGAGTATCCGGCTGTTGTGATACCTCTGCTTTCAGGACCCAAAATGCTTTTGAACAGAAATCTTCTTTATACAGCAGTGACAAGGGCGAGGAAATGTGTGACTGTTGTAGGAAGTGAAGAAACCTTTGCGGAAATGATCCGCAATGAAAAACAGCAGAAGCGTTTCAGTTCTCTGGATATCCGAATACGGGAACTGGAAGAGCAGAATCGGATATGAGGAAGACATGTAAGCCGGAAGAAATAGGAACAGGCATACAGCTTGGCTGTGTTGAGTAGTCTTGAGCTGTGTTGTCAAAAAAGAAAAGAAGAAAAGAGAGCGTCATCGGGGAGAAAGGACATCTCTTGAAACAATGGATCAGAAAAGCCGGGACAGGAATCCTGAACAGCCTTTATCCGAGGTGCTGTCCCGTATGTCACCGGATACTGGCGGATCAGGGTCTTCTGATCTGCCCGGAGTGTTCGGCAGAATTAAAACCATATACAGGACCGGGATGTATGAAATGCGGGAAACCGGTAAGAGCAGAGGAAGAATACTGTCCGGAATGCAGTGTTCGTCATCGTTCTTTCAGTGAAGGGCGGGGGATTTATCTGTACGATGACAGAATGAGAACTTCCCTGGTGAAATATAAATATTACGGACGCAGGGAATACGGAGATTTTTATGCGGCGGCAATGTGCAGATACGCAGACAAAGAAATACACCGGTGGAATCCGGATCTGATCATTCCCATACCGCTGCATCCGTCCAAGAGGAGAATAAGAGGATTTAACCAGGCAGAATATCTTGCAGACAGAATCGGGGATTTTTATGGAATTCCGACAGCTTCCGGAGTGCTTAGAAAAATAAAAAAGACAAAATCCCAGAAAAAGCTAGATGCCGGAGAACGGCGCAGGAATCTGAGTGATGCATTTGAGGTGGCAGAGCGTCTGGATGGATGGAAGATTCTTTTGGTTGACGATGTTTATACTACCGGAAGTACGATGGATGCGGCTGCAGCATGCCTTAGAGAAGCCGGTGCGGATCAGGTTTATTTTCTGACGGTCTGTATGGGAATCGATGTTGACTGAAATGCGTTTTTTGGTGTGTTTTACTGGATTTACAGCAGAAAAGGGGCTTTTCATGGATTGGGATATATGTTACAATTCATCTGTATGAGTATTTCATTTAAAAGCCCTCTGGGCAGAATCGCACTGCGCGGAGAGGAAATATATTGCTAAAGCAATCCGCCGCAGGCGGAGAATCCTGCAAAGCAGGATTCTTTCTTGAAAGCTGATGTCTGCGCTGGAAGATATTTCCGTATAGCTTGGCTGCAGTAAAATGACAAGGAGCATGTTATGATAAACGAAGAAAAGGTAAAAATCATGAATAAGCTCGCCATGTATGAAAAAGGCGAGGGAAAAAAATACCTTCCGGTCAGTAAGTATTACAGAAGCGACTATATAGGGCTTGCACTGATCAAGAACTTTTTTCTTGTAACGATCGGATATGTACTGATTTTGGCGGGAGTTGCCGCATATTATGGAGAATATCTTCTGGAAAATATTCATAAGATGGATCTGATTTCCCTTGGAATCGGGATTATTGCCGGATATGTGGCGGTTCTTGTAGTATTTTCCTGTCTGACGTATATCCAGTATTCCGTCAGATATCACTGCGCGAAGAAAAGTGTCAAGAAGTATTATGGAGATCTTACCAGACTGGAAAAGATATACAGCCGTGAAGAAAAGAAATCTGCAGGCCGCAGAACGTCAGGAGGACATAGAAAATGACAGCATTACTGGAAATGAAACAGAAAATCAAGAATTTTTACGGGCAGTATGAAATGTATTTTATGCCTCTTCTGAAATTTATACTCGGATTTTCCTATTTTTCCTGGATCAACCAGAGTATGGGTTATATGAATGAACTGAATAATATTTTTATCGTGCTGATTCTTGCACTGATCTGTTCGATTCTTCCATCGTCCGTGATGGTGTTTGCAGGATGCGTTCTGATGGTTGGACACAGCTATGCGCTGGGAATCGAAGCTGCTGGATTTATGCTGGTGCTCCTTCTGTTTATGATGATCCTTTTTCTGAGATTCAGTGCAGGTAAGAATCTCGTGATGGTTTTTACACCTCTTTCTTTTGCACTGAATGTACCGGTATTACTTCCGATCGGCAGCGGACTTCTGGGAAGTGCTGTTTCTGTCCTTCCGTCCGGATGCGGAGTGATTATTTATTATTTTATTAAGTTTCTGAATGCAAATGCACAGAGTTTCCAGAATCCTGATGTAGAAGTCATGGATCGTCTCACAATGATGGCTGACGGGATGGTGACCAACTGGGAAATGTGGATTACAGTGATTGCATTTATTGTGGTTATACTGCTGGTGAATCTGATCCGTACCCGTTCTTTTGACTATGCATGGAGAATTGCAATTGTTACAGGCGGTGTTGCATATGTACTGATTATGCTGGGCGGAAGCTTTTATTTTGGTGTATCTGTGGATATTGTTCCGCTGATCGTTTATTCCGTTGCAGCTGTTCTGATCGGTATTGTGCTGGAATTCTTTGTTTTCGGCGGGGATTATACGAGAACAGAACGTCTGGAGTATGAAGATGATGAGTATTACTACTATGTAAAGGCAGTTCCTAAGGCTGCGGTAACGACATCTGAGCGAAGCATCAAGAAAATCAATGGAGGAAATTCCAGAGAAGACCGGAGAAGTGAGGAGAGTGTTGTTTCTTTTTCCGAGCCGATGTTTCAGGGAGAAGAGAAACCTAGAAAAACCAAAAAAAGACGTACAGATGAGATGCCGGTAGAACGGAAAGATGATCTGGATGATATTGATTTTGAAAAGAAACTGGAAGAATCCTTAAAAGATCTTTAATCCTGCAGCAGGTGGAAATATCTGCTGTGCGGAAGTTTTTTATGTATTTCTGAAGTATTACAGGGAAGTGTTTTGGATTTTTTGCAATACTAAAAACAGATAGCGGAGGGGAGGATTTTATGCAGAACTTGCAGGGAATACTGGAGAGATATTTATTCAAGATTTCTCTGCCCAGCATTGGTATTATTGACATCATAGAAATTGCCCTGATTGCGTTTTTTATATACCAGTTCATGGTCTGGATAAAATATACAAGAGCATATACGCTTTTGAAGGGAATTCTGGTAGTGCTGATTTTCCTCCTGGTTGCTTATATTTTTAAGATGAATACGATTTTGTGGATCGTGTCGAATCTTGCCAATATTATGATCATAGCGGTTGTGGTAATTTTTCAGCCGGAACTGCGTAAGGTTCTTGAACAGCTGGGACAGAAGAATATTATGGCTGCGATTATTCCGTTTGATACCAGCAAAGAAGTAACGGAGCGATTTACAGATAAAACAGTCAATGAGCTGATCAAAGCCTGCTTTGATATGGGAGAAGTAAAGACTGGTGCGCTGATCGTGATCGAGCAGGATATTCTTCTGACAGAATATGAGCGTACAGGTATTACGCTGGATGCTGTGCTGACAAGCCAGCTTTTGATTAATATTTTTGAACATAATACGCCTCTTCATGACGGAGCAGTAATCGTGAGAGGAAACCGCATCGTTTCAGCAACCTGTTATCTGCCGTTGTCTGATAATATGGAACTGAGCAAACAGCTGGGAACCAGACATCGTGCAGGAGTGGGAATCAGTGAGGTGACGGATTCCGTTACGATTATTGTGTCAGAAGAAACAGGGCAGGTTTCCGTTGCAAAAGACGGGAAACTCATGCGAAATGTAAACAGTACACGTCTCAGAGAAATTCTGGTAGAGACACAGAATAAACAGGTTGTTGACAGCAGAAGGCTGCGGCAGCTTCTGAAAGGGAGAGTGAAGCATGAAGAATAAACTGATCCGGAACATCTCTCTGAAGATCATGTCGGTGGCAACTGCCGTTCTGGTATGGATGATCGTTGTAAATGTCGACAATCCAATCAGAACGGTTTCTTACACGATTCAGAATGTGGAACTTTTGAATCAGACTTACATTGATCAGAAAGTTCCATTGCCTGATACAGATCATGGGACGTTCCGTGTTTATATTACAGCAGAGCGTAAGACTCTGAGCAGGATATCTGCATCAGACATTCGTGCGGTTGCGGATCTGCAGCAGGCACTGAGTTTTGATGAGGACCCGGTTATGGTTCCGATCACGGTTTCCTGTGATGGCGTTTCTCCGGGCAATATAGAAGTGGTTCCCAATAATCTTGCAGTTCATCTTGAGGATAAGAAAACCCAGGAG
This sequence comes from Blautia sp. HCP3S3_G3, assembly GCF_052063365.1. Classification (NCBI taxonomy): domain Bacteria; kingdom Bacillati; phylum Bacillota; class Clostridia; order Lachnospirales; family Lachnospiraceae; genus Blautia; species Blautia sp. HCP3S3_G3. The sequence goes on along the minus strand of NZ_JBQHXR010000003.1, from coordinate 113,653 downwards.
TTTGTAATCAGTGTGAACAGTGGAGAATCCAAGCCGGGGAAAGGTTACGAGATTGGTTCTCTGACGGCAAATCCAGAAAAAATCAAGATTACGGGTCCGACCAGCCTGATCAATATAATAGGGAATGTAACAGCGAATATCAGTGTGGATAATAAAACAGAGAACGTGACGAAGGAAACAGAGCTTGTTATTTATGACAAAAACGGAACGCAGCTGACCGATGCACAGATGAGTTATCTGAATGTGCCGAAGGTGACGGTTACTGCGAAACTCTGGAGGGTTCGTTCCAATATACAGATCATCGGCGATTATACCGGTGAACCGGCAGAAGGCTATCAGGTGGAGAGTGTTGTCACAGTACCGAATGTGCTCAGTCTTGCAGGAAGTGAAGAAGCACTTGGTATTCTTGAGGAAGAAGGTAACGTGATCAGAATTCCTGCCGAGTATATAGATATTTCCGGTGAAAGTTCGGATGTTGAGACGAAAGTGAATATTACCCAGCTGCTTTCCGATGGCCTGAAGCTCCCAAGCGGTGCCAGCGAAGATGTGTGGGTGCGGGTGAATATACTTCCGGAGGGCAGTCATTCCTATGAACTGGATACCAATAATATTGCAGTGGAGAATCAGCCGGAAGACACGCAGGTGATTTTTGCAATGGATAAGATTGAACTCAGGATCAAAGAAACAGATGGAGCAGAAGAAACTCTTGATCCGGCAGAGATAGAAGCTTCTGTAGATCTGGAGGGAAAGACAACAGGTAACTATGATCTTTCAGTCAAAATAAAACTTCCGGATGGGTATGAACTGGTAGACCCGGTAACTGCAGAAGTTGAGATATCAGAAATTTCTATTGCCGAAAACAGCAGTGATGAATAAGGAGGCGACATCATGATCAGTCAGAAAATAACAATTAAAAATCCAACAGGACTTCATTTGAGACCGGCAGGGCTGCTTTGTAAGGAAGCAATGAAGTACAAATCTCTGATCACATTCACATTTGAAGACTGTACGGCTAATGCCAAGAGCGTATTAAGTGTTCTTGGCGCGTGTGTGAAATGCGGAGATGAAATTGAGTTGACCTGTGAGGGTAAAGATGAACAGGAAGCAATGGATGCGCTGATCACGGCAATCAGCAGTGGTCTGGGAGAGTAAATCATGAGGAACAGGCAACTGTTCACGAAGTACTGTTTTAAGAGTATGGAATGAAAAGTATTTATCAGGAGAATAAGGAGGAATTATTGTGAAAAAGAAATTAGCAGCAGCTGCATTGAGTATTACACTTTGTATGTCTATGATCTGCCAGACTGGTGCCGCTGCTTTTTCAGACCAGACAGATGGGGTAACATGGTCGGAGTTTGATGATTCTTCAGCAGGAATCACAGAATCTGAACCTGTAACCGGGACTGAGTCTTCTGAAACGGCAGAAGCACCGGAAACAGAAACAACAGAGACAACTGTTCCGGAAGCAGTGACACCTTCGGGAGAGCAGACAACTCCGACAGCGGAAGTGATAACACCGACTCCGGAAACAACAGATGTATCTGCAGAAGAAAATGATATTTCTTCGAATGATATTGAACTGTTTTCAGCAGGGGAAACTTCAGCAGATTCTCAGAATACGGAGACCAATGAGATTCAGACGGAAATTCTGACAGCATCAGACGGAAATATTCATGAAACGGACTGGATCAGAACCACATATGGCAAATGGAGACTGAAAAAACCGGTTGTCACAGTGACCGCTTCTGTTCCGGAAGAACAGGCTGCCGGAGAAAATACAGAAACGGACACTACTGGTACTTCGGATAGTATGACGACATACGATGGTGCTGCAGAGGCGGATAAGGATCCTGCTGCAGGATTGGAAGAGGTTCAGGCAGAAGATGCAGATATTATGACGGCTTCTGAAGTGCCTGCTGCACAGGAAGAGACAGTTTCTGCGGAGGCACTGAATTCTGCTTCTGAAGAAGCTGATGCAGCAGAGAATACAGATCCGGACGTACTGCTGCAGACGGATGTTTCCCCAGAACAGTTTTATACACAGGCAGACGGGATTGTTCATATTGCAACATACAGCAATGATCCTACTGTGAAAGATCCGGTTGCAGAAGGAGATTATTATTTTGACGCAGAAGGTTATCTGATCACAGGACGTTATATGGTTCCGTCAAACGAGGAAGGCTCCGGATCCAATTATGATAAAGAAGTGGAGCATTTCTTCATGGATGAGGCAAATGCAACGCTGAAAGATCCGAATTCAACTGCAGTATGTACCCCGATGAATTCTGATCTTGGCCAAATGCAGAAATCTTACTGGCTGTGGACAGGAACTACCTTCCGTTATTATTCTTCGAAAGGTGGTTTCGTATCGGTATCCGGTCTGAAAACGATCAATACAAAAGCAGATAAATATTATGGATATTATAAGATCAATGGAGCGTATTACATTTTAAAAAATGATGGTACGCCATGTACTGGTATTATTACCATCAGCGATGGGAAAAAACCGGGAGAGTATTATTGCCAGCCGGCTGAGAAGGAAGGTGATATTCCGGGTAAGATGCTTCGGTCCGGATGGCTGCGCATAGCAGACAGCAAGGGCGTGTATCGCTGGTGGAAGTATAATTCTGACGGACGCCGCTCCTCAAAAGTCGCGAAAGTTACAAGGCTTGATAAGAATATAGACAGCAGTGTCGGTGATTATACATACATGCTGGATAAAAACGGCTATATCCTGAAAAGCAAAATGGCAAAAGTCGGAAGTTATTATTATGGTACAGACAAATACGGGCGTATCTATAAAAATAAAGTAGTAAAATTTAATGGCGCCAGATATTATTTCACTTCCAACGGGCGTCGCTCCACCTATAAAAATGGATGGTACAGACTCGCATACGGAAGTAAACGTTATTTCTATTATGGTTCAACACCAGGTAAAATTGTAGAAAAGAAAGGCTGGCAGAGGGTTATCACTCCGGAAGGAAAGAGTGCCGGATGGTTTTATTTCCCGAGCAGCGGGAATCATTATGTGAATTACCTTACTAAATCCGGTCGTTATTTTCGTACGGATGGACGTCTTGCAAGCGGAATTACTACGGTAAACGGAAAGACTTATTTCTTCCAGTCTTCTACCAGTTCAACACCGAAGGGTGTGATGTATAAAAACAAAATGATCCATTATAATAATAAATGGTATTATGCCGGAAGCGACGGAGTTCTTTACAAATCCGGGTGGAAGAAAATCGGCGGATATTATTATTATTTTAACAGTGATTATACGATCAAGACAAATGCAGCAGTTACCAGAAATGGCGTTAAGGGATATGTGGACAGCACCGGTAAGTTTTATTCTGCAGGCTGGGTGATCATCAACAATGCGAAAAATCAGGTGAAATATATTGATCCAGAGACCGGATTGTTTGTAAAGAATACATCGAAGAAGATTGATGGTCTGACATACTATTTTGATAAAAACGGTTACCGGATCAATGATCTCACAAATTTATACAGCGGACCGTATTATCTGGTATGTGACCGTGTGAACGGTGTAATGACGGTATATAATTCATCAGGAACAGTTCCGCTTAAGAGTATCCGTGTTTCTGTCGGTCTTCCGGGAACACCGACCTGGCCGACTAACAGGAATATGCGGCTTACCAGTTATAATAGATGGCAGGCATTGATGGGACCCTCATGGGGGCAGTATGGAACTCATGTAGACGGGGCGGGCAATGGAGGTATCTTCATTCATTCTGTTGCAGGAAGCTCCAGAAGTTATTATAATCTTCCGGCAGGTGAATATAACAAGCTTGGAAATCCGGCTTCTCATGGATGCATTCGCTGCTGCGTAGCAGATGCAAGATGGGTATTCTATAACTGCAATGGTTCTACCATCCGCATCATTGACGGAAAATACAATGCAAATGAATCCATGAAGGGACCTCTTGGCCGCAGGGCTCTGACACCTTTGTACGGTTCCAAGAATTTTGATCCGACAGACAATAAAGCATGGCATTGATCGTGATGTGAGTTATGGCGCTCTCCGAAATAATCGGGGAGCGTCTTTTATGTTAAAGGAAAGTGCCTCACATTTTCCTATGATATAAAAAAGCCCTCCGGGCAGGATTCCCTTTTGGCTCACAGGAATTTCCTTGCATTTCCACATACATCTATGTATAATAAAAAATGTAACAAAACCTTAATATTTTTTCAATATGATAGAGGAGTATGATTCAGGGGGATAAAATGAAGGGAAAGAAAAGAAAAGGCATATACCTGCTGATTCTCTGTGTAATGTTGACAATCGGACTGATTGGGACTGCCAGAATATCGGCTTCACCTTATGAGCGCTGGGATACGGTTGCACAGGAAGAGCGTGAAGCATATGAAAGTTCAGAAGGATTGCTGCGCGCATCATCGGGCAGTGAAAATGCCTGGAAAAAAATCAACGGAGTATGTTATAACGGCAGCGGAGAAATAATTCCGGGAGCGATTACCCGCGGAATCGATGTTTCAGAATGGCAGGGAGTCATCGACTGGAAAAAGGTTAAGAATTCTTCTGTGGATTTTGCATTTGTTCGTGTTGCTTATGGAACCAGTTATCTTGATAAACAATATGCGGCAAATATGAAAAATGCAGCTGCAGCCGGGGTTCCGGTTGGGGTTTATATTTACAGTACCGCCACTACAACATCAGCAGCTCTGAAAGAAGCGCAGCTGGTCATCAGTAAAATGAAAGGATACAAGGTTTCTTATCCGGTTGTGTTTGATATGGAATATTCCCGTATGGGAGAATTGTCAAAAACACAGGTATCAAAGCTTGCACTGACCTTTTGCAATGAGATAAAAAAAGCCGGTTATTATCCGATGGTGTATTGTAATACTTACTGGTATGACGATAAAATAGACTGGTCATTGCTGAAGGGGATTGATGTATGGGTTGCGAGATACGGAGACAAGATTCAGGCACCGCCAAGTTCTGATTATCAGTATACAATCTGGCAATCCACAGATGGAGACGGAGGAGGAATATTGAACTCCACCAAGGGATTGATTGACGGCATTCCGGTTTACAATAACGTTGATGTGAATTTTGGCTATAAGGATTATACAAAAGTGATTACTCCCCGTACACAGCCGCTTTCTTCTTATACAGGTTCATCAACAGTAACGGCGACTCCGACACCAAAACCGACGGCTACGCCAAAACCAACAGCGACGCCAAAGCCAACAGCGACACCAACACCGAAACCGACGGCTACCCCAAAGCCAACGGCGACACCGACACCGAAGCCAACGGCCACACCAAAGCCAACAACTGCTACGGCGGTGAAAAACGGATGGAAAACAGAGAGTGGAAAAACCTATTATTACAAGAATAATGTGAAACTGACCGGCTGGCAGAAAATTGGTGGAAAATATTATTATTTCAACAGTAAAAAAGGATATCTCTACAAGAGTACACTGCTTGTTTCGACCAAAAAAAATATCTGTTATGTAAATGCAAGCGGAGCGAGAGTCTCCAAAACGTGGGTTACCTGGAAAGAAAAAAAGTATTATATGGCATCAAACGGTTACGCTGTGAAAGGTTTCTATACTATTAATGGAAAAACCTATTATTTTAACAAAACGAATGCCTATATGTATAAGAACTGCAAACTGATTTCCACAGCCGGGAATATTTATTATCTTGGCAGCACCGGAGCGCGTTATGAAAACGGATTCTATACGGTGAAAGAAAATGGTGTGAAGAATACCTACTATTTTGATAAAAATGGACGTGCATACAAAGGCTGGCATAAGATTAATGGAAAGAAGTATTATTTCTATAAGGGTACTTCCAAAAAATCAGGAGTCCGTGCGGAAAACATAACCCTTACCAGTTCCACAGGAGTGGTATCTGTGTTTAATAAATCGGGTGTATGTACGAAACAATATAAAAAACAGGATGTACATTAGTTATGAAAGAAAAGAAAGTTTTTTTAAAAGGGTTATTGATCATTTGGAGTGTTTTATCAATTTTGATGTTCAGACCGGAAGCGGCGGAGGCTGCAACAGTGAATACCGGTGAATTTGTTGTAGTACTGGATCCGGGGCATGGAGGAATTGACTCGGGTTCCGATGCCAGACATAATGGCAGGTTGTATCTGGAAGCAGATATGAACTGGAAAATTGCCAATTATACAAAGCAGGAACTGAAAAAGTATACAAACATTAAAGTGATTTTAACCAGAACAAAAAATACATGTCCCTCTCTGAAGAACAGAGTAGCTACGGCAAAAAAGGCAAAAGCGGACATTCTGGTGAGCATGCATATCAACTCGGAAGACAGCGGTTACGCAAAAGGAGCCTGTGTTCTGATTTCCAGGGGAAACTATCGGCCCAGCCTGGCGGCAAAAGAGAAAAAATTCGGAACTTATGTGATGAATGAACTTGGGAAACTGGGAATTGCAAAGCGCAATCAGGATACAGGAGGTATGCTGTATCGCCTTTCTTCTGATGGAAGCAGATATCCTAACGGCAAAATAAGAGATTATTATCAGATTGTATACAGCAGCGTAGAGAATAATCTCCCCGGAGTTATTATTGAACATGCATTTATCAGCAGTTATTCTGACGTAAGTAAATTTTTGAGCAGTGATGCCAAGCTGAAGAAAATCGGTCAGGCAGATGCCAGAGCAATCGTCAGCTATATCAGGCAGCTTCCTGCAAAAGAGGAACCAATTGATCCCGGAAAGAAAAACGGCTGGATAGAAGAGGATGGGAAATTCTATTATTATAAAAATAATGTAAAAGCTGTGAATAAACTTCTGACTCTTGATGGCAAAATTTATTATGTGAATGCTGACGGCGTGAGGCAGTATGGATGGCAGGAGGTTCAGGGAAAAACCTATTATTTCCGAGAAGATGGATCTGCTGTGCAGGGATGGATGGAAACGAATGGCGACTGGTATTATTTCAACAGTAAATACGCATATCTCTACAAAAATGTAAAGCTTGTTTCCGGTTCCGGAAATGTGTATCTTTTCGGAAAAGACGGGAAGCGTCTGAAAGGCTGGACAACTTTTGAGAAAAAGAAATACTATGTAGGCAGTAAAGGCTATGCTCTGCGGGGATTTCAGAAAATCAGTTCGAAATATTATTATTTTGATGCCAAAGAAGCATATCTGGTCAGGGATAAAATTATAAAAATTTCCTCTTCTGCCATTTATTATATAGATGCCAATGGCATACGATTTGACAAAGGATTTAAAACAGTTAAAAATAACAGATATTATTTCAATTCCAATGGAAAAGCCCGGATCGGGTGGCTGAAGTCGGGCGGTAAATACTATTATTTTAATAAAAATGGAATTATGCTGAAGAATACTACGATGAAGGATTCCAAAGGAAAAGTGTACCGGTTTAATTCCCAGGGAATTTGTACCAACCGTAAATGACAGAATCAGCAGAATGCTGAAAAGATAAAAGGAGAAACAGGAAAATGAGAACTTATTTAGTAACCGGAGGTGCCGGATTTATTGGTTCCAACTATATTCACTATATGTTTGAAAAATACGGAGACACGATCCGCATCATCAATGTGGATAAGCTCACCTATGCAGGAAACCTGGAGAATCTGAAGGATATCGAAGACAAAGAAAACTATACTTTTGTTAAGGCAGATATCTGTGACAGCGATGCGATCATGAAGATCTTTGAAGAAAACGATATTGACCGTGTCGTACATTTTGCTGCGGAGAGCCATGTGGACCGGAGTATTAAGAATCCGGATGTTTTTGTAAAAACCAATGTTCTCGGAACACTTGTGATGCTGAATGCCGCTAAGGCTGCGTGGGAACTTCCGGATGGTACATTTAAGACGGATAAAAAATTCCTTCATGTTTCTACAGATGAAGTTTATGGTTCTCTGGAAGAGGACGGAGGATATTTTTATGAAACGACTCCATATGCACCGCACAGCCCGTATTCTGCCAGCAAGGCATCATCGGATATGCTGGTAAAGGCGTACATGGATACCTATAAATTCCCGGCAAACATTACGAACTGCAGCAATAACTACGGTCCGTACCAGTTCCCGGAAAAACTGATTCCGCTGATTATTAACAATGCGCTTCAGGGCAAGAAACTTCCGGTATACGGTGACGGTAAAAATGTCCGTGACTGGCTGTATGTGATGGATCATGCAAAAGGCATAGATATGGTTCAGGAAAAAGGCCGTCTTTTTGAAACATATAATATCGGCGGTCATAATGAGAAGCAGAATATTCAGATCATTCACATTATTCTGGATACTCTTCAGGAGATGCTCCCGGATGATGATCCGCGCAAAAAGCTGGTAAGTGATGATCTGATCACTTATGTGGAAGACCGTAAGGGACATGACCGTCGTTATGCGATTGCGCCGGATAAGATTAAAGAAGAAGTCGGCTGGTATCCGGAAACCTGTTTTGAGGATGGCATTCGTCTGACAATTCAATGGTTCTTTGAGCACGAAGACTGGATGAAAAATGTCACCAGCGGTGATTACCAGAAGTACTACGAGGAAATGTACAAAACCAAATAAAAACAGAGACTCCGTCAGCCGGGAAAAATCCCGGAGATAGCTGTATAGAAAAAATTACAGGAAATATAAATGAAATGCTGCAGGACCTCAGGAAATGCAGCATTTCCTATTTTGGAGAGAGCATAATGGAAAAAATAGTGATTATCGGTGCAAATGACTTTCAGCGCCCTCTGATCCAGAAGGCAAAGGATATGGGATATGAAACGCATGTATTTGCCTGGCGGGAAGGGGCAACAGGAGCAGAAGACGCGGATGTTTTTTACGAGATCAGCATCACGGAAAAGGAAAAAATACTGGAAATCTGCCGCAAAATCCAGCCGAAAGCAGTGGCTACCATAGGTTCAGATCTGGCCAATATTACAGTTCAGTATCTTGCTGAAAAACTGGGACTTCCGTGCAACAGCAGGGAGTGTATCCGCAATTCTACAAACAAATATATCATGCGCAAGGCATTTCAGAAAGCGGGCATTCCCGTACCTTTCTTTCAGATTGCAGAAGAAGGACAGGAGATGATTCCCCCGTCTTATCCGGTTATCGTAAAGCCGACAGACCGTTCCGGAAGCCGTGCAATTACAAAAGTTGAAACTCCGGATAAACTGCAGGAAGCGATAAAAAATGCAGTTTCTCAGTCTTTTGAGAAAAAAGCCATTGTCGAAGAATACATCTGCGGCGCAGAGTACAGTGTGGAGACCATCAGTTTTGAAGGAAATCATACCTGTCTGGCGATTACCAAAAAATATACCACAGGAGAGCCCCACTATATTGAAGTAGGACATCTGCAGCCGGCACCTTTGAAAGAGCAGATGAAGGAAAAAGTGAAACAGACGGTATTTGAGGCACTGGATGCATTGGGAATACGGTATGGAGCAGGACACAGCGAACTGCGTATTGATTCGGAGGGAAATGTGCGCATCATTGAAATCGGATCGCGTATGGGCGGTGACTGCATCGGTTCGGATCTTGTTCCCTTATCTACAGGACAGGATTTTGTAAAGATGGTGGTGGATACAGCGGCGGGAAGAAAACCGGAAATAAAAGAAGCGGAAGAATATGTGGCGGCTATCCGTTTTTTGATGAATGAAAAAGATCTGAAGCATATGGAACGTATACAAAAGGAAAATCCGGATAAAGTGAAAAAAACTGTTCTGGACAGTCCGGTGAAAGATGCAGTGATTACGGACAGCGGGAGCAGACCGGGATTTTATATTCTTCAGGCGGATTCCATGGAAGAGATGGAAGCTCTTCTTTATGAAGGTCCTGCAGAAAACCCGGTGGAGATTTTTGAAACTCCGATCCAGAAACTTCGTTTTTCAGATGAAAAAAATGCATTTTATATGAAGAGGGATGATCTGCTTCCCTTCTCCTTTGGCGGAAACAAAGTCCGCTTTGCCCGGAAATTTGTGGAGGATATGCAGACAAAGCATTGCGACAGTATGATTATTTATGGTAATTACCATTCCAATCTCTGCCGGATTCTGTCAACACTTTGTCGGGAACTGGATATTCCCTGTTACATGATTCACAATACGGAGGATATGAAAGAAGAGAAAGAAACCCACAACAGCCGTATCATCCACGAGATGGGGGTAAAGGAGATCCGGTGTACGAAACAGGGGATTGCAGATGCAGTGCAGCAGGCAATGAATGAACTGACAGAAAGAGGATATCATCCCTATTATATTTACGGAACTATTTACGGAACCGGAAATGAGTGGGTACCCATGCAAGCTTATGTGGAAACTTATGTGGAAATCTGTGATTTCGAAAAGAGAAGCGGTGGAAAATTCGATTATATTTTCCTGGCTTCCAGTACCAATGCCACACAGTCCGGACTATTGATGGGAAGCCTGTTGAAAAAAGACAAACGGAAGATCATTGGAATTTCTGTCTCCAGAAATGAAAAGAGAGGAAAAGAAGTGATTGCCGGAAATCTTCAGGAATACGCAGACAGGTTTTCCATTTCTCTTCCGAAACATCCGGAGGAGGCCATTTCCTTTACAGATGCCTATATGGAAGGCGGTTATGGTGTATATTCGCAGAATGTGGCAGATTTGATCAGTCAGGTCTATCGGACGGATGGAATTCCGTTAGATATGACATATACAGGAAAAGCATTTTATGGTATGATGAAATATCTGGAGGAACACGGGATAGAAAATAAAAATATTCTTTTCCTTCATACAGGAGGAACGCCGTTATTTTTTGATTATCTGATGGAGAAATCGGAGAGCTTGAAATGAAAAAATTAATGATTCTGGGTGCCAGTTATTCTCAGCTTCCGCTTTATGAGGCGGCGAGAAAGCTGGGAGTCCATACGATTGCTGTCAGTACACCGGGGGACTGGCCGGGATTTTCTGCAGCGGATGAGAGTTCTTTTACAGATATTTCGGATCCTGAAGCAGTACTTCGGGCTGCAGAGGAATACCAGATTGATGGAATTACAACCTGCTGTCTTGACACAGGAGTAAAAGCAATTGGCTATGTCTGTGAAAAACTTGGCATTAAGGGACTCTCAGCCAGAGCAGGTGAAATCAGCAGCGATAAGTACAAAATGAAAGAAGCTTTTTTGCAGGGCGGTGTGAACTGTGCCCGCCATATCTGTATCCGAAGCAGAGAAGAGCTGGAGGCGGCTCTTGATGAGTTACGCTTCCCGGTAATCGTAAAAGCGGTGGATCTGATGGGAAGCAGGGGGATTTTTCGCTGCATCACAAAAGAAGAAGCACGGACATATTATGGGGAAACGATGGCAGCAACCAAAAAAGACTACTGTCTTCTGGAGGAATTTATTGAAGGAAAGATTCTGGGATGCGAGGCGATGATTTCTGACGGGAAACTGCTTTACTGTCTGCCGAATAATATTGAAGCTTACCAGAGTTATGTTCCAACTCCCATAGGTCATTCAGTTCCGTACAGAAAACAGAAAAAACTCGGTGCGGAAGTAGAACGTCAGGTCGGTCTTGCCATCAAAGCGGTCGGGCTGGACAACTGTCCGGTCAACTGTGATCTGATCGAAAAAGATGACAGAATTTATGTGATTGAAATTACTGGACGTGCCGGTGCTACCTGTCTGCCGGAAATGGTGGGATTGTATTATGGAATCAATTATTATGAAGCCATTGTGCGGCTGGCGCTTGATATGGAACCGGAAAAAATGTTTCGGGAAGATGCCCCGCATCAGGCGAATTTATCCAGAATCCTGACATCAGAAACAACCGGGATTGTAAAAGAGATACATAATGAAAATGTACGTTCAGACGATATTTATGATCTTTCTTTTAACATTGAGCCGGGAGATGTGGTTCGCAGATATGAAAACGGCAGAGATCGGCTGGGCCAGGTGATTCTGACGGGATCAGATCTGGATGCCTGTGAAAAGAGACTCACACAGGTTTTGTCGAAAATTAACATTGAATTTACTCTATGATTGTGAGAAAATAGCATGAGAAATTATTTGTCTGCAAAAAAAGGTACATTTTTATTGCTGCATATCAGCCTGTTATTCAGTTCCCTCAGCGGAGTCTGTTCCAAAATGGCATCCAGATATACGGATCATATTTTGTCCATTTCGTTTCTGTTCTGGTTTGGTCTGGTTTTTGTAATTATGTTTGGGTATGCCATTATCTGGCAGCAGATTCTGAAAAGAATGCCTCTGACAGTTGCCTATGCCAACAAACCTGTGACATTGATCTGGGGAATTATCTGGGGAAGTCTGATTTTTGGAGAGAAGATTACATGGAATATGATTGTTGGGGCAGCAGTGATTTTTGCAGGAATTTATCTGGTAACGAGTGAAAACACAGAGAGAGGCGGTGGCAGCAGTGAGTGAATTGCAAGTGGGAGTGTGTGTGCTGCTGATTTCTGTTATGATTTCCTCGGTATCCCAGATTCTGTTAAAAAAGGCTGCAAACAGAAGTTACAGAAATCCTCTTATGGAATACCTGAATCCGCTGGTCATTGGTGCGTACGCCATGTTTTTCGGTTCCGTGATACTGACCATGATCGCGCTCAAATATGTGCCGCTGTCCATGTCACCGATTCTGGAATCCACAGGCTATATTTTTGTGTCTGTTCTGGGCTACCTGTTTTTGAAAGAACGTTTCAGCAGGAGAAAACTGCTGGGATTTGCATTGATTCTGTGTGGAATCGTGATTTTTAATCTATAAAGGCGGATTGTTGCTGTTTATTAGTACGTCAGATAACAGGCAAGACAGATATATCAGTTATTCATTTACGATGTACTGGTACATCCCGTGAAATGCGAGAGAAAAGAAGGAGTCAGAAAGATGCTGGTATCCATTGTAATACCGTGTTATAATTCAGAACACACCATCGGCAGGGTGGTGGAACTGGCAATTGAAGAATTTCAGAAACTGGATGATTATGAATGCGAATTTGTTCTGGTCAATGATTATTCCAGAGATCATACTTGGCAGGCAATCCATTCACTGACGGAGAAATATCCCAATGTGAAGGGAATCAATCTTGCCAAAAATTTCGGGCAGCACAATGCAATCATGGCTGCGCTCCATTATACAGAAGGAGAACTGATTGTGGGAATGGACGATGATATGCAGAACCATCCGTCACAGATTCCGCAGTTCCTGGATAAAATGCAGGAAGGCTATGATATTGTTTTTGGAGTGTTTAAAGAACGGAAGTTTTCTGTTTTTAAAAATATGACAGGTGCAGTCAGCCGTTTCCTTCTCTGGCACCTCCTGGATCGTCCGAAGGACATTCAGATGAGCAGCTTCTGGTGCTGCCGCCGTTATGTGAGGGATGAAGTGGTGAAATATGACGGATACAATACGTTTATTCAGGTACTGTTTTTCCGTACGACCCATAACATTGCCAATATTGAGATCGAACATTATGCAAGAGAAGTGGGAACTTCCAATTATAATTTCCGGAGAGGGCTGAAACTGTTTCTGTCCTGTCTGAATTTTACAGTGATTCCCCTGCGTGTTGCGACCTTTCTGGGTACACTTTTTTCGGCAGCAGGATTTATCGGTGCAATAGCAGTTCTGATACGGAAAATTCTGAATCCGGCAACAGTCATTGGCTGGTCCTCTCTGATGTGTGTCATGCTGGTACTGTTTGGATTCTGTTTCCTGATGCTGGGAATTATTGGCGAATATCTGGGCAAAGTCATTTTGAATATAAATAAGACACCTCAGTATGTAATAAGAGATAAGGAAAATATTGTCCAGGATACACATCCGGAGACAGAGACGGATTCCGCTGAGAGGAATCCCGGACACAGACCGGAAGTGTAGATACTGAAGAAGAAAAGATGACGAAGAGGAGATCCATGATTGATTTTAACAGACCTGCCTTTACCGGCAGAGAGATGGAGTACATTAAAGATGCAGTGGACCGGGGAATGCTGTGCGGGGATGGAATTTATACCAGACGCTGTTCTCAGTGGATGGAGGAGAAGTTTCAGGTCAGGAAGGTACTTCTGACAACTTCCTGTACGCATGCTTTGGAAATGGCGGCTTATCTTTCCGATATCCAGCCGGGGGATGAGGTGATCATGCCTTCTTATACGTTTGTATCCACTGCTGATGCTTTTGTATTGCGGGGAGCAAAGGTGGTATTTGTGGATATCCGTCCGGATACCCTGAATATGGATGAAAAACTGATCGAGGATGCAGTAACGCCGAGAACCCGGGCGATTGTCCCGGTCCATTATGCAGGAGTAGCCTGCGAGATGGATACGATTATGGCAATTGCTGCGAAATATGGATTGAAAGTGATCGAGGATGCAGCACAGGGCGTGGATGCTTTTTATAAGGGAAAAGCCCTGGGAAGCATCGGGGATTTCGGCTGCTACAGCTTTCATGAGACAAAGAATTATACCATGGGAGAAGGCGGAGCCCTTCTCTTTCAGGATGAGAAATACCTGGATCGTGCGGAAATCCTTCGGGAAAAGGGCACGGACCGGAGTAAATTTTTCCGGGGACAGGTAGATAAATACCGCTGGGTGGATTATGGGTCTTCCTATCTGCCAAGCGAACTGAACGCGGCGTATCTTTATGCGCAGCTGGAGGAACATGAGAAAATCAGCCATAAACGTATGGAGATTTACAATTATTACCATGAGAATCTGAAATGCCTGGCGGATGAAGGAAAGATTGAGCAGCCGTCTGTACCGGAAGGATGTGTCCATAATGCACATATGTATTATATAAAAGTACGGGACATGGAGGTACGTACACGGCTTCTCTCCTATCTGAGAGAGAGGGGAATCTGCAGTGTGTTCCATTATGTTCCGCTCCATTCGTCACCGGCAGGAAAGAAATTCGGCAGATTCCATGGAGAAGATGTCTACACCACAAAAGAGAGCGAGAGACTTCTGCGCCTTCCCATGTTCTATAATCTGGACATGGAAGACGTAAAGAAAGTTGTGGATGCGATTGTTTCTTTTGATGGATTTGAGGGAAAACTATGAAAAAATGGAAAAAAGTTTTGTGCGCGGCAATTGCTGCTTCTGCAGCAGTCTGCACGGTAAGCACGGTTATGGCGGCATCTGTTGATCTGAATGCAGTATATGGTATTTCCAGCAATGAGCGGGAAGGCTGGCCGCAGGGACCGGAAATCTCCTGCAACACCGGAATTCTCATGGAGGCGGAAACAGGTGCGGTTCTTTATGAGAAGGGGGCGGATGAACTCCGCTATCCGGCCAGTATCACCAAGCTGATGACGCTTCTGGTTGCTGTAGAAAACAGCAGTCTGGATGAAGAGGTGACTTTTACAGAGACGGGTGTCCGGGATGTGACACCGGATTCCGGCAATATTGGTATGCAGCTTGGGGAAGTCATGACCATGGAGGATTGTCTTTATGCCATGATCATTTATTCGGCAAATGAAGTTTCGGCTCAGATCGCAGAGCATGTAGGCGGTACAGAGCAGAATTTTATTGATATGATGAATGCGAGAGCTGCAGAAATCGGCTGTACCAATACACATTTTGCCAATGCAAGCGGACTTCCGGATGACAGTCAGTATACAACAGCCAGAGATATGGCATTGATTTTTCGCGAGGGATTGGAAAATGAAACCTACCGGAAAATTCTTAATACACCAACTTATGTAATTCCCGCAACGAACAAAAACAGTGAAGAACGAAAACTCCATACACATCATCCATTGTTTGCGGAGGAATCTGCATTATATTATCCGGGATGCATCGGCGGTAAATCAGGAATGACGAATGATGCAGGATATACACTGGTAACCGGTGTAGAACAGAATGGTGTGACTTATATTGCGGTTGTTCTGAGAGCAGTGGATCTGAGTCAGGCCTGTGTGGACAGCCGGCAGTTGTTTGATTACGGCTTTCAGAACTTTCAGAAGACAGAATATAAAAATGGAAGTGTGATGCTTCCAAATACCATGACAACCGATCAGATTGAAGAAAAGGAAGTGGATTCGCAGGACGGAAAGATGTATCAGTTCTATGTATCCGGACAGCTGATGGGCACGGCAAAAGTGCCGGAACCGACGGCAGCGCCTGTTCCGACAGTGTCGGAAGAAGAACCGGTGGAAGAAGTGGATCCTGCGGATGAGGAACCGCTTTATCAGGAAGAGTCTGCGGCGGAGGCCGGTACAGAAACGCAAAAAAAAACAGCTGAACTGACGGATCGAATCGTGATTCTTCTGATCATTATGGGAGTTATGATTCTGCTGCTGGTGGTTCTTCTGGCAGCACTTCATCATAAAAAGAAAAAGCGGAGCAACAAAAAACATAGAAACAAGAAATAAAGAAATAAAAAGTAAGTACAGAAATCAGACAGACATGCCTGCATTTGCAGACATGATCATCAATATCATGACATAAGGAGGAGTTCCATGAAAGGAATTATTCTTGCAGGAGGTTCAGGAACAAGATTATATCCGCTGACAAAGGCGATTTCCAAACAGATTATGCCGGTTTATGATAAGCCGATGATATATTACCCGCTTTCCACGCTGATGCTGGCAGGCATCCGGGAGATTCTGATTATCTCCACACCAAGGGATCTGCCCGTATTTAAAGATCTGCTGGGAGACGGAAGCCAGCTTGGAATGAAATTTGAATATGCTGTTCAGGAAGAGCCGAGAGGACTTGCCGATGCATTTATCATCGGTGCGGACTTTATCGGAAATGATGCTGTGGCACTGGTTCTGGGAGATAATATTTTCTATGGACAGAGCTTTTCCAGAGTACTGCAGAATGCATATAACCGTACGGAGACAGAGAAGGGGGCCACGATTTTCGGCTATTATGTAAGAGACCCGAGAGAATATGGTGTTGTGGAATTTGACGAGGAAGGGCATGCGCTTTCCATTGAAGAAAAGCCGGAGCATCCGAAATCTAATTATGCAGTTCCCGGACTGTATTTCTATGACAATGATGTGGTGGAAATTGCCAGAAATGTAAAGCCGTCTGCAAGAGGTGAGATTGAAATCACAAGCGTGAATAATGAATACCTCAGAAGAGGAACATTAAGAGTGGAGACTCTGGGAAGAGGATTTGCGTGGCTGGATACCGGCAATCACGACTCTCTTCTGGATGCGGCAGACTTTGTATCCGCATTCCAGAAACGCCAGGGACTGTATATTTCCTGTATTGAGGAAATTGCGTATAAACGCGGATTTATTACAAAGGAACAGCTGGTTGAACTGGCGCAGCCTCTTCTGAAGACTGCATACGGACAATACCTGATCGAAGTAGCGGAGGGATTATAAAATGGGTAAGATAACAGTAGAGACATGTGAAATCGAAGGGCTGAAGGTAATTACCCCGACTGTATTCGGCGATGCCCGCGGATACTTCATGGAAACTTATAATTACAATGATTTTAAGGAAGCAGGCATTGATGTGGAGTTTGTGCAGGACAATCAGTCCAGCTCCCGTTACGGAGTACTGCGCGGTCTGCATTTTCAGATCAATTATCCGCAGGACAAGCTGGTCCGTGTGGTGAATGGTGAGGTTTTTGATGTGGCTGTAGATCTCAGGGAAGGTTCCGCGACTTATGGAAAATGGTTTGGTGTGATTCTTTCCGCAGAAAACAAGAAACAGTTCTTTATCCCGAAGGGTTTTGCACATGGGTTTCTGGTGCTTTCCGAAAATGCGGAGTTTACTTACAAGTGTTCTGATTTTTATCATCCCAATGATGAGGGCGGTCTGATCTGGAATGATCCGGATATCGGAGTGGAGTGGCCTGTTCCTGAAGGAATG
This sequence comes from Blautia sp. HCP3S3_G3, assembly GCF_052063365.1. Taxonomy (NCBI): domain Bacteria; kingdom Bacillati; phylum Bacillota; class Clostridia; order Lachnospirales; family Lachnospiraceae; genus Blautia; species Blautia sp. HCP3S3_G3. The sequence continues at coordinate 95,864 of NZ_JBQHXR010000003.1, read as the reverse complement.
GAACTGATCTTCTCAGAAAAAGATCAGAAATGGGGCAGCTTTAAGGATTTCCGGAGATAGGAGAGAGGAATGCTGAAAACTATTTTTTCCCTGCCGGCGGATGTGTACAAAAACCGCCGGCTGGTTTTCAAACTTGCCAAAAATGATTTTAAGACAAAATATGCCGGTTCCTATCTGGGAATCATCTGGGCATTTATCCAGCCAATTGTTACGATTCTGGTATACTGGTTTGTTTTTTCAGTAGGATTTAAGCCGACTATGGATAATGTGGGAGTTCCCTTTGTCCTGTATCTGGTAGCAGGTATTGTGCCGTGGTTTTTCTTCCAGGATGCCCTGGTGGGAGGAACCAATGCCCTTCTTGAATATAATTATCTTGTAAAAAAAGTCGTTTTCAATATCAGTGTGCTTCCTGTTGTGAAGGTGATTTCCGCGCTGTTCGTACACGGCTTTTTCGTGATGTTTACCATAATTTTGTATATGTTTTACGGGAAATGGCCGGACCTGTATTATCTGCAGATTCTTTATTACAGTCTGTGTGTATTTTTGCTGGTTCTGGGCTTATGTTATGCGACCTGTGCAGTGGTTATCTTTTTCCGTGATCTGACACAGATGATCAATATCGGGCTTCAGGTGGGAGTCTGGCTGACCCCGATCATGTGGGTGGCAGAAAATGCACTGCAGGGCCATCCGGTTCTTCAGAAGGTACTGCAGATCAATCCCATGTACTATGTCGTTTCCGGTTACCGTGATTCTTTTATCATGAAGCGCTGGTTCTGGGAACGTCCGTTGTGGACACTTTATTTCTGGATGTTTACCATTCTGTGTTTCCTCGGAGGCAACTGGGTATTCAAGCGTCTGCGTGTTCATTTTGCAGATGTATTATAACGAGAAAGACTGTTCAGAGGCGGGAACAACAGCTCTGGACAGGCAAAAAGAGAGGTTTTGAAGTGGAGAAGAAAAAAGTCATTCAGGTTCAGCATTTATCCAAAATGTATAAGCTTTATGATAAACCATCGGACCGTCTGAAAGAGTCCCTGGGACTTTCCAGAAAAAAACGTTATCGGGAGCATTATGCACTGCATGACGTGAATTTTGATGTACATGAGGGGGAATGCGTGGGGATTATCGGTACCAACGGTTCCGGCAAATCCACCATTCTGAAGATTATTACCGGTGTGCTGACACCTACAGAGGGTCAGGTACTTGTGGATGGAAGAATATCTGCTCTTCTGGAACTGGGGGCAGGATTCAATATGGAATATTCCGGTCTGGAAAATGTATATCTGAACGGTACCATGATCGGTTTTTCCAAAGAAGAAATTGATGCCAGACTGGATGATATTCTGTCTTTTGCGGATATCGGGGATTTTATCCATCAGCCGGTGAAAATGTATTCCAGCGGTATGTTCGTGCGGCTGGCTTTTGCAGTGGCAATCAATATTGATCCGGAAATCCTCATTGTAGATGAGGCGCTTTCTGTAGGAGATGTATTTTTTCAGGCAAAATGTTATCATAAATTTGAAGAATTCAAGGAGCAGGGCAAGACCATCCTGTTTGTCAGCCACGACCTGAGCAGCATTTCCAAATATTGTGACAGAGTCATCCTGCTGAATAAAGGACGGATGCTGGACGAAGGTGCGCCAAAAGCGATGGTGGATATGTACAAGCAGCTTCTGGTACATCAGGATCCTGTGAAACAGACGGAAGGGGCAGAAGATGCACCGGGAACACAGGAAAACTGGCGGGAAGGCTTCCGTGTGAATCCGGATACGCTGGAATACGGTGAAAAACAGGCGGAAATTGTGGATTTTGTGGTGCTGGATTCCAAAGGACGCCAGAGCAATACCATTGATAAGGGAAGCACATTCCAGATCAAGATGAAAGTGCATTTCCATGAAACGATTCAGCAGCCGATTATGGCTTATACCTTTAAGAACATTCAGGGTACAGAAATCACGGGAACCAATACCATGTATGAGGAGGTTTTTGTGGAGCATCCGGATGCAGGAAGAGAATGCGTGGTGACATTTCAGCAGAAAATGGATCTTCAGGGCGGAGAATATCTGCTTTCCTTCGGTTGTACCGGATACCGGAACGGGGAATTCACTGTGTTCCACCGGCTGTACGATGCCTGCAATATTACGGTTGTTTCCACGAAGAACACCGTGGGATTTTTTGATATGAATTCAGAGGTTTCCGTAGAAGAGCCGGAACCGGACAGAAAAGTCACTGCAAAAGAGTAGGAGTGGGATATGTTGGAAAAAATCGGAAATGTAGAACTGGATTACACGTACTATCCCGGAGAGGATCTGTACAGCGACGGCCCGATTGAAGAAGTGCTTCTGGAAATTGCAAAAAACTATCGGGAAGAAGAATTGAATCAGGTGATCGCAGAGAGAAAAGACTGGTCTGTACTGTATCATTTTTCCCATGTGAGACAGAATATCCTGGAATGGCTTCCAATAGGAAAAGAGGATCATGTGCTGGAAATCGGTTCCGGATGCGGTGCCATCACAGGTGCACTGGCAAGAAAAGCCAAAGATGTGACCTGTATTGAGCTTTCCAGAATGCGCAGTACCATCAATGCTTATCGGAACCGGGACTACGACAATATCCGGATCATGGTCGGCAATTTTCAGGATATCGAGAAAAACCTGAATCAGACATTTGACTATATCACGCTGATCGGCGTGTTTGAATATTCCGAAGGATATATCGGAACCGGAGAACCCTATACAGAAATGATCCGCAGGATTTCCACGCATCTGAAGCCGGGCGGAAGACTGGTGATCGCTATCGAAAACCGGCTTGGACTGAAGTACTGGGCAGGCTGTACGGAGGATCATGTGGGAACGTACTTTGAGGGTCTTGAGGGTTATCCCAATACAAGTGGAGTGAAAACATTTTCCCGCAAAGAACTGAAGGATCTGATAGAAAGTGCCGGGGATTTTGAAACGAAATTTTATTATCCTTATCCGGATTATAAATTCCCCATGACGATTTATTCGGATGAATATCTGCCGAAGAAGGGAGAACTTCGGGATAATTTCTGCAATTTTGACAGGGAGAGGATGCAGCTTTTTGATGAACCGAGAGTGTATGATACTCTGGTTGACAGCGGGCTGTTTCCGGAGTTTTCCAATTCGTTTCTGGTGCTGGCAGAAAGGAAGGAGTAAGGATGGCTGAGATTATTTTTTCGAAATATTCCAATGAGAGAAGTCGGAGCTTTGCCATCCGTACAGATATTCTGCAGGATGGCAGGGAACGTTTTGTGAGGAAAACGGCGCCTTACCCGGAAGGCAGAGAACATGTGAACAGGCTGCCGCTCTGGTATGAGAAACTGGAGGAAATGTATCGGATGGTTTCTCTCTGCTGCAACAGATGTGAAGCGAAGGAAGACGGCGTGCACCTGGAATATCTGGAAGGAAGAACTCTGGAGGAAATTCTGGATGAACTTCTGGAAAAGGGCATGGTGGAGGAAGCAAAAGAAAAGCTTTGTCAGTATCTTTCCCGTGTGAAAACGATTTATGACAGAGAGCCTTTCCGCAAAACGGAAGAGTTTGTCAGGGTGTTTGGAGATGAGATGCTTCCGAAGGGACTGACTGGTGCATCTGTGACGAATATCGATATGGTATGTGCGAATCTGGTACTGACAGAAATTCCTGCCGGGTCAGAGGCAGGAAATACAGAAATTTCCGGCAGTGATTCCCGAGTGATTTCTACAGTGCTGGATTATGAATGGACATTTGATTTCCCTGTTCCGTGTCAGTATGTGTTATACCGGATCATTCATTATTATGTGGATACTCATAAAGTGAGAAGTGTTCTTGGCTCTGAGAAATTGTGCAGAGAATTTGGTATTACCATGGAGCAGGTTAGCGCCTTTGAGCAGATGGAACTTCATTTTCAGGAGTATATTACCGGAAGCCATGTTCCCATGAGGGAAATGTTCCGTTATATCACACCTGGCGTAAATACGGTACAGACAGTTAACAGAGGACAGCTGCAGGTGTTCTTTTCCTATGGAAACAGTTACAGAGAAGAGCATTCGCTGACCCTTCCCATGGAAAACGGAGAGGCAGAGCATACGATTGAAATTCCGGAAGGATGTACAAAACTTCGCATTGATCCGGGAGAGCAGGCATGTGCCGTTCATATTCGGGAACTGACGATGGACGGGAAGAAACCTTCCATGGACGGATGTGTGATTCCGGAAGGCGTACAGGCGGGAGAGTGGATCTATATTGCCAAAGATGATCCGAATGTGGCGGAAATCCCTGTAACAGCCGGAACCAGAGCAATGAAAATTTCTCTGAAAACGTATGGCGCTTCCAGGGATCTGATGAAGCAGGTCGTAAAACTTGCGGAAGAAAACCGGGAGCTGGAGAGAAAAGTGGAGCAGCAGAGTCGGCTGATCCGTGATATGAAAAATACAAAAGTCTGGAAAATGTACCAGAAATATCGAAATATGGCAGAGAGGAAAAAATAGCATGGATGACCACATTGTAGTATTGGATACCTGTGATTATGAGCTGAATAAGAATGGTACCTGTGTCCTGCGGGGATGGATGTATGTGGGATATGAGGAGGAACCTGCAGTACAGGTGCGGGCTGACCATATTCCGCTGGAATGCAGCATGACCCGCCAGGTAAGACGTGATGTGGTCGCAGCAAGGACAGATATCCCTTTTGAAGATGATAATGCGGGATTTGAGATCCGCATACCAAATCTGGAACAGGTATTTTCTCTGGCTGATTCCCTGCGTGTGCGGATCTGCTGCGGACGTGAGACGCTGCCGGTTGTTCAGAAAGAGATGAAGGAAGTACGGGAGGAATATTATCAGTCCACGATCCGTTACAATCTGGAGATTCTGGAGCGCAGTCTGGATCAGGTTCATATCCAGGGCTGGTGCATCAATCTGTGCGGAGAACTGGAAACGGAATTTCTGGATGAAAACGGAAATCCCATACCGGAGGTGAAGTGGAATGATGTGCGTCGGGCAGACCTGCAGGAGCATTTTCATGTACCGCTGGAAAAATGTCATGGTTTTTCCATTGATATTCCAAGAAACAGAATCCGGGGAAGAAAGCTGCGCTTTTGTTTCCGAAATCCTGTAACTTCCAGAGAAGAAGTCATTGATATGTATAAATTTGACAGGGACAATACCCGGATTGTCCGTGTGATGAAGACACTTGGCAGAGCCAATAAAGAAAAAAATCTGGAGATTCTGAAAGAAGAAGGACTCCGGGGATTTCTGGACTTTGTGATGGAGGAGTCCAACAGTTATACAGAATCCTATGCCTATTATGAGAAAAAGCATCGCCCAACCAGAAGAGAACTGGCAAAACAGGCGGGAACCGTATTTGAAAATCCACCATTGTTCAGCATTGTGGTGCCGCTGTATCATACACCGCTTCCTTATCTGAAGATTCTGGTGGATTCTGTGGTCGCTCAGAGTTACGGGAGATGGGAACTCTGTCTTGCGGACGGCAGCAGTGACGAAGCGATTGGGGAATACCTGAAAGAAAATTATGGAAACGAGTCCCGCATTCGTTATCAGCATCTGGAGGAGAATACGGGAATCGCCGGCAATACCAATGCAGCAATCGCCATGGCGCAGGGGGATTTTGTTATTTTTGCGGATCACGATGATGTGATCGCACCGGATGCCCTGTATCTTGCCGCATGTACCATCCGGGACTATCCTGACACAGAGATGATCTATACAGATGAAGATCTGATCGACGAAAACGGAAGATGTATTTATCCGCATTTCAAACCGGATTTCAACATCGATTATCTGCGCTGTATCAATTATATCTGTCATCTGGTGGTGATACGGAAAGATCTGATGGAGCGTGTGGGAGGGCTTCGGGCTGAATTTGACGGTGCACAGGATTATGATTTCCTTCTGAGGTGCGTGGAGCAGACCGACCAGATCCGTCATATTCCAAGAGTTCTTTATCACTGGCGCAGTCATGAAGGTTCGACGGCTGGCAATCAGGACAGCAAACAGTATGCGGTCGATGCCGGTGCCAGAGCATTGATGGAGCATTACCGTCGCCTGGGAATCGAAGCAGAGGTGGAATTTACAGGAATTTTTATTGTGTACCGGACAAGATTTATCGTGCAGGGCAATCCGAAAGTTTCCATTTTGATACCGAATAAAGATCACAGAGAGGATCTGGAAAAATGTATTTCCTCTATCCAGGAAAAGAGTACCTGGAAAAATGTGGAGATCATTATTATAGAAAATAACAGTGAGCAGACAGAAACCTTTGCATATTATGAGAAACTGAAGAAGCGATACAGCAATATCAGAGTTGTGACGTATGAGGGAGAATTTAATTATTCAGCAATCAATAATTTTGGTGCTTCTTTTGCAGAGGGAACATATCTGCTGCTTTTGAATAATGATACGGAAGTGATCACACCTGACTGGCTGGAGCGGATGCTGGGATATTGCCAGAGAGAAGATGTGGCGATTACCGGAGCGAAGCTTTTTTATCCGGATGATACTGTGCAGCATGCAGGTGTGGTGATCGGCATCGGAGGGTTTGCCGGCCATATTCTTTCCGGCATTGGCAGAAATGCGACCGGATATATGGGAAGACTCAAAACGGCACAGGATATCAGTGCTGTGACAGGGGCCTGTCTGATGGTGAAACGTTCGGTTTTTGAGAAACTTCAGGGACTGGACGAGGGATTTGGCGTGGCACTGAATGATGTGGATTTTTGTCTGAGAGCCCGGGAACTGGGGAAACTTGTGGTGTTCCAACCGGATGCCCAGCTTTATCATTATGAATCCAAATCCAGAGGGCTGGAAACAACGCCGGATAAACAGGAGCGTTTCCAGAAAGAAATCAACAGGTTTCTGGAGCGGTATGAGGGACTTCTGAAAAAAGGGGATCCTTATTACAATCCCAATCTGAGTCTGATGACGGCGGACTGTTCTCTTCGGAAGGCCCATGAGCATGTGAAAGGAAAAAGCAAAGCATGAGACAGCAATTATATGAGGTAGAAAAAGAACGATTTTATCTGAATGATCCCTGCAGGTATTCCATCTGCGGAGTTCTTCCGCAGGAGGATACCATTGAGGCGTGGCTGGACGGAGTGCGGCTGGAGGCATCTCTGGAAGAAAAAATAGCGAGAAGTGCCATGGAGCGTTTTCAGGACGGGGAACTGATCGGAGGGCATCGGGTTGAGGTTCTGGTGACGCTCCCGGAAAATCTGGACGGATACAAAAAGCTGGAAGTATTTGCCGTTTTTGAAGGAAAAAAAGAATCCTGGTTCCGGATCAATGTAAAGGAGCTGCAAAAGAGAAGAGGCAGACCGCAGTATTATATTGAGGAAGAAAAAGTAGACCGCAGGGCGGGAATTGCAAGTATTTACGGATGGGCAGCGGCATCTTCTCCTGTAACTGTGAAAATATTTGATGATAAGAAACAGCCTGTTGACTGCCGAATTCAGAAAATGAGCAGAAAAGATGTTGTAGACATGTTTTATGAATGCCCGGTGGAAGAAGAGTGCGGTTTTTTTGCGGAGCTTTCGAACATTCACGGCCGATATCTCTACGCAGTCATGCGTGCTGCGGACGGGACCAAATCTGTTCACAAAATGGGACTTGGTGTGGGAGAAATTCTGGCAGGAAAAGCACGTAAATATCAGAAACGCGGTATGGATTATTTACGTGCACACGGGATGAAGGCACTTGCAGTGAAAAGTATACGCAAAGTAGCCCAGATGCGGAACCGCCCTGTGGAATACAGCAAATGGCTTCCGAAACATCTTCCAAGCACTTCAGAACTGGAGAAACAGAGAAAAACAGTCTTTCATTTTTCGCCAAAGATCAGTATCGTAGTCCCGCTCTATAAAACAAAGCCGGAATACCTGGAACAACTGATCACATCTGTGAAAGATCAGACCTATTCCAACTGGGAACTGTGTCTGTCTGACGGAAGCGGGGCGGATTCTCCGCTGAAAGACCTGCTTGAGAAATATCGGCAGGAAGATGCACGTATTAAAGTCATCTCTCATGATTCCCCGCTTCGTATCGCGGAAAATACCAATGCGGCAATCGGGATTGCCACCGGTGATTACATTGCATTCGGAGACCATGATGACGTATTGACTGCGGACGCTTTTTTTGAGTGCGTGAAAGCCATTAATGCAGATCCTCAGATTGAGGTGCTGTATTCGGACGAAGACAAAATGTCTTTCCAGGGAGATAAATTCTTCCTTCCGCATTTCAAACCGGATTTTAATCTGGATCTTCTCTGTACGGTAAATTATATCTGTCATTTGTTTGTAGCCAAAAAAGAACTGGTGGATCGGGTAGGGCTGTTAAGGCCGGAATTTGACGGCGCACAGGATTATGATTTTATTTTCCGTTGTGTGGAGGCAACCAGCCACATTTGCCATATTCCGAGAATTCTCTATCACTGGAGGAGCCATCAGGATTCTACTGCCGAAAATCCGGAGAGCAAGCTGTATGCCTTTGATGCAGGACAGCACGCAGTACAGGCACATTTTGACCGGATTGGTGTGAAGGCGGAAGTTTATCCGGGGGAATTTCTGGGATTGTACCGTACCAGATATATCCGGGATTATGATCCTCTGATTTCCATCCTGATTCCGAATAAAGATCATATTGATGATCTGGAACGATGCATTTCTTCGATTGAGGAGAAATCCAGCTACAGAAATTATGAATACATCATTATCGAAAATAACAGCACAGAGGAAAGTACCTTTGCTTATTACAAAGAACTGGAAGCCAGAAATCCAAAAGCGCATGTTGTGTACTGGGAGGGCCCGTTCAATTATTCGGATATCAATAATTTTGGAGCCTCTTATGCAAAAGGGGATTACCTGCTTCTTCTGAATAATGATACAGAAGTGATCAATGCAGACTGGCTGGAAGAGCTTCTGGGCTACTGTATGCGTCCGGATGTGGGAATTGTGGGTGCAAGACTTTACTATGAGGATGATACGATCCAACATGCAGGTGTGGTGCTTGGTTTCGGCGGAATTGCGGGACACTGCTTTGTTCAGCAGCCGAGGGGCAATACAGGCTATTGTCACAGAATTATCTGTGCGCAGGATTACAGTGCGGTAACGGCTGCGTGTATGATGGTAAAGAAAGCGGTATTTGACCAGGTAGGAGGTTTAAGCTCCGATCTGGCAGTGGCATTTAATGATATTGATTTCTGTCTGAAAGTCAGAGATGCGGGATACCTGGTGGTCTACAATCCGTATGCGGAACTTTATCATTACGAGTCAAAATCCAGAGGACTGGAAGATACACCGGAGAAGAAGGAACGTTTCGGCAGGGAAATTGCGACACTGGAATCTCACTGGCCGGATATTTTTACAAAGCCGGATCCGTATTATAATCCGAATTTGACACTGAGCAGTCAGGACTTTTCGTTGAAAAGACTGTAATAAATTTTGAAATAATCGCACAGCGTATACTGTGAAACCAGAAAGTGAGGAAAAGATATGCGAGTACTGGTAACCGGAGTGAAGGGACAGCTTGGCCATGATGTGATGAATGAACTTGCGAAGCGTGGCTATGAAGGCATTGGTGTGGACGTAGAAGAGATGGATATTACAGATGCATCAGCTGTGGAGCATGTTATGCGGGAGGCTCATGCGGACAAAGTAGTACACTGTGCTGCGTGGACCGCTGTGGATGCAGCGGAAGATCAGGCGGAACTCTGCCGCAGGGTCAATGCCCAGGGTACAGAAAATATTGCCAGAATGTGCAGAGAACTGGATCTGCCCATGATCTATCTTAGTACGGATTATGTGTTTGACGGCGAAGGAACCAGACCATGGGAACCGGATGATGAGCGTCATCCGCTCAATGTATACGGCCAGACGAAATATGAGGGCGAACTTGCCGTAGAAAAATATCTGGAAAAATACTATATTGTCCGTATTGCCTGGGTATTTGGCGTGAACGGGAAAAACTTTATCAAGACGATGCTGAAGCTCAGTGAAAATCATGATACTCTGACGGTCGTGGATGATCAGGTGGGATCTCCTACATACACATATGATCTTGCTCGGCTCCTGGTGGATATGCTGGAGACAGAAAAATATGGCCGTTATCATGCGACCAATGAAGGACTCTGCTCCTGGTATGAATTTGCAAAGGAAATTTTCCGTCAGGCAGGAAAACAGGTAACCGTGCTGCCGGTATCCAGCGAGGAATATCCGGCTAAGGCAAAACGTCCGCACAACAGCCGGATGAATAAAGACAAACTGGAGGAAATGGGATTTGAACGCCTGCCTTCCTGGCAGGATGCACTTTCCCGTTATTTGAAGGAGATTATGTAATTGCCTATGAAAAAAATATGGAATAAGGAGAGGGCTCCGGAATGGGGGATGCTTGCCCTGGTATTTCTTCTGGTACTGGCATGGTCTCTGACTGCTCCGAAAGGAGGAGGACCGGACGAACCCATGCGTTATGATGTGGCGAAGTATCTCTATGAGCATCCGGGAAAGCTTCCTCATGGCGAGGAAGAATCCATCCGCAATGCAACCTGGGGAATTTCGTATGCATTTTATCCGATTCTGTCCTATATGATATCTGCCGTATTTATGTGGATTGCGGGAATTTTCAGCACTTCCGAAATGGTATTGCTTCATGCGGCTCGTCTGGCGGATGTGATGTTTATTACCATAGCAGCGTGGTTTGTGATTCAGGCAGGAAAAAAACTGTTTGGCAGAGAAAAGGGACTGTTTTTCAGCAGCCTGGTGATTTTTATGCCTGGATTCCTGTACATGGGAACGTATGTAAATACAGATTCCCTTGCATTGATGGCGGCAGCAGTCATTCTTTATGCGTGGGTATGTTATCTGGAGGAAGGATGGAGCTGGAAAAACTGTGTTTTGCTTGCTGTTGGAATGGGAATCTGTTTTTTGTCCTACTATAATGCGTATGGATGGATTTTGTGGAGCTTTTTCTTCTTCTGTCTGACGGTTCTGCTGTGCATGGAGAAACCGGTGAGAGAACGCTGGAAATTTCTGTTTTCCAGAGGTCTGGTCATTGCAGGCATCACGATTCTTCTGGCAGGATGGTGGTTTGTCCGGAACTATGTGATTTATGACGGGGATATTCTGGGGCGAAACGCCAGTACCCTGTGCGCGGAGCTGTATGCCAAAGATGCCTATAAGCCGTCCGTTCATGTGACTCCTGCCAAACTGGGATGGAGTCTGAAAGATTTTTTCTTGTATCAGGATCCAGGCTGGCCGCACAACTGGCTGGTTATGGTGGTGGTAAGCTTTATCGGTCTGTTTGGAAAATTTGATATTTACATGCCGGAGACAGCAAGTAAGATTTATATTCTGTTTGTGGCTGTTGGTATTTTGGGTGTGCTTTTGATGATCCGGGAATTTTACTGGCACAGAAGAAGCGTAACGGTTCAGAAAACATCTGTAAACGGAGAAAAAGTAAAAATCAAGACGGTCCGCTGTTCACGGGAATGGAGCAAAAAAGGATTTTTTAATCTGATGATGCTGGCTTCGCTGGTCACACCGGTGATTCTGTTTATTGATTATGCGTATTTTAACGATAATCAGGCACAGGGAAGATATATCATGTCTGCTGTTTATCCGGTCATGTATTTTGCTGCGTGCGGATATGGAAAACTGCTGGAACGATTTGTGAAGAATGAGAAGATACGGATCTGGTTTTATCGTATTTCGTCCGGTCTGTGGATTCTGGGAGCTGTCCTTGTTTATCTGCGGGTGATTATTCCGGCGTATGCAGCGTGACAGAAGCTGTATTTTTCGTAACACAGGAAAGTGCTTCTCGTTTTCCTGCAATATAAAAAAGCCTATATCACAGGAAAATGCCTTGCATTTTTTCTGGATATAAAAAATATCAGGACCATATTCTTTCCTACTACATAAAAAACGCAGGGAAATCCTCCTTACAGGAGAGGTTTCTCTGCGTTTTTTGTGTTTATTATGAATGTCCCGTTTATGGTAAAATCAGGATTTGATAATCTTTACGATCCAGAGGATCAGAAGCAGGAGCAGAAATGCGCCGACTCCGCCGATTACGTAATAGGGAACAGGCGTCTTGTTTGCAGATAAATCCTGTGCGGCAGCCATATTTTCCTGTCCCTGGGTGAGAAGGCTGAGATCCTGCTCTTCGGAAGGCATTACTCTTCCGGTTCCGATGGCAGTACCTCCGTAATAATAGGTGCGGTTCAGGTTTCCGTCATCAGCAGCCGTGTCTTCGGTGGTAATGTCATTTTCGGAAATTCCCATGGGAGCAACGACAATGCCGCCGGAAATAAGGTTAAAGTCCGTATCTCCCACATCAAGGAGCTGGAAATTATTATACCCATAATCCAGAATGGAAACCGCCTCTGCAGCAGTGGTACCCTGTGCGCCCTGGAAAACGACCGCGATCAGAGTCATACCGCCGCGGGATGCAGCGCAGGCAATGGTGCTGCCGGATGCTTCCGTATAACCTTCCTTGCCCCCAAGGCAGCCTTCATAATAAGAGGCATTGCCATTGGTGATCATGGAAAAATTGTTGGTCAGTACGCGGGAACCGCCGGAAACATTTGTGGCCGCAATGGTATAGGATGCCGTAGAGGCAATCGTACGGAACGTTTCGTTGCTGATGGCGGCTTCCATGATCAGAGCCATGTCATGAGCGGTGGTATGCTGATTTTCATCTGGAAGTCCGGTAGGATTTGTAAATACGGTATTTGTACAGCCAAGCTCCTGGGCACGTGTATTCATCATCTGGACAAAGGTATCAACAGAACCTCCGATATGTTCCGCCACCTGAAGGGCGATATCATTGGCAGATGCAAGCATGATTGAATAGAGGCACTGTTCCATGCTAAAAACTTCATCAAGCTGTGAAGAAATGCTGGCACCGCCGTCTGTCACACCGGAAACACCTGTCTGTGTCATGGTGACATTGTCAGCGAGCTGACTGTTCTCCAGAGCCAGCAGCGTGGTCATGATTTTTACCGTACTTCCGGGATAAAGAGTCTGATCCATGTTTTTTGCATAAAGAATCGTGTCAGTGGAAGCTTCCATGACGACTGCTGCCGTCGAGGTAATATCGGACCCTTGCGGCCATCCGGGAATGGAATTGGTGGAAACTGCGGAACCCGTGTCCTGTACTGCGGCATCCTGCGTGGTTTCTTCAGCGGCAAAAACCGGCGTCTGAAAAAATAAGGAAGCGGAAAGTCCCAAAGCCAAAAGGCCTGATGTCAGTTTTTTGATTTTTATCATAAATAGATTCTCCTGTTTCTGTTCAAACTTATTGATAATATAACATGTAAATTCGAAGGGGTTGTATTTATAAAATTATCTGTCATATCTGCTGTGTACGACTTATTTATTCGATGTACCAGCTTACAACATACGATTATAACACATTTATTCCATTTCTTGCAAAAAATATAGTAAAATGTTAAAATAAATCCATATCTATGCAGTTTGGCTGTATTTTCGAAAGAATGATGCTGCAGAAGAAAGATTTAAAGATTATTTTATACCAAAATATCGAGGATAGGTAAATGAGCAAAAATCGAAGCCTGATCGGAAAGATAGAATGGGGACGGATGTTGAAAAAGCTTTCCCCTTATACAATAAAAAAAGGGCTGCTTTATTTGAAGCATTATGGCCCGAAAGAGTTCTGGATACGCCTTCATGAGAGATTTGAGCCGGAGGAGGTTCCCTATGGTCCCTGGTACGAGGCGTATGTGCCGGATGAAAAAACACTGGAGGAGCAGCGGAAGCATTCTTTTTCCCATGCACCTTTGATCAGTGTGGCAGTTCCTGCCTACAGGACTCCTCCGCAGTTCCTGAGAGAGATGATAGAATCTCTTGTGGCTCAGACATACGGGAACTGGGAACTGTGCATTGCCAATGGAAGCCCCGATGATTCGGCGATGGCAGAGATTCTGGAAGAATATGAAAAAAAAGACCGCCGCGTGCGCTTTAAAAATCTGACGAAAAATCTTGGGATCGCGGAAAATACCAATGCAGCGCTTGCCATGGCAGAGGGAGAATTTGTGGGACTTCTGGATCATGATGACCTTCTGGCACCGAATGCACTTTATGAGGTGGTTTGTGCTCTTGAGAAAAATCCGGAAGCAGATGCTGTGTATACAGACGAAGACAAAGTTACCATGAATCTGGAAGAACATTTTCAGCCGCATCTGAAACCGGATTTTAATCTGGATCTTCTCAGATCCAATAATTATATCTGTCATTTTTTTCTGGCGAGAAAATCGGTGATAGAAACAGCAGGCGGTTTTCGGCGGGAATTTGACGGTGCCCAGGATCATGATTTTATTTTCCGCTGTGTGGAAAATTCCAGAAAAGTGGTTCATGTACCGGAAATTCTTTATCACTGGAGGACGCATAAGGCATCTACTGCCGACAATCCGGCAAGTAAAATGTATGCCTATGATGCGGGCAAGCGTGCGATTGAAGCACATCTGAAGCGGACAGGGACGGATGGAATCGTCAGTCACACACCGGATCTTGGATTTTTCCGTGTGAAATATCCGGTACAGGGAGAACCGATGGTTTCCATTATCATTCCAAATAAAGATCAGAAGGAATCGCTGGAAGCCTGCCTGAATTCTGTTCGTGAGAAGACGAAATACACAAATTACGAGATTATCATTATTGAGAATAACAGTACATCTGAGGAGATTTTCCGTTATTACAGAGAACTGTCGGCAGATCCCCGAATCCGTCTTTTGCGCTGGAAAAAGGAATTTAATTATTCCGCCATTAATAATTACGGTGTCCGCCATGCCAAAGGGGAATATCTTCTTTTTCTGAATAATGATGTGACTGTGATTACAGAGGACTGGATGGAGGAAATGCTTGGCGTATGTCAGCGTCCGGAGGTCGGAGCTGTGGGCGTGAAACTGATTTATCCGGACAACACGATTCAGCATGCGGGGTGTGTTGTGGGAATGGGTGGTATTGCCGGACACATGTTTACGGATATGCCTGCCAACAGAACCGGTTATCTGCATAAGGCATCCATCCTGCAGGATATGAGTGCTGTAACTGCAGCATGCATGATGATGAAGAAATCTGTTTTTGACAAAGTGGGCGGTTTTACAGAAGAACTGGCGGTGGCTTTTAATGACGTAGACCTCTGTCTGAAAACAGGAAGGGCCGGTTATCTGGTTGTTTATGATCCTTATGCGCAGCTGTGGCATATGGAATCCAAATCCCGCGGAGCGGAAGACAGCAAAGAAAAGGTGCGCCGTTTCCAGACGGAAATTGAATATATGCGCAGCCACTGGATTGATATTCTGAAGAATGGGGATCCATATTACAATAAAAATCTTTCCCTGACTAAGTGGAATTATTCGCTTCGTCCATTGCCCGGTACATCGGCCCCGAAATGATTTACGGGTCGGTATGCTGGAAGGGGAAAAACAATATGATTACGGATAAGGAGAAACAATGGAGGAAGTATCGGTCGTAATTCCAAATTATAACGGAATTGCCTATCTGGATGGAGTATTAAGTTCCCTGGAAAGGCAGACGATGAAAAATTATGAAGTGATTCTGGTAGACAATGGTTCTTCAGATGGCAGCAGTGCTTTTGTGATGGCAAATTATCCATGGGTTCATCTGATAGAACTGCCGGATAATTTCGGTTTCTGTAAGGCGGTAAATGAAGGAATAAAGGCATCCAGAGCACCGTATGTATTGCTTTTGAATAATGATACGGAAGCAGCTCCGGATTTTCTGGAGGAAATGACAGCTGCGATCCGCAGACATAAAAAAGCTTTTTCCTGTGCGGCAAAAATGGTACAGTTCCATGACCGGGACAAGCTGGATGATGCTGGGAATTATTACTGTGCGCTTGGCTGGTCTTATGCCAGAGGCAAGGGAAAAGATATTCATACTTACGAAACGGAAGAGCAGATTTTTGCAGCCTGCGGTGGAGCAGCTATATACAGAAGGAAAATCCTGGATAAGATCGGGCTTTTTGATGAAGAACATTTTGCCTATCTGGAGGATACAGATATCGGTTATCGCGCAAGAATTTACGGGTATGAAAACTGGTATGCCCCACGGGCGATGGTTTACCATGTGGGAAGCGGTACCACGGGATCCCGTTATAATCATTTTAAGACCAGATATTCTTCCAGAAATAATATCTATCTGATTTACAAAAATATGCCGTTTCTTCAGATTCTGCTGAACATGCCGTTTCTTCTTGCCGGATTTGGGACCAAATTCTTATTCTTTGCGGTCAAAGGAATGGGAAGAGAGTATCTGGCAGGTATCAAAAATGGTTTTCAGATCAGCAGAAAAGGAAGGAAAGTTCCGTTTTTATTCAAAAATCTGCCGAATTATGTAAGAATTCAGCTGGAATTGTGGCTGAATATGGTCAGACGTTTTGCGATGTTCTGATGCTTTTTATAGAAATTTTATGAAAACGCGAAAAAGATATGGTTGCTTTTGCTTTCTATCTATTATAATATAAAAGTTATGAAAAAGACAGGGATATGAAAAAGATGGAACTATGAGATAAATTGAGGTGTCAAATTGATTAAAGATAATCAGAAAAATTTCAGCCGTCTGCATGTGCTGATTGATGCCGTTGTCATTGCTGTTTCGTATATATGTGCATGGGCGATCCGCTTTGTCGGACCTTTTTCCGCATCTGCGGTGCGCAGCAGGAGCTTTGAACAGTATATGATCCTGCTGGTGTTTATGATTCCTTTATATCTGATTCTGTACCATGCATTTACACTGTATACGCCGCTGCATATGCAGGGCAGAAGGCTTGTACTCTCCAATGTGGTCAAAGCGAATACACTTGGACTTCTGATCGTGATAACAGCGCTGTATGTGGTACGTGAAGGAAACCTTTCCCGTACGACTTTTGTGATCTTTTATATCATCAACATCTGCCTGGAATGGGGCGTGAGGATGCTGATCTTCAAGATCTTAAGAGATATGCGCAAGAAAGGACGATATCAGAAGCAGATCATTCTTGTGGGATACAGCCGTGCAGCAGAGGAATATATAGACCGTATCCGGCAGAATCCTCAGTGGGGATATGTGATCAGGGGAATTCTGGATGACAATGTGCCTGCAGGAACGATGTATCATGGTGTGAAAGTGATCGGGAGAATTGCCAATCTGATGGTCATTCTTCCTGCGAACCGGCTTGATGAAATTGCAATCACACTCGGGCTGAATGAATACTACCGCTTGGAAGAAATTGTTGCACTGTGTGAGAAATCCGGCGTGCATACGAAATTTATTCCGGATTATAACCGTATTATTCCGACGAAACCGTATACGGAAGACATTCTTGGTCTTCCGGTGATCAATATCCGCTATGTTCCGCTGAGCAATACGTTTAATGCTCTGGTAAAGCGCATTATGGATATTTTTGGTTCGATTGCGGCGATTATTATTTCTTCACCGCTGATGCTTGTGATGTGTATTCTGATCAAGCTGACTTCACCGGGACCGCTGATCTATAAGCAGGAACGTGTGGGACTCCACAACAGGACATTCCGGATGTACAAGTTCCGCTCTATGGAGGTTCAGGCGGAAGAACAGGAGAAGAAAGCCTGGACAGTCAAAAATGATCCGAGAGTGACTCCGGTGGGGAAATTCATGCGTCATACCAGTATTGATGAACTTCCGCAGCTTTTTAACATTTTAAAAGGGGATATGAGTCTTGTCGGTCCCAGACCGGAACGTCCGTTTTTTGTGGAGAAATTCCGGGAGGAAATACCGAGATATATGGTAAAGCATCAGGTAAGACCAGGACTTACCGGCTGGGCACAGGTCAACGGATACAGGGGGGATACCTCCATCCGTAAGCGTATCGACTATGATCTTTATTATATTGAGAACTGGACCATTGGTTTTGATATCAAGATATTGTTCCTGACGTTTTTTAAAGGTTTTGTTAACAAGAATGCATATTAGGATAAGGGGAAAAAATATGTCAAAGCGAGGGAAAAAGAAATTACTGTTTTTGATTGAGATTGTTATTCTGCTGATTTTTATCGGCGGGCTGTTTGTGTACGGACAGATTACTTCCAGGCTGAACAAAATTGAACAGCCTGTCCTGGATGAAGAAAAGATTGAAGTGAATCCGGAAGTCATGCAGGCAGAACAGACGACACTGACAGGATATACGACTTATGCATTGTTTGGTATTGACAGACGTACGAAAAATGCGAATTATGCAGGAGAGAACAGTGATACGATCATCATTGCCAGTGTAAACAATGACACCAAGGAAGTGAAGCTGGTTTCTGTTTACCGTGATACTTTGCTGAATGTGGGAAATGATACCTATTCAAAGGCCAATGCAGCATATGCTCTTGGCGGAGCGGAACAGGCCATTTCCATGCTGAACACCAATCTGGATCTGAATATCCGGGATTATGCAACCATTGATTTCAACGCTCTGACTGCAGCAGTGGATGCTCTCGGAGGACTGGATATGCCTCTTTCCTATGCAGAGATTGTGCATATGAACAGTTACTGTAAGGAAGTGTCAGTAGAAACAGGCAAAAGCTATACACCGATTGAGGAACTGGAAACACCGCCGGAAGATCAGGAGGCGATTTACGGAACCTATCATTTAAATGGTGTACAGGTGACCTCTTATTGCCGTATCCGTTATACGGCAAGTCTGGATATGGGCCGTACAGAGCGTCAGAGACGTGTGCTGCAGATGCTGGTGGATAAGGCGAAACAGGCAGGGCTGACTTCTATATTCAGTCTGATGGATGAGGTTTTCCCGATGGTTACGACATCTCTTTCCAAGACAGATATTCTTCAGCTGATTCCATCTATGATTGGTTACAGCATGGATGAAACGACAGGTTTTCCGCAGAATTTCAAATTTGCGGATATCAACAAGGGAAGTGTGATCGTACCCACATCGCTGATTTCCAATGTGGAGGAGCTTCATAAATTCCTGTATGGAGATGATGTAGATTACACTCCTTCTCCGACAGTGTCCGCATATAGTGACAGGATCGATGAAATTGTTGCCAATGGAGGAGAAGGTGCTTCGATTACGGAAACTCCGGAAGAATCTGTGGAAGATATCTGGACGGATACATCCAGTGATACCAGTTATGATTACAGCTATGATACGGATTATGATAATAGCTATGATTATAGTGACGGCAGCACAGATTATGATAACGGCTATGATTACGGCGGTGATACCGGAGGGGATTACGGCGGTGATACCGGAGGGGATTACAGCGGTGATGATGGAGAAGACTACGGTGATTACGGTGGAGACACGGGAGAAGATTACAGCAATGATTACAGTGACGGTTCTGATTATGATTACAGCGGTGATGATTCTTCCTATTACGAAGGTTATGAAGACGGCACGGAAGAATAAGGTGAGAACCGGAATCTGTTTTTCGGAAAAGCTTCTTAGAGGGGAATTTCCGATTGGCGGTTATCATTATGTCTGAATATAAAAAATCAGAAACCATCCCTGCAGGAAATGCAGGGGTGGTTTTTTGGAAACAGAGGGAAATTATGGAAAAAATGAGAGTAGATATGATTATACCCACATATCATCCTGGTCAGGAATTACGCAGTCTTCTTACAAGACTGACCAGACAGAGTTTTGGCGTCAGCAGAATTCTGATCATGAACACAGAAGAAGAATTCTGGGATAAGAAGCTGGAAGAGGATTTTCCGATACTGGAGGTACACCATCTGAAAAGGGAAGAGTTCGATCATGGCGGAACAAGAAGAGCAGCAGCAGCTCTTTCGGATGGGGATATTATGGTATTTATGACTCAGGATGCCATACCAAAGGACCAGAATCTGATAGAAAATCTGGTACTCGCACTGGAACCTGAGAATGTGGGAGCGGCCTACGCAAGGCAGCTTCCTGCACCGGACTGCCGTTTTCTGGAAAGATGTACGAGGGCTTTTAATTATCCGGAAGAGTCGTGTGTAAAAACATCAGCAGATCTGCCGCGCCTGGGGATTAAGACCTTTTTCTGCTCCGATACATGTGCGGCGTATAAAAAGCAGGTATATGAGGAAATGGGCGGTTTTGTGGAGAAGACGATTTTTAATGAAGATATGATCATGGCGGGACGTATGGTACAGAATGGCTATGGAATTGCTTATGCAGCAGATGCGAGAGTGATTCATTCTCATAATTATTCTGCAATGATGCAGTTTCACCGGAACTTTGACCTTGGAGTTTCACAGGCAGAACATCCGGAGATTTTTCAGGGAATCTCTTCAGAGGGAGAAGGAATCAAATTGGTAAAAAAGACAATTTCCATTTTATGCCGCAAAGGACGATTCTGGCTGATCCCAGTTCTGGTTGTTCAGAGCGGAGCCAAATATGCAGGATATTTTCTCGGAAAACGTTATCAGAAACTGCCGAAAGCATTAGTTCGCCGGTGCAGTATGAATAAGTCGTACTGGGAATAGACAGAAAAAAAGAGAAACATGGTTTTTTTGAGAAAATATCACAATTTCAACACAATTCCCTGTTACACTGTTTTTATTAAACCGAAAGATTTGAACTGTGATGTTTTCAGGAAAAATGTAAGGATTAGAGAGTGTTTGAAGAGTGCTTTCCGACAGATGTGCATGACAGTTTTGACAGACAAAAAGATGATTAAGGAATAGATGCTGAAATAACTGCAGTGGTTACTTGCAGCAGAAGGGAGTTACAGATTATGAGTGATGAGATGAAATGGGGACAGGAGCCTCGTGAGGCGGTGGATTACGACAGTGTTTCCTCTGATACAGCACAGAACAACTGGGATCCGGTATCCGGTACCCAAACGGCTCTTTCCAAAGAACTGGAAGAGCTGAAAGGTGCGGATATTCCATGGCTGAATCAGATCCCGGAAATGAATCAGAGAGCACGTGAAAATCAGGAAGTACGGCAGACGCGTATCTTACAGGAAACAGAAACGCAGGCGGACCGGAGGTCGGAAGAAACGTCTCGGGAGACAGCAGCAGAAGGATCGGCAACATCGTCATCAGAGCTGGGAACACCGGTATCGGAACCTCAGACCCAGACTGGTTCCGGTGGAGGAAATGGACCGGTTCCGCCGCGATATGCACACTATGAGATGCATCAGGGACGCCGTCCGACGAACCCGCAGCCGCCGAAAAAACCTGAAAAAAAGGGAAGTTTTCCGGCGAAGCTCGCGACAGTTGCAGCACTTGCAGTGGTGTTTGGACTTGTTGCCGGCCTTGTTTTTCAGGGAGTTAATCTGGTAACCGGCAAATATGTACAGTCCTATCAGGATTCTTCTGTTGGAATGACAGAGACAGTTCCGGAGGCAGAAAGCCAGGAGGCGTCTTCTGACAATACAGATATTTCTCAGCTGGTAGCTCAGAGCGGCAGTGTAGCTGGTGTCGCACAGGCGACACTTCCGTCAGTAGTAGCGATTACTTCTGTAAGTATTCAGGAAATTCCGAGTTTCTTTTCTTATTATGGGTTTGGCTACGGAACACAGGAATATCCGAGTACAGGCAGCGGTTCCGGTATTATTGTGGGAGAAAATGATGATGAACTCCTGATTGCAACGAATAATCACGTTGTGGAGGGAGCAACTACATTAAGTGTCTGCTTTATCGGCAATGATGTGATAGGAGCGGAAGAAGAAACGCAGAGCCTTGCAAGCGGAGACAGCGACAGCCTTGCAGAAAATGCTGTCAGTGCCAAAATCAAGGGAACAGATCCGGAAAACGATCTTGCTGTTGTGTCTGTAACGAAATCAGATATTCCGGAGGACACCATGTCAGAAATCAAGATTGCTCAGCTTGGGGATTCAGATAATCTTGTAGTCGGAGAACAGGTTGTAGCAATTGGTAATGCTTTGGGATATGGTCAGTCTGTGACTTCAGGTTGGATCAGTGCACTGAATCGTACAGTGACTATGGAGGATGGAAGCAGTTCCGATCTGATCCAGACAGATGCAGCAATCAATCCTGGCAACAGCGGCGGTGCTCTTTTGAACATGCGGGGCGAGCTGATCGGTATCAATTCTGCGAAATATGCAGATAATGCAGTGGAAGGTATGGGATATGCAATTCCCATCTCCAAGGCACAGCCGATTCTGGAAGAGCTGATGAGCCGCAAGACACGTGATAAGGTGGACAGTGATAAAGCGGCATACCTTGGGGTAGTTGTTGCTGATCTTACTACCGAGGCAATCCAGATGTATAACATGCCTGCAGGTGCGTTTGTCACAGAAGTCAGTGAGAATACCGCAGCAGAGGCAGCAGGAATCCGGAAGAGTGATATCATTGTGAAACTGGATGGACAGAAAGTCAGCGGCAGAGATGATCTGATAGAGAAACTGTCCTATTATGCAGCCGGTGAAGAAGTGGAGATTGTTGTGAACAGGGCAGATAATGGAGAGTATGTAGAACATACGCTGACCGTAACGCTTGGTTCCAAAGCTGATGCAAATAAATAAAACAGAATGTTATGAGGAGATCCGTCTGCGGGTCTCCTTTTTGTCATATCGGGAAAGGGGGCGTATGTTCCTGTGATATAATAAAAAACTTTCAGGCAAATTTTTTATAAGAAAAAAGAGGATTTTCATTTTATAAAAAGTTTATTTCCTAACATCTTATGATATGATATAATAAAAGCCATATAAAAATACAGGAAACATTGCTTCGTGAATAACGGTACAGATCTGCAGATATATGAGAGATATCGTTGTTTAAAAATACTGGGCGATGATCACAGAGAATAGAAAGGAGTCTATATGACAGACGAGTTTGACAGCAGAGAAGAGCTGGAAGAGGAAAACATGAAGGAAGAAGACGATACCGAGTATGAGAAATACTGTTTTCTTTGCCGCAGATCTGAAAGCCAGGCAGGGAAGATGATCGACCTTCCCAATAATATACATATTTGTCCGGATTGTATGCAGAAGAGCTTTGATACGATGAATCAGCAGATGAGCAATGGGAAGATGAATTATTCCAATCTGCTGAACATGCCGGGAGTGAGCATGATCGATCTGAGTAATTTTAACAATCCTGTGCAGCAGCCGAAAAAAATAAAGAAAAAGAAAGAAGCCCGCAAACCGGCACTTGATCTGAAAAATATTCCGGCACCCCATAAGATCAAAGCAACTCTGGATGAATATGTGATTGGCCAGGAATATGCCAAGAAGGTGATGTCTGTAGCTGTATACAATCATTATAAGAGAGTTGCTACAGATACAATGGACGAGATCGATATTGAGAAATCAAACATGCTTATGATCGGACCGACAGGCTGCGGTAAAACGTATCTGGTAAAAACACTGGCAAAACTTCTGGATGTTCCGCTTGCGATTGCGGATGCGACATCTCTGACAGAGGCAGGCTATATTGGTGATGATATCGAAAGTGTCGTATCCAAACTTCTTGCAGCTGCAGATAATGATGTGGAGAAGGCAGAGCATGGAATCATCTTTATTGATGAGATCGATAAGATTGCCAAGAAGAAAAATACCAACCAGCGTGATGTGAGCGGAGAAGCTGTTCAGCAGGGGATGCTGAAACTTCTGGAGGGAAGTGAAGTGGAGGTTCCGGTAGGAGCCAACAGCAAGAATGCCATGGTGCCCCTGACCACGGTAAATACCAGAAATATTCTGTTTATCTGCGGCGGTGCGTTTCCGGATCTGGAAAGTATTATCAAAGAGCGCCTGAACAAACAGGCATCCATTGGATTTTATGCAGATCTGAAGGACAAATACGATGACGACCCACATCTTCTGGAAAAAGTGACTGTGGACGATCTTCGGAATTTTGGGATGATTCCGGAATTTCTCGGACGTCTGCCGATTATTTTTACCCTGAACGGTCTGAATGAGGATATGCTGGTAAAAATCCTCCGTGAGCCGAAAAATGCAATTTTGAAGCAATATCAGAAGCTGCTTGCTCTGGATGAGGTCAAACTTGAGTTTGATGAAGATGCGCTGAAAGCCATTGCAGAAAAAGCCATGGAAAAGAAAACAGGTGCCAGAGCACTCCGGGCGATTCTGGAGCAGTATATGCTTGATATCATGTATGAAATACCGAAAGATGACAGTATCGGCCAGGTGATCATTACCGGTGATTATATCAGAGGCACCGGCGGACCGAGAATTTTTCTGAGAGGGCAGGAAGTGCCGGCGCTGGAAGGTTAGAGCGTGTTTGAAAATTGCTCAAGTGTTATCCATGCTAAATAACCACTTGTTTTGCTGGCTTGCTTTTCGGATGGCACAGATGTAAAATCAATGATTTGGGATCTGACATGATAGAAAGGAGAAGGATTATGGGAACAGATTTTTTTGATGATCTTGGGGAAACATTGTCAAGAACTGCCCGGGAGTTTGGAGAACGCGCGGAGTCACTTTATGAGACCCAGAAGCTTCGCGGCAAGATTAGCGTCGAAGAGCGCGCGGTAACGAAACTTATGGCAGATCTGGGCAGGACTTTGTACAGAACCTATATGAAGGGCGAAGAATTGACAGAAGAGCAGATGACTCTTTGCAGCCAGATCGACAGACATAAAGATGTCATCAGCCGGTATAAGGCAGAAATGGCAGGAAAGAAAGGCAAGAAAATCTGTCCGTGCTGTGGAGAATCCGTAGATCAGTATGCAGCGTTCTGTCCTTATTGCGGTGCGGCGTGTCCGGTTCCGGAGAAAAAAGAAAAGACCGGAAAAACAGCAGACAGTGAAGAACAGACCGCAGAGGAACCGGAAGACCCGGCAGAGGAAAGCGCGGAAGACAGTTCGGTGGAGAGAACTGCTGAAAAGCCAGAAGATAGCCCGGCGGAAGAGTCTGCTGAAGAGCCAGAAGGCAGCCCAGTGGAAGAATCTGGTGAAGGGTCAGAAAACAGCCCAGCGGAAGAATCAGCCGAAATGGATCCGGAAAAACCGGAATAAAAGTTTCCGGATAAAAATGAAATAAGACTGTACCAATGGGGGAATGACATCTGTCCGATGTTGTTTCCCATTAAATGAGGAAGGAGAAAAGGGAAATGGAAAGTCCCGTCCGGACTTCCATCAGGAATCGTGTCCGCAAATAAGACAGGAGAAACTTCTACTGTGCAGCATGATATGGCAATCGTATACGGCAAAAAAACAACGTATGTTATTTGTGTATTTTCCAGCAACATCGGAGAGTATTATGGCATCAACGGAATCCGGAATATTTCCAGATATGTCTATAATTATTTGAATTAGAAAATGATATAGAGATGGAAAAAACAGGGCAGGAGAGAGGTTTCTGCCCTGTTGTCAAAAAAAATCAAATTTTTTTAATTTTTTTAAAAATACCTATTGACTTTTTGGAATACATAGGTTATTATAAGTGAGCAGTCGCGAGAGAGCGATTGAAAATCAGAAATGCAGGAGTGGCGGAATTGGCAGACGCGCAGGCTTCAGGTGCCTGTGGTCGCAAGATCGTGTGGGTTCAAGTCCCATCTCCTGCATTATTTTTTTGCCAAAGGGGGCCTTATGAAAATTGAGGTCTCCTTTTGTTGTACAAAAAAATTGTTATCACCAGATTTATTTTTAGTAAAGGATTGTGTTGAAAAAGAGAAACTCTTGTGATACAATCTTGAAGATTTAGGATAAAATAATACTTAGACAGAAAAACGACAGAAAGGGAGATTGTATGAAAGCATTTCTGATATTAGAAGACGGCCATGTATTTACAGGAACAAGTATCGGGTCTGCAAGGGAAGTGATCAGCGAAATCGTCTTTAATACTTCCATGACAGGTTATCTGGAAGTTATGACCGACCCTTCCTATGCAGGACAGGCAGTTTGCATGACTTATCCGCTGATCGGTAATTATGGAATCTGTTATGATGACCAGGAATCCATGAAACCATGGATTGATGGCTTTATTGTCCGAGAATTATCACGTATCCCAAGCAATTTCCGCAGCGTGGACACTATTCAGCATTTTCTTGCCAAACATGACATCCCGGGTATTGCTGGTATCGACACCAGAGCCCTCACCAAAATTCTCAGAGAAAAAGGTACCATGAACGGTATGATCACTGTAAATGAGAATTATGATTTAGATACAATTATCCCCCGATTAAAAGCATATACAACCGGCAAAGTAGTAGAAAAGGTAACCTGCAGAGAAAAGACAGTTCTGAAAGGTGATGGACCGAAGGTAGCACTGATGGATTTTGGTGCGAAGCGCAACATTGCAAAATCCTTAAATGAAAGAGGATGTCAGGTGACTATTTATCCGGCACTGACACCGGCTGAAGAAATTCTGAAGGACAATCCGGACGGTATTATGCTGAGCAACGGCCCTGGAGATCCGAAGGAATGTACTTCGATCATTAAGGAAATCCGTAAGCTTTACGATTCAGAAGTTCCGATTTTTGCGATCTGCCTGGGACATCAGCTGATGGCTCTTGCAACCGGCGGAGATACTTATAAAATGAAATACGGTCACAGAGGCGGGAATCATCCGGTCAAGGATCTTGCGACAGGAAGAGTTTACATTTCTTCCCAGAACCATGGATATGTAGTGGATGCAAGAGGACTTGAGGAGAAAAATATCGCAAAACCGGCATTTGTCAATGTCAACGATGGAACTAATGAAGGTATGGCTTATGTGGGCAAGAATATCTTTACTGTACAGTTCCATCCGGAAGCATGTCCGGGACCGCAGGATTCCAGCTATTTATTTGACAGATTTATGGAAATGATGGGAGGTAAGAGATAATGCCGAAGAATAAAGACATTCACAAAGTACTTGTCATCGGATCCGGTCCAATCATCATTGGACAGGCCGCTGAATTTGACTACGCAGGAACTCAGGCATGCCGTTCTCTGAAAGAAGAAGGCATGGAGGTTGTACTTCTGAACTCCAATCCTGCTACCATCATGACTGATAAAGATATTGCTGACCGTGTTTATATCGAGCCACTGACAGTGGAAGTGGTAGAACAGCTGATCCTCAAGGAAAAGCCGGACAGCGTGCTTCCGACTCTTGGAGGTCAGGCAGGTCTGAACCTTGCCATGGAGCTGGATGAAAAAGGTTTCCTGAAAGAACACAATGTCCGACTGATCGGAACGACAGCCGAAACGATCAAAAAGGCAGAAGACCGTCAGGAATTCAAGGACACCATGGAAAAAATCGGTGAGCCTGTAGCAGCATCCAAGGTAGTAACTACTGTGGAAGACGGTCTTGCATTTACCAATACCATTGGTTATCCGGTGGTTCTTCGTCCTGCCTATACACTGGGCGGAAGCGGCGGCGGTATTGCACATAATGAATACGAGCTTCGTGAGATTCTGGAAAATGGTCTTCGTCTTTCCCGTGTAGGAGAAGTTCTTGTAGAACGCTGTATTGCCGGATGGAAAGAAATCGAATATGAAGTAATGCGTGACAGTGCAGGCAATTGCATTACTGTCTGCAACATGGAAAATATCGACCCTGTCGGTGTGCATACCGGTGACTCCATCGTTGTTGCACCGTCTCAGACCCTTGGAGATAAAGAATATCAGATGCTCCGTACCTCTGCTCTGAATATCATCACAGAGCTTGGTATTACCGGCGGCTGTAACGTACAGTATGCACTGCATCCAGAGAGTTTTGAATATTGTGTAATTGAGGTAAATCCACGTGTAAGCCGTTCTTCCGCGCTTGCAAGTAAAGCGACCGGTTATCCGATCGCAAAGGTGGCAGCCAAGATCGCGCTGGGATATACTTTGGATGAGATTCCGAATGCCATCACAGGCAAGACTTATGCAAGTTTTGAGCCGATGCTGGATTACTGTGTTGTCAAAATCCCGCGTCTGCCGTTTGATAAATTTATTACTGCCAAGAGAACTCTGACGACGCAGATGAAAGCAACCGGTGAGGTTATGAGTATCTGTCATAATTTTGAGGGCGCTCTCATGAAAGCCATCCGTTCTCTGGAGCAGCATGTGGACAGCCTGATGTCCTATGATTTTTCCGGACTTTCTTCGGAAGAACTTCTGGACGAGCTGAAGATTGTGGATGACCGCAGAATCTGGAAGATCGCAGAAGCAATCCGCAGAGGACTTTCCCAGGAGATGCTTCATGAAGTAACACGAATCGATCACTGGTTTATCGATAAGATCGCGATTCTTGTGGAAATGGAACAGACCTTGAAACATCAGGAACTGACACCGGAGATCCTTCTGGAAGCAAAACGCATGGAATTCCCGGATAATGTGATTGCCAGACTTACCGGCAGGACAGAAGCCGAAATCAAAGCTCTGCGTCAGGAATGGGGAATTACCGCTGCATACAAAATGGTTGATACCTGTGCGGCAGAGTTTGCGGCAGCAACCCCGTATTATTATTCTGTATACGGCAATCAGGAAACAGAAAACGAAGCAGTTGCCACACCGGATAAAAAGAAGGTTCTGGTTCTTGGCTCCGGTCCGATCCGTATTGGTCAGGGTATCGAATTTGACTTCTGTTCTGTACACTGTACCTGGGCATTTTCCAAAGAAGGATACGAGACGATTATTGTCAATAACAACCCGGAAACAGTCAGCACGGACTTTGACATTGCAGATAAATTGTACTTCGAGCCTCTGACTCCCGAGGATGTGGAAAACATTGTAAATATTGAAAAACCGGACGGTGCTGTTGTACAGTTCGGTGGCCAGACTGCAATCAAACTTACAGAAGCGCTGATCAAAATGGGTGTAAAAATCCTTGGAACTTCTGCAGAAAATGTGGATGCAGCTGAGGACCGTGAGCTCTTTGACGGAATTCTGGAACAGTGCCAGATCCCGCGCCCGAAGGGACATACGGTATTTACGGCAGAGGAAGCCAAAAAAGCTGCCAACGAGCTGGGATATCCGGTTCTGGTACGTCCTTCCTACGTGCTTGGCGGACAAGGTATGCGTATTGCAGTCAGTGATGAGGATGTGGAAGAATACATCGGTGTGATCAATCAGATCGCACAGGAACATCCGATTTTGGTAGATAAATATCTGGTTGGTAAGGAAATAGAGGTCGATGCTGTCTGCGACGGTGATGATATTCTGATTCCTGGTATCATGGAGCATATTGAACGTGCCGGTATCCATTCCGGTGACAGTATTTCCGTTTATCCTGCACAGACCATCAGTGCACAGGCAAAGGCTACGATTGCAGAATACACCAGCCGCCTTGCGAAAGCCCTTCATGTAATTGGTATGATCAATATCCAGTTCATCGTATGTAAGGATGAAGTATATGTAATCGAAGTAAATCCGCGTTCCAGCCGTACCGTTCCTTATATCAGCAAGGTAACCGGAATTCCGATCGTACCGCTGGCAACCAAGGTGATTCTTGGATATAAGCTGAGAGATCTGGGCTATGAACCGGGACTTCAGCCGGAGGCAAAACACATTGCCATTAAGATGCCGGTATTCTCCTTTGAAAAAATCCGTGGTGCGGATATCAGCCTCGGACCGGAAATGAAATCCACCGGTGAGTGCCTTGGTATTGCGGAAACCTTCAATGAAGCTCTTTATAAAGCGTTCCTTGGTGCAGGAATCAAGCTTCCGAAATATAAGAATATGATTATTACGGTAAGAGAGGAAGATAAACAGGACATCATTCCGATTGCCAGAAGATTTGAAGCTTTGGGATACCGCATTTACGCAACGAGAGGTACAGAAAAAGTTCTGAAGGAAAATGGCATCAAAGCAATCCGTACCAATAAGCTTGAACAGCCGGCTCCGAATCTGATGGACCTGATTCTCGGTCATAAGATCGATGTGGTCATTGATACGCCGCCGCAGGGTGTGGAGCATCAGAAAGACGGATTTGTGATCCGGAGAAATGCCATTGAGACAGGTGTTAATGTTCTGACTTCTCTGGATACTGCAGAAGCACTGGTAACCAGTTTGGAGAATACAGATCTGAATCATCTGACGCTGATCGATATTGCTACTATTGCAAATCGTTAATTTCTGATTCATTTATCAGGCGAAGATTCCTGGAAGGTGTCTGGAAATTCATTTCCAAACACGCGCAAAATCCATGGAATCTTCGCCTTTGTTATGATATACTTACAGCGGAATATAATTGATATTGATGAAGAAGGGAGAAAACATGAACATTATCGAATTGATCAAGGTAATCATCCTTGGTATTGTGGAGGGCATTACGGAATGGCTTCCGATCAGCAGTACCGGACATATGATTCTGGTAGATGAATTTATGCATCTGAATGTTTCGGAAGAATTTATGGAATTCTTTCTGGTGGTCATCCAGCTGGGGGCAATACTGGCGGTAGTCGTTCTTTACTGGAATAAGCTGTGGCCTTTTTATATCCGCAAAATTCCGAAGAAAACGCAGAGAGCACTGAATCAGCAGCCTGCAGTTTCACGGTGGATTCTCACATTTGTAGAGAAATTCTGTGATAAGGATAAATGGATTTTGTGGTTCAAGATTCTGGTTGCCTGTATTCCGACCATTGTGATCGCATTGCCGTTTAATGACATTATTGAAGAGAAATTTAATAACTATGTGGTGGTTGCCATTGCATTGATTTTCTATGGTGTGCTGTTTATCTTTATTGAGGATTACAACAAGAAGAGAAGACCGACCTGTACCTCTCTGGAGGAAATGTCTTTCAAGACCGCATTTTTGATCGGTATTTTTCAGGTGCTTTCAGTGATTCCGGGTACTTCCCGTTCCGGTTCTACTATTATCGGAGGAATTCTTGTGGGAACTTCCAGAACTGTTGCAGCAGAATTTACGTTTTTCCTGGCAATCCCGGTTATGTTCGGAGCAAGCCTTCTGAAACTGATCAAATTCGGATTTGCCTTTTCCGCCAGCGAGGTAGTGATTCTGATCGTGGGTGTCGTGGTTGCATTTGTGGTTTCCATCCTTGCAATCAAATTCCTGGTGGGATATATCAAGAAGCATGATTTCAAGGCATTTGGATGGTACAGAATCGTTCTTGGTGTCCTTGTGCTGGGATATTTCATTGGAAAAACATTGCTGTTTAAAGCCTGAAAAGGGTTTGCAGATATATTAAAATTTTTCAGCGGAAAAGAAAAATGGGGGATTTTTCCAGCTGAATAGCAGGGAGGTATTTTATATGGGAAAGTATGTTATGGCGCTGGATCAGGGAACAACCAGTTCCCGATGTATTCTTTTTGATAAAAAAGGAAACATGTGCAGCGTAGCGCAGAAAGAATTTACACAGTTTTATCCGCATCCGGGATGGGTAGAGCATGATCCACATGAAATCTGGTCTTCCCAGATGGCGGTTGCCATTGAAGCCATGGGCATGGTTGGCGCCGATGCAGCGGATATTGATGCGATTGGTATTACGAATCAGCGTGAGACAACGATTGTCTGGGACAAAACAACGGGCAATCCGGTTTATCCGGCAATTGTATGGCAGTGCCGCAGGACAGCCGGAATGATTGAAGAACTGGAAAAAGAAAGATTTACAGAAGTAATCCGCAAAAAAACAGGACTGATTCCGGACGCTTATTTTTCCGGTACGAAGATCAAATGGATCCTGGATTATGTGGACGGCGCCAGGGAAGCGGCAGAAAGAGGAGAACTTCTTTTTGGAACGGTGGATACCTGGCTGATCTGGAAGCTGACCAAAGGAGAAGTCCATGTAACGGATTATACCAATGCTTCCAGAACGATGCTTTTTGATATTCATAAGAAACAATGGGATGATGAAATTCTGGACAGACTTGGGATTCCAAAATGCATGCTTCCGGAAGTGAAACCAAGCAGCTGTATTTATGGATATACAAATGAAAATCTGATCGGAGGCCGTATACCGATTGCAGGAGCTGCAGGTGACCAGCAGGCTGCGCTTTTCGGACAGTGCTGTTTCCGGGAAGGTGATGTGAAGAATACATATGGGACTGGCTGTTTCCTGCTGATGCATACCGGCAATCATGCAGTGGAATCCAGTCAGGGACTTTTGACGACGATTGCGGTGAATCCGGACGGAACACCGGGATATGCGCTGGAAGGAAGCGTATTTGTGGCTGGTGCTGCAATCCAGTGGCTGAGAGATGAAATGAAGATTCTGGACAGTGCAGCGGAATCCGAGAAGTACTGTCTTTCTGTACCGGATACCAATGGTGTTTATGTGGTTCCAGCGTTTACAGGACTTGGCGCACCGTACTGGGATCAGTATGCGAGAGGGGCTGTTCTCGGATTGACAAGAGGAGCAGGACGCGCGCACCTGATTCGTGCGACAGTGGAATCTCTGGCATATCAGGTACAGGATGTGATTGCCGCTATGCAGAAGGATGCAGGAATGAAACTCAGTTCTCTGCGTGTGGATGGCGGAGCAAGTGCCAATAATTTCCTGATGCAGTTCCAGGCAGACATTCTGGATGCAAAAGTTGTACGTCCGAGCTGTATTGAAACAACAGCTCTGGGAGCTGCGTATCTTGCAGGCCTTGCGACCGGGTTCTGGAAAGATGAAGAGGAGATTAAAGCCAACTGGCAGGAAGGCCGTGTGTTTGAGGCTGAAATTTCGGAAGAAAAACGGGCAAAACTCCTGAAAGGCTGGAAAAAGGCTGTGAGATGCACCTTTGACTGGGCGAAAGAAGAGTAGAAAGACTGCCGCTGCTGCAGATATGATTCTGTGGAAGCGGCAGTCTTTTTTGGTATTGCAGTAATCAAAGATAAAGAATCTCACCGGTGCGGCTTACGTCATAACCTGTCTGGCTGTGCAGTCCGGCTTTAAAATCATCGGAACGGACGATATCCACAATGGCGGAGTATCCCGGATTTTCCAGGCGGTCCGCTTCTGCTACCAGAAACATGGGAATTGTGGTGAGCGGAAGGAAATCCAGAGTGCCGGACTGTCGGGAAATATATTCTTCTCCGATGGCAGTATCTGCTTTTCCATTGATGATGGCAGCTGCAGTGGAAAGGTCTGATACCAGTTCGTGCCGGTATCCTGAAATTTCCAGAGGGGAGATTCCCTCTTTTTTTAAAGCTGTGTCAAGATATATCCGTCGGGTACTGCCTTTTTCGCGATTGGCGAAAATTACGTCAGCGCGGGTCAGATCCTGGAAAGAATGGATATTCTTGGGATTCCCGCTGCGCACATAGAAGCCCATGGAGTATTCGTACAGATAGATGGCGGCAATGGGAGTGCCCGGAATCAGCTGAGGCAGAATTTCCGGAGAAAGGCTTGCTGCCGCAATATGTGCCTTATTAAAATAAAGCGCATAAAGACCGTTATAGGTATTCATATGTGACTGCAGAATAGGCATTCCTTTTGGATGGACAGCCATGAGACCGCACAAAAGCTCCAGAGCAGCGGAAGTCTGCCCGCTTAGGATCAATCCGTTGGAATTCAGCAGATAATCTCTCTTCAGAATAGAACTTTCTGGCTGGACATCGGGAATGAAACAGGAAATAGTTGCGACGATAATATTGCCGCCTCCGATGTCAATGGAGACGATCGAGTTAACTGCACCTTTGTTGATATTGATGACTTTTCCTTTTAACTGATTTCTTGCACTTAATTTCATGATTTTTCCCTCTTACTGTTGATAGTGTGTTTTTGTTTTGTGGTGAATTGTTTTGTGATGTATTTGTTTTGTGATGTATTGTTTTGTGGTAATGATGATATACGCATCTGTTTATGGCCTGGCTGGTTTTGTATCTTTTGAAATAATACAGTGATAAAACTATTTATTATAACTCAATAATACTTCACTATACCGAATTTAAAATTATGTTATTATGTTTTAAAGCGATTTACAAGAAGATGAATTGACAGGAATGGAAGATTGAGTAAGATTGAGATAAAATGAAACAAAACTGAACAAAACAAAATAAAAACGAACAAAAAGGAGAGAAGATAATGAAAAAACGTATATTTGCAGTACTTATGGCGGGAATGATGGCTGCAGGACTTACTGCGGGAACCGTGCAGGCGTCAGAAGAGCCGACGGAGGAGCTGAGCGGGGAGGTTTATGTATTTATTGCGGCAAGTTTGAGCAATGCTATGGAAGAAATCCAGAAAAACTTTAACGGGCAGTATCCGGATGTGGAGATTCTTTACAATGCAGACAGCTCCGGTACACTTCAGACACAGATCGAAGAAGGATCCAGATGTGATATTTTCTTTTCAGCAGCAACAAAACAGATGGATGCTCTGGTGGAAGAGGGACTTGCAGAAGAGGATACGGTAACAGATCTTCTGGAGAATAAAGTCGTTCTGATCAAACCGACAAGTGGAGAGACTGCCGTTACAGGATTTGAGAATATCACAGATGCAGCGAATCTGGCTCTTGCAGGAGAGAGTGTTCCGGTTGGTCAGTATGCCCGTGAAATTTTTACCAATATGGGAATGATGGATCAGGTAGAAGCGATGGAGATCAATGAAGGCAAGAATGTAACAGAAGTTCTTGCAGCAGTGGCTGAGGGCAGCAATGAAGTAGGTATTGTTTATGCAACTGATGCAGCATCCGTTGCAGACCAGGTGGAGATTATCGCAGAAGCACCGGCAGATGCTCTTCAGACTCCGGTACTTTATCCGGTGGGAATGATCACAGATCAGGAGGCTTCAGAAGGAGAAATTGCAGCAGCAGAGGCTTTCCTTGCATATCTGAAGACGGATGAGGCTTTGGCTGTATTTGAAGATTATGGATTCAGTCCATATACAGCAGAAGATGTGGAAGAAGCTGAGGAAGCTGTTGAGGAGACTGCAGAGGATGCAGAAGAAGCTGCCGAGGAAACAGAAGAAACCGCAGAGTAAAAATTAGAGCGTGTTTGAAAGCAGAAGAAATGAATAAGCAGTACAGAAATCAAAAGATCCGGAAAGTGAGACTGTAAATTCTGTACAAATCAGGAAAATCGGAGCAGGTTCCCCAATAAATACGGAGCATGCTCCGATTTTTTGCAGTGAGGAGAATCCTTTGCATATTCCTGCGGAGAAATTTACATATTCCTGCGGAGAAAATAGAAATGATTATCCGGCAGCGTTTATTTCTCTTTTATGAAGAAATAGCATGGATTATTTCTCCGGATAATATCTGTATTTTTTACAATATTTGTATTAGAATATTCGTATCAAAGCGAAAAAAGATTTGTGCAGAGGTCGGGAAAAGAATAACAGATTGAAGAAAAGAATCTGGACAGAATACAGGGATGATTTCTGACAATTGTGTAAACAGACAGGAGAGAGAATTGTATGATGACATTGATCTTTAGTATTTTGATGATATGGATTTTTGGGAAACTGATTGGATTTGCATTCAGGGCTGCCTGGGGTGTGACAAAAATACTGTTTACATTCCTGTTTCTTCCTGTTGTATTGATTGCCCTGGTAATTGGCGGACTGATTTATATAGCACTTCCGTTGCTTCTGATTATTGGAGTTGTGGGGATGATATTTGCGTCAAAATAAAAGATAATATATCACAGAATAGCTGGAATTTCCCAAAGATTTCCAGCTATTCTGCTATTCTCTGGGAATATCCTGTGAGTTGTTTTTAGGTATCTGTGCATGAAAAACACGCTCTAGAGTTCTTTCTGGACTGACAGTTTCATGATAAAGCCGTTTTATCTGTATGAAAAATATGATATACTTGACAATATTATACGGAATCGTTAGTCATTTATTTTTTGATGTATTGATACATCGTGCATGGGCTGCGAAGCAGAAAGGAACTTACATGAAAGCATATCAGTTAAAAATGATTGTAAAGAATACAAAACCTCCTGTCTGGATACGTATGGAGGTTCCGGCGGGAATGACGTTTTCCGCACTGAGTCTGATTCTGAATCATGTATATTTACTGGAGCAGAAGGGAACATTCGGGTTTGAGTTTTATATGAAAAAGGTTCGGCTTGCGGAGGACGGACCGGATAACCTGTTTAAGGCGAAGTTCGATTTTGATGTACAGGATGCAGCTTCTACCTTCATTGATACTTATCTGGATACGGAAAAGAATTTTTCCTATTTTTCCAATGATATGAAATTTCGTGTGGAAATTGAAAAAACAGATTCACAATATCTATTGGAATTTCCTTCCGTTATCAAGTTCAGTGGTTTTTCTGAGGAGCATCCGGTTGTGAAAAAGGCTTCAGAGATTATCACGGGATTGCATCAATTTCGCATGGAATATCAGAATGAACCGGTATACGATAGCAGAGCAGTTTTGACAGAACGGGTACTGGAGGCCGGAACAAGAATTTCCGGAATGAAAAATCCGGTCAATAAACCAGATAATATCAAAAAATCTGTAGACACAAAGTTGAGGGAGACTGCGGAACTTATAACCAATGCATATATGCTTAAAATCAATGATTTGAAGGAGGAAGTGGAGGATTACCGGAACAGTGGAGAAGAAGATCCGGAACGATTATTAGAGATCGAGCATCGTCTGAAGACAATTCAGCAGGATATGGAGACCAGCTTAAAGAAAGAAATACAGGAATATTATCATCTGCAGCCGGAAAAACAGGACAGGGTGATGCTGAAAGAAGTGATTTCCCTGTATACGAAATCCGATCTGATTGAATTTGCCAAAGACCTGCATCTGCGCAGATATTCTTCTTTTTCCAAAGTACAGATTGCAGAAAAGATTGCAAATACTCTGCTTTCTCCGGATGTGATGCGGGAACGTATGGGGTTGCTGGAGGACTCTCAGATGGAGTTGTTTGAAAAAGTACTCTATGCGAAATATCCGGTGGAACTGACGGAGGAAGAACGGGAAGATGCGGAAATTCTGGAAGAAACAGAGTATCTGTATTTTACAGTCTCTGACAGAGCGGCAATCCCGGAAGATGTAAAAGAGAAATATCGTGTGATCAGTACGCCGGAATTTCAGAAGAAACGACAGGAAAAAGTGTGGCTTTTGAAATGTGTCAGGATGGTCTATTATCTTTATGGTACAGCACCGCTTACGATTGTCCGCAGGCTTTATCGGAAAAAGCCCGGTTTTTCCATAGATATGGAACGTATGAAAGCGCTGCTGCTGGAAATCCCGGAAGAAGAAAGCTTCTGCAGTATGGTCGATGGACGAATCGTAGACAGCAACTGTGTGGAAAATAAAAAGTATCTTAAGATAGAAGAATGTCAGGGAGACAAAGCTTTTTATATACCATCCCCGGAGGAAATTGAAGATTACTATAAAAATGGGTATCCTTCCCAAAATCCGCATTACCAGGCACTTTTGCAGATGCTGGTGAAGGATATGGATGTTTCGGTTGAGGAAGCAGAAAATCTGGTAAAGACTATTTTTATTAAGATTGCATTTGGATATGATTTTTCTGATGTGATGGATGAATTCAAGGAGCGGGGAATATTTTTTTCGAATGAAGATATGCTGAGGAAAGGCGTTGATTTGCTTACGCAGGTGAATAATCATACCAGGAAGATTTTTAATCGTGGATATATGCCGGATGAATTGTTTCCTGCCGCACGTTCTGTGGTAAGAAGCAGCGGGAAGATGCCGACCATTGTTCCGGGAAGTACCCATGCGGCAGATATTCCGGGTAATGGAGAAGGGAAAATCCGGGAAATTCGTGTAACGGAAGTTCCCATTGGTTTTGGCAGCAGCAGATGGGAAGTTCCTACCGGTGTGCAGGCACAGCGGGGAAAGAACGCTGAACAGACGAAAAAAATCTATCCGAATGACCCATGTCCATGCGGTTCTGGAAAGAAATTTAAGAAGTGCTGCGGAAGAAACTGACAGCAGACAGAGAAACAGGGAGTAAATGATTATGGAAAATACGAGATTAGAGGAGCGGTTTGAATTTCGAAATATCAGACAGGATGAGGCAGATCAGGCGATCAAAATTGAGCAGATCTGTTTTCCTCCAAACGAGGCGTGTTCTGCGGAGCACATGAGAGAACGAGTGTCTGCGGCACCAGAGTTATTTCTGGTTGCGGCAGATCGGGAAACGGGGGAATTAGCTGGTTTCTTAAATGGACTTGCTACCAGAGAGGATTCTTTCCGGGATGAATTTTTTACAGATGTGAGCCTTTATGATCCGGAGGGAAAAAATATCATGCTGCTTGGACTGGATGTTCTCCCGGAATACCGCAGACAGGGGCTGGCCACAGAATTAATGTCCCGCTATGTGGAAAGAGAGCGGAAAAATGGCCGTCATATGCTTCTTCTTACTTGCCTTGATTCCAAAGTTGAAATGTACAAAAAAATGGGATTTACCGATTGCGGCGAGGCAAACTCGGAATGGGGCGGAGAAAAATGGCATGAAATGACATGCGTGATAAAATAAAAAAAAGAATGCGGCATGCGGTATAATGGGTGAAACAATTGGAAAATCCGGGAGGAGGAAATACCGTTATGGAAACTTTTACAGAAAAAATGATTCAGGATATTCGCAGGGAGATTGGTCAGGATCAGGTTGTGTGTGCATTGACCGGCAGTCTGGCATCCACGGTCGCAGCCGCATGTATTTCCAGAGCAATCGGAAATCAGCTTACCTGTCTATTTGTGGATCATGGTTTGCTGAGAGCCGGAAAAAGAGAAGAAGTAGAAAGGTTGTTTGGAAGAAAC
The DNA here is from genome assembly GCF_052063365.1 of Blautia sp. HCP3S3_G3. Lineage (NCBI taxonomy): Bacteria > Bacillati > Bacillota > Clostridia > Lachnospirales > Lachnospiraceae > Blautia > Blautia sp. HCP3S3_G3. Next base: position 57,327 of record NZ_JBQHXR010000003.1, on the reverse strand, counting down.
GGCATTTTCAGGACAAATCTTATCCGAGTGGATGTGCAGTCTCGTTTTTTTGACCTTTTGAGAAAGGTGACTGATCCGGAAGAAAAGAGAAGAAAAATCCGGAATGAAATGGAGTGCGTATTGGAAGAATACGTCAGGTTCTCCCTTCTTTTCCGGAAAGTATGCAGTGGAAAGGATTTGTTGCACCGCTCTGTGCGATGTCCGATGAAAAAATCAGGGAGACAGGTCTGGACCTGGGGATTCCGTGTTCTGTTATCAATGGATTCTCATTTCCAGAAGCTGGTCTGGCTGTAAGAATCATCGGCGAGGTGACTCGCGAAAAAGTAGAAATTCTGCGCAGAGCAGATACTGTTTTTCTGGAGGAAATCAGCCGTGCCAATCTGAAAAATCAGCCCAGTCAGTGCTTTGCAGTTCTGTCTGATATGAAATCAGTAGGAGTTATGGGGGATTTTCGGACATATGACTATGCGGTGATACTTAGAGCTGTTGTAACTGCTGATTTTGTAACAGCCAAAGCATCAGAACTTCCATGGGAAGTACTTTTTTCGGCAACAAACCGGATTGTAAATGAAGTGAACGGAATAAACCGTGTTCTGTATGATTGTACCGGGAAACCGACGGCGGCAATTGAGTGGTGTTGATTCAAGTTGATGAATGCTGATCTATTTAAGTATGAAATTCATTTGATATATCTACTGCAAAATGCTAATGTGATTATAGAAATGGTGCTGCCGATAGACGGTTAGCCCACATTATGATTAGTTAAGAAAATAACCGTTCAGTTTGCGAGAGGCTGGTACGGTTGTTTTTTGCGTGATTGTATCCTATTGCGTAACCAAGTCCAAAGGCTGTCAAGCATAAGCTGATAACAGCAACAATAAGACCGTGGAATTCCAATATACATTTGAGTGAAAATACTGTATAATAGCTGGTTAGTAAATTACTATCAGAAAGCGGGAGGAAAGTAGTCGGGATTGTACTGGCGCTTCTGGGTGTTGTGACAATTGCAATAAAATTAATATAGCTTTATATACAAAAAAATGGCGATTGTGGGAGCATGAAGTGTGTAACAATCGCCTTTTCTTTTATCATAGAAAAGTGCTTTGCATTTTTCTATGATAAAAAAAGCCTTCCGGGCAGGATTCTTCCTTGCATAATATAAAAAAGCCCTTCGGGCAGGAAATCGTATCAGAGATAAGGAAAGATATAGACAGAAGAGGAGTTTGAGATGCGTACAGAAGTTGTAACATTGACGAATATGTGTATGATTTATGATAACAGAGGAAATGTTGTCGTTCAGGACAGAGTGGATGAAGACTGGGGAGGGCTTACTTTTCCGGGAGGACATATTGAGAAGGGGGAGTCATTTGTGGATTCTGTAATCAGGGAAGTGTTTGAAGAGACCGGTTTAACCATAGAAAAACCCAGAATCTGCGGGACAAAAGACTGGCAGACAGAAGAAGGCAGCAGATACCTGGTGGTGTTTTACAAAACCAATGTATTTCATGGTGAGCTGAAATCGTCGAGAGAAGGCGAGGTCAGATGGATGTCTCTGGAAGAAATGAAAAAAGGAAATCTTGCATATGGAATGTCGGATATGCTGAGAGTATTTCTGGAAGAGGATATTAATGAGTTTCATTATGAACAGAAAAATGGTGAATGGAACTACACATTGAAATAAAAAAAGGAAGAATTTTTCTCTTCCTGACTCCATTATATTACCACAAAATTGCAAAAAATTCAAGGCTGGTACTGCTTTTCATTCCGGGGTATACTACACTTCCAACGATGGAGGTGTGCATATGGGTGAGCAAAACTGGCTGGATATTCTGAACCGGCAAATGGGGTTAAAACAGATTCAGGAAACCAATCAATATACGGAAAAATATGGATTGCAGCTATCTGAAACAGAAGCAGAACTTCTGCTTTCGGAAAGAAATAACACGTTAAAAGCAACCGGAAGGATTGAATTTGGACAAAGTATTCTTCCGCAGATCATTTATACTTTTTGTGATTCTTCTTTTATTTCACAAAATAACTATCTGAATACCCTGATACGTCTTCAGGAAATCTTTTTTGAATATAAAAATGAAATGCATGATGAGATTTCTGATGAAGAACTGCTGAATTTTATGAGAGAACAATTTGAAGATGTCTGCTATGGAGATCTGGATTATTTGGAAAGCACCTGCCTGGAAATCTTCAGTGAAGCAATCCGCGCCGGTTACAGCGGTCACAAAATCACGCAGGGAAAAGGTGAATTTTCCAGAATCGATATTGTTCAAAGATGGGATAAAGAATTGTATTTACAGGTATTGAGAGAGCTTTGCTGGAGGTAGAGGAATGGATTACAGGATGGAAGAACTGATACCGATCGTTGCTGATCTGGCTAAACAATATGCAGGATGTGACAGTACTTCAATCACTTATGAAAACGCACAGGAACTTATGCAGGGGGTAATTTTCTGTTTAGACGAATACTGGAATTCAGAGCCAAACCATTTATGTAAGCGGGATATTTCCGTTATGGAACAATATCAGACAGGTGCACAGCTTGTGCTGGAAAAAGTAAAGAATGTACTGAATATTTTCAATGAAATGTCAGCATATTTTGATGACTACAATGTAATCTGTCTGCATGATACGGTGCAAAAGGGAATCCCCGAATTTTTGAAATGGTATGATGCGAAATTTTTTCCGCAGAATACCATTCTCACATTGGATTATCCGATTTTAGAGAATATTCAGTGCAAATACGGTGTCGATGCAGTATATGTATTCATGCGATCTGTTCAGACAGAACAGAAATTTCTCAGTCTGTTTGATAGGAATTATGTGATGTCTATCTTGAAACAGATGGTTCCTGAGTACGAGCATATGATAGAGAATATTGCCAGTATTGTTCTGATGAATACCATTGGGCATATTGCGCTTGGAAAATCTTTACGTGGTTTTGGATTTCAGGAGGAGGAATATCAGAAATTATCGGATATTTTTTCGCTGAATTCCCTGGCAGAGACGGAGTGTTTATTAAAGAAAATGGTTTACCGAGTATTGCAGGAAATGGGGGCATCAGACAGTCAAATATATGATTATCTTTGCAAGGATGTCAAGAATATAGCTGTTCGTATTGAGTATGCAGTGAAGTATCATACTTTGGACAAAATTTTTATTTTATCATAGGCAAGTGATTTGCATTTTTCTATGATAAAATAAAGCCCTCCGACAGGATCGCACTGCGGCGGAGAGGAATTATATTGCTAAAGTAATCCGACGCAGGCGGAGAATCCTGCTTTGAAAAACGTCTGTTGTTAAGAACCTTTTATGATTTTAAGAATCATCAGGAACCTGTGCCTTCCTCTGCGCATATCCTAACAGAAGAAATCTTTCAGTACGAGGGAGGATCCACATGAGAAAGAGTAAATGGATTGCACTGACAGCAGCCCTGGTTCTGGCGATAACGGCTTTGCCCTTAAATGCATTTGCGGAGAAAAAGGATGAAGAGCTTCAAAAGGTTACTTTAAATGAGGTTGCCCATTCTATTTTTTATGCACCTCAATATGTGGCGATTGAAGAAGGATATTTTCAGGATGAGGGACTTGAGATGACGCTTGTAACTGGTTTTGGAGCCGACAAAGTTTTGACTGCTGTACTCTCCGGAGAGGCTGATATCGGTTTCATGGGAGCAGAAGCTTCTATCTATGCTTATCAGGAAGGAGCAACCGATCCGGTGATCAACTTTGCACAGCTCACACAGCGTGCCGGTAATTTTTTGGTTGCACGGGAAGAAATGCCTGATTTTGAATGGGAAGATATCAAGGGGCGTTTTGTTCTTGGAGGGCGAAAAGGTGGCATGCCTGAAATGGTATTTGAGTATATCCTCAAACAGCATGGCATTGATCCGGAAACGGATCTGGAAATTGACCAGAGTATTGATTTTGGTTCTACGGCAGCTGCATTTTCGGGTGGTCTGGGAGAGTTCAGTGTTGAATTTGAACCGGCTGCGACCGCATTGGAGCAGGAGGGCGCAGGTTATGTGGTGGCATCTCTTGGGGTGGATTCCGGGTATGTACCATACACTTCCTACAGTGCAAAAACCAGCTTTATGGAAGAACATCCGGATGTGATGCAGAAATTCACCAATGCGCTTCAGCGGGGAATGAATTATGTGCAGGATCATACCCCGGAGGAAATTGCGGAAGTGATAGCACCGCAGTTTCCGGAAACCGATCTGGCTACGATTACGACCATTGTGAAGCGTTATTATGAGCAGGATACCTGGAAAGAAAATCTTATTTTTGAAAAAGAGAGCTTTGAACTGCTGCAGGATATTCTGGAGGAAGCGGGAGAGCTGAAAGAACGAGTTTCTTATGAGAACCTTGTAGTGACAGATTACGCGCAGAACGCAGTAAAGTGAAAACGTGCTATAAATCTACGGTTTTTTATATTGATTTCCCGGGAAAAATATGACACTATGTTACTATTCAGTAATTTTGCTGTCAGTTTTTCAGGGAGGAGCAATAGATATATGATAAACGAGAGAAAATGCGGCGTTCTGCTTCCGGTGAGCAGTCTGCCGTCCAGATACGGAATCGGATGCTTTTCGAAAAGCGCATATGAATTTGTTGATCAGCTGAAGGAAGCCGGACAGAGCTACTGGCAGATCCTTCCGCTTGGACCTACCAGTTATGGGGATTCCCCTTATCAGTCATTTTCTACCTTTGCAGGAAATCCATATTTTATCAGCCTGGATGATCTGATCGAAGAGGGAGTTCTTACCCGCAGAGAGTGCAACAAAGTGGATTTTGGCGATGATCCGTCCAATGTGGATTATGGAAAGATTTATGAAGGACGGACGGTTCTTCTTCGCAAGGCATATGAGCGCAGCAACATTTCCGAAAATCCGGAATTTAGAAAGTTTCAGGAAGAACAGGGCTACTGGCTGAAGGATTATGCGCTTTTTATGGCAGTCAAACAGCGTTTTGGCGGAGTTGCCTGGAGTGAATGGGCGGAAGATATCCGTCTTCGCTGGCAGAACGCGCTGGATTACTATCGCAGAGAACTTTATTTTGATATTGAATTTTATGAATACCTGCAGTTTAAATTCTATGAACAGTGGGCAAAACTGAAAGCTTATGCGAACGAAAAGGGAATCCGCATTATCGGTGATATTCCGATCTATGTGGCAATGGACAGTGCAGATACCTGGGCAAATCCGTGGCTGTTTAAACTGGATCAGAATAATCAGCCGACACAGGTGGCAGGGTGCCCTCCGGATGGATTTTCCGCAACAGGACAGCTCTGGGGGAATCCGCTGTATAACTGGGAAGTACACAAACAGACCGGATTTGACTGGTGGATCAAGCGTATCGCACATTGCTTCAAAATGTATGATGTAGTCCGCATCGATCATTTCCGTGGATTTGATGAATACTATGCCATCCCGTTTGGAGATAAAACTGCCGAGAATGGCTGGTGGGAAAAGGGACCGGGAATGGATCTTTTCCGTGCGATTTCCAGTCGTCTAGGGCAGAAAGATATTATCGCAGAAGACCTTGGCTATATGACGGATTCTGTGAAACAGCTGGTGGCAGACAGCGGGTATCCGAATATGAAGGTCATTGAGTTTGCGTTTGATGAGCGTGACACGGGAAATGCCAGTGATTATCTGCCGCATAATTATCAGCGCAACTGTGTGGTTTATACCGGAACCCATGACAATGAAACACTGGTTTCCTGGTTCCAGGATATTACAGCACCTGAGAGAAAGATGGTACGGGAATATCTGAATAATTTCCATGATTCTGACGAAGAAATTCACAAAGACCTCATCTGTCTCGTGATGAGAAGTGTGGCAAATCTTTGTATTATTCCGATGCAGGATTATCTGGGACTGGATAACTCAGCCCGTATCAATCAGCCCTCGACTCTTGGGAAGAACTGGAAATGGCGTCTTAAGAAGGGACAGTTCTCCAGAAAAATGCGTAAAGAAATGGCGGTACTCGCAAAGAGATACGGAAGAATCTGATTTTGAAACAGGAAGCCCGTTGGCTTTAGACACTGGGCAGTTCACTTTGATAAGCAATGCCTGATAAAACAGATGGTGGTAAAAAAACTGCCGTCTGTTTTTTTATATATTCTGTTGGTTTTGAAAGAAAATGTTTAAAAACATAAGATGCTGATCATGTAAACGTTTAGTAAAATGTTATGCAAAGTTTAAACAAATTAAACTTTTTTGATTGAAACCAGAAGAAACAGGTGTTGAAAATGACCAAAAATATAAAAGCACAACTGTCTAATATGTCGAAATTGTAAGAAGTGCTTGAAAATGATTTTTTGATGTGTTATTGTTTACTTAACAAAAATAAAACATTTAAACGGAAGCGAAGAGATCGAGTTTAAATGAAAGTTTAAAGGAGGACGAATTATGAAATTCAAAAAAGTAATGGCAGCCGCTCTTGCAGGAACAATGGTAGTTGGAGCAGCAACATCTGTAAGCGCAGCAACAGAACTCACATTCTGGACACTGAGCACCAGACAGGAAGCAGTTGATCCGATCACAGAAGCTTTCAATGAAGCAAATGAGGATATCAATGTTACCGTATCCTATTATGATACAGACGGTATCAAAGATGCCTGCAAAGTAGCTGCTTCATCTGACAGTCTTCCGAGCATGTGGTTCAACTGGGGCGGAAGTCTTGGACAGTTCTATGTTGACAACGGAAAAACTTATGATCTGACAGAATATGCATCCGCAAACGGCTGGAGCGATGAATTCAGCGCAGGTGCTCTGAATCTTTGTACTCTGGGCGGACAGCTTTGCGGATATCCGACCAGCTACAATGTACTTGGCGTTTACTATAACAAATCCATCTTTGAAGAATGCGGAATCGAAATTCCGACCACTTTTGATGAGTTCGAAGCTGCATGCGCAACTCTGAAAGAAAAAGGATATACTCCGATGGCAGCAGCAGGTCTGAACGGATGGCATGTTATGAGATGGGTAGAGCTTCTTGTTGAGCACTACGCAGGAACAGAGCTTCATGACAAGATGAACAGCTTCGAAGAAAGCTGGAACAATGAAGCGGTTGTACAGGCTCTTACCAAATATAAAGAGTGGGTTGACGCTGGATACTTCCCGGATGGATTTATTACCGCAGATCCTAACGACACAATCATGTCCTTCGGTTCCGGCGAATGTGCAATGGACCTTCAGGGACAGTGGTATGATGGAAATATTCTTCAGAACGAACTTGACATCAACAACTACGGCGCATTTGCATTCCCGTCCGGAGAGACCAACAGAATGTCCGCATTTGCGGAAATGACACAGTTCAACAAGAACCTGTCAGAAGAAGAACTGGATGCATGTGTGAAATACGTGGATTACTACTACAGCCAGGAAAATATTGATGCATACGGACAGTACTACAATCTGCCGCTTCCAAAAGACGGTGCAAAAGCTCCGGCAGATCAGGTTAACGTTGATGGTATGATTGAAACATCCAATACAAACGGAACCTTTACAATCACAGACCAGGCATTCCCGACAGAAGTTGCAGACGTTCTCTTCAACGCTCAGGATGCTATTGCAAATGGTGAAATGACACCAGAAGAAGGCGCAGCAAATATCCAGGCTGCAATCGAAGCTTATCAGGCAAAATAATTATCTGATCAAAGCATTTACGGATACTGGAGCAGGCCGGCGGATGCCGGTCTGCTTTTTGTCTGAAATTCAGTGATTTTTGGGAAAAGGAGGAATAAAACAGAATGAAGAAAAAACAGAACTCTAATATCACCGCATATCTGTTTTTGGTTCCGGCGGCAGTTATTTATCTTTCTGTTATCGTAGTACCGGTTTTCTACTCTCTGTTTATCAGTCTGTTCAAATGGAACGGTGTGGCAGAGAAGGAGTTTGTCGGACTTGGCAATTATCTGGCATTGTTTACGAATGATGCCGTGTTTTCGACGGCACTGAAAAATAACCTGATCTGGATCGTATTGACGATCTGTGTGACTATGACAGTTTCTCTCGGGTTTGCAGTAATCCTGAATAAACAGTTCCGCGGGCGAACCGTATTCCGTGCGTTCTTTTATTTCCCGTGCGTCATCGCTCCTATTGCGGTGGCAATCATCTGGAGATGGATTTATAACCCGAATATCGGATTTATTAACCAGTTTTTCAAGGTACTTGGAATTAATTTTAAGCAGACCTGGATTTCTGATCCGAAAGTCAGCCTTTATGCAATCTTTTTTGCAGCTTTATGGCAGGGAATCGGCCAGCCTATGATCCTTTTCCTGGCAGGTCTGCAGTCCGTTTCTCCGGACGTTCTGGAGGCAGCGACCATTGACGGAGCAGGTCCTGTCAGAAAATTCTTCAGTGTGACGGTACCGCTGATGAAAGAAACTTTTGTTATGGTAATCGCAACATTGATCGTAGCAGCCATGAAGGTTTTCGATGTTGTTCAGGGTCTTACCGGAGGCGGACCAAACAACGCCACACAGATGCTGGCAACGTATATGTACTCTCAGACATTCCAGTATAACAACGTAGGTATGGGTACGGCAGTAGCGTGTGTCATGGTATTGATGATGATGGTTGTTATCGTGCCATATGTTTCCTTTACTGCAAAAGAAAAGTAGGAGGTGTGGTGTATGAGCGGAAAAAGTAAAAAAATCACAAAACAGGTTTTGTTATATGTGCTTCTGATCGTCCTTGCACTGATCTGGATTGTTCCGATCTTTACGCTGATCGCTACTTCTCTGAAGCATAAAAAAGATTTCATGAGCGGACTGAGTCTGTTCCAGCTTCCGGCAGAAATTGCCTGGGATAACTTTACTAATGCCATAATCAAGGGACGTCTGATCACATACATGAAGAATGACCTGATCGTATCTTTTCTGAAGGTTCCTCTTGGAATTTTTGTTGGATCACTGGCCGCATTTTCCATGACAAGATTGAAAATCAAACACAGTACAGGAATTTTCGTATTTTTCCTGATCGGTATGATGCTTCCGATGCAGACGGCATTAGTTCCGATCAATATGATCTACAGCAAACTTGGTCTTTTGAATACATATTTTGGTCTGTTTTACGTATATATCGGATTTGGATTGTCCTATTGTATCCTTGTTATGAGAGGATTTATGAAAGGAATCCCGTATGATATTGATGAAGCTGCGTATATTGACGGATGCAATAAATGGCAGACGTTTTACAGAATTATTCTTCCGGTTTCAAAACCGGCGATTGCAACACTGTTTATTACAGACTTCCTTTCCACATGGAATGAATACCTTCTTGCCAGCGTTATTATCAACGACAATGCAAAAAAGACCGTACCGGTCGGAATTATGACATTCGTAGGTGAGCATGGTACCGATTACGGATACCTTTGCGCCGGTGTGCTGGTATCTGTCATTCCGGTTATGGTTGTTTATCTGATGTTCCAGAGATACTTCGTAGAAGGTATGGCTGGTGCAGTTAAATCATGATGAAAGACGAGGAACTTGCTATGAGTACATGCAAATACAATGATAAAGTTGAAAAATGGGGCGTATTTGAAGTGGAGATGCCCGGAAAATCCGACGGAAATCCATTCACAGATTACACGATCTCCGGAACTTTCTGCGGAAAAGAAGAAACGAAAACTGTTGACGGATTTTATGACGGAGACGGAATCTACAAGGTTCGTTTTATGCCGTCTTTCGAGGGAGCATATACGTTTTCTGTAAAAGGAAGCTTTTCTGATGAGGTATTTGAGGGAAGCTTTGCAGCAGGGAAACCATCCGAAAAGAATCATGGACCTGTCAGAGTTTCTCATACCTATCATATGGCATATGAAGACGGTAAACCGTATTATTCTATTGGTACCACCTGCTATGTATGGGAACTTCAGTCAGAAGAACTGCAGAAGAAGACGCTGGAAACACTGGCGGACAGTGCATTCAATAAAATCCGCTTCTGTATTTTCCCGAAACACTATGACTACAATCTTGGTGAGCCCATCAGCTATCCGTATGAAGGAACACCGATGGACAGTTCTGTTCTGACCAAGGAAAACTTCCAGGAGTATGTGGGATGTCCGGAAGGTAATCATTTTGATTACAAGCGTTTCAACGTAAAACATTTCCAGCATATTGATGACTGTATCCGGAAACTGATGGATCTGGAAATTCAGGCAGATTTAATCGTAATGCATCCGTATGACCGCTGGGGATTCAGTGAAATGAGCGCAGAATGTGATGATCTGTACTGGAAATATCTGATCGCCAGAGTAAGTGCATACCGGAATGTATGGTGGGCTCTTGCCAACGAATATGATCTGTTCCCGAAGAAGACGACAGAAGACTGGGAACGTTATGCACAGATCATCTGTGAAAAGGATGTTTATAATCATCTTCGTTCCATTCATAACTGCAGACCGTTCTATGATCACACAAGACCGTGGATCACTCACTGCAGTATTCAGAGACAGGATCTTTATAAATCCGCAGAGCTGGTAAATGAATGGAGAGAACGGTATAAAAAACCGGTTGTTCTGGATGAGATCGCATATGAAGGCAATATTCAGCACGGCTGGGGAAATATCAGCGGTCAGGAAATGACCAGAAGATTCTGGGAAGCATTCTGCCGCGGCGGATATCCGGGACACGGGGAAACCTACATGAATGAGAATGATATTCTCTGGTGGTCTCACGGCGGAGAACTTCATGGAGAAAGTCCTGCCCGTATCAAATTCCTGAAGAAGTTTATGGATGAAACTCCTGCACCCGGTCTTCGCCCGATGCAGGGACAGTGGGATGAAGTAGCAGCGACTGTAGATGACAGTCTTGGAGCACACAAATACTATATGTTCTATTACAGTTTCATGCGTCCGTCTTTCCGCGAATATTATTTTGATGATACGACAGAATATGAAGTGGAAGTAATTGATACATGGAACATGACCGTGGAGAACAAAGGAACGTTTAAAGGAAAAATCAGAGTGGAATTGCCGGGAAGAGAATATATGGCAGTCAGAATCCGCGGTGTAGAATAAAGAGTAGGGAACTGCTGTGCTTTGAGAGGCGCGGCAGTTTCTTTTCTTAAAAAATAGCTGATTTTGACCTGTGTACATTGACAGAGTTTAGGGAAAAGTTTAAACTGTTTATATAATATGATACAAGGGTCAAAATACCCTTTGACCCCATCATCAAATTATTAAACGTTCATATGTGTGCAGGAGAAGTGGAGGAAACAAAAAGTGAAAGTAAAGTCAGTGGATATTGCAAAGAAATTAAATATATCAAAAGCAACGGTGTCGCTGGCTTTGAATAATAAGCCCGGAGTCAGCGAAAAGACCAGGGAAAAAGTGCTGCTCTGCGCGGAAGAACTGAACGGACAGAAACAGGAACAGCAGAAACCACAGGAATCCCCCAAGATGATTAAAATCATTATTGTGAACAATAAGCTGAATGTTGTGCTGAATTATGAAATGGATCTTTGGACGCTGGCTTTCAGAGTCTATGATGCTGAGAGCAAAAGAATCGGATGTACGCTGGGTATTACGTTTGTGGAAGACAACTCTTCAGACATTGAGAGAGCAATAGAAGAGGCAAATGGCGCGGATGTAGCCGGAGTGGTGTTGTTTGCGACAGAGATGAGACAGGAGCAGTTCGAACCTTTCCGCAGAATTAAAAAGCCGATGATTATTTACGACAATGATCTGACCAAGGAATGTCATTGTGTGTCTATTGATAATGTGGCAGCAGTGAAAGAGGCTGTTGATTATCTGGCTGTACGTGGATGTACGGACATCAAATATCTTGCGAATAAAATTGACATTTACAATTTTATGCAGCGCAGGGCAGGATTTCGTGCAGGCCTTCACAAGAACAGATTAGAGCTTCATTCGGATTCGGTTATCAAAATCGGGGAGACGATTGACAAAGTTCATGAAAACATGAGCAGATACCTTGACAGTGTCAGACAACGGGATGGAAGTTATAAACTGCCGGATGCATTTATTATGGAAAATTATCAGGTTTCCGTAGGAGTGATTCATGCATTGCAGGATAAGGGGATTTCTATTCCGGGAGACATTTCATTGATAGGAGTGGATGAGCTTCCTCCAACCAGTCGTTTTGAGAATAATGTACGGCTGACTACTGTAAAAATTGAACATGCAGAAAGGGCAAGACTGGCGATGATGCTGTTGTTTTATGAAATGAGCCGTGAGTCTTACGAAGAAAATGACAGAGGATTCCGGGACGGAAAGTTTAAGTCGTACTGCAATTGTGAAATACTGCCGGGAAATAGTGTGAAGGTATTGAACAGATACGAATAAAACAGGAAAAGGTATAAAAGGCTGAAAGGTCAGATGGAAGAGCTCTGTATGACAGGCTGGAAATAACATGTGTTTGACATGATAGTTCCTGCATGGCATACAGGGCTTTTTCTGTTTTTTCGGGTGTAATAGCAGGTGAACAGTAACTATGGTATTTCCGTTGAAATTTTATGGAATTATATGGACTTTTCTGTGTAAAAATTATATACTATGTCGTATAGCACTTTTTTGAGGACCAAAGAAAAACAACAGTTTCAGCTTTTATCGAGCAGAAGTAAACCAAGGGTCTATCATGCGGTCTGAGATTGGCTATTTCTGAAAAAAATTAAATACGACTGGAGGAATGAACGATGAGTAATAAGTTGATTGATTTCGTCAACATTACCAAGTCCTACGGAACACAGACCGTTCTCGATGACCTGAATCTTTATATTCGCGAGAACGAGTTCCTGACTTTGCTGGGCCCGAGCGGCTGCGGCAAAACCACTACACTGCGCATCCTGGGAGGTTTTGAGAATCCGGATTCCGGACATGTGATCTTTGAAGGGAAAGATATCACCAATCTTCCGCCTAATAAGCGCCAGTTGAACACTGTTTTTCAGAAATACGCTCTTTTTACCCACATGACCATCGCTGAAAATATAGCATTTGGACTGAAGATTAAAAACAAGAGCAAGCAGTACATTCATGACAAAATTAAATATGCACTTAAGCTGGTAAATCTTGACGGTTTTGAGAATCGTATGCCGGAGTCGCTCAGCGGCGGACAGCAGCAGAGAATCGCCATTGCGCGGGCGATTGTTAATGAACCGAAGGTGCTCCTTCTGGATGAGCCTCTGGGAGCCCTTGACCTGAAAATGCGTCAGGATATGCAGTATGAACTGATCCGTCTGAAGAACGAGCTGGGAATTACCTTTATTTATGTTACACATGACCAGGAAGAAGCTTTAACCATGTCGGATACCATTGTGGTAATGAACCAGGGATATATCCAGCAGATCGGAACACCCGAAAAGATCTATAATGAACCGGAAAATGCCTTTGTTGCGGACTTTATCGGAGAGAGCAACATCCTTCCGGGACTGATGCTGGAAGACAGGCTGGTGAAGATCCTGGGAATTCCTTTCCCCTGTGTGGATGAGGGATTTGGAAGAAACAAGCCGGTAGACGTGGTGATCCGGCCGGAAGATATTGATCTTCTGAAGCCTGGAGAAGGAAGCATTGACGGTGTTGTCACTCACCTGATTTTTAAAGGGGTACATTATGAAATGGAAGTCATGGCCAACAATTATGAGTGGCTGGTGCACAGTACAGATATGTTCCCTGTAGGAACAGAAGTCAGCATACATGTAGATCCGTTTGATATTCAGATTATGAATAAGCCGGAATCAGAAGATGAGGAGGCGGTCAATATTGAAGAATAAGCGTTACCTGGCAGGTCCATACCTGTTCTGGTCTGTCTCCTTTGTTGTGATTCCCCTTCTGGTGATCGTATACTATGCATTTACCAGTGATGAAGGCGGTTTTACTCTTGTGAATCTGGCAGAAATCACGACACCCGAAAACCTGAAGGCTCTGGGGATTTCCCTTCTTCTTTCCTTTGTGAGTACGGTGGTCTGTCTGCTTCTGGCTTATCCGCTGGCGATGATCCTGAGTTCCAGAAATATGAATCAGTCAAGTTTTATTGTTCTGATTTTTATTCTGCCCATGTGGATGAATTTTCTTCTTCGGACAATGGCGTGGCAGACTCTTCTGGAAAAGACAGGAGTGATCAACAGTGTATTGAATTTCCTGCACCTTCCGTCTCTGGAAATTATCAATACCCCGTATGCGATCGTTCTGGGTATGGTGTACAATTTTTTGCCCTTTATGGTACTTCCTATTTATAATGTGCTGATCAAGATTGACAAAGATGTGGTGAATGCGGCACGTGATCTGGGAGCCAATCCGGTACAGACCTTTTTGAAAATCACACTCCCGCTGAGTGTGCCGGGAGTGATCAGCGGGATTACCATGGTGTTTGTGCCGGCTCTGACGACGTTCGTGATTTCGGATCTCCTGGGCGGAGGCAAGATCCTCCTGATCGGAAATGTGATCGAACAGTCCTTTAAACAGAACAGTAACTGGCATGTGGGCAGCGGCCTTTCTCTGGTACTGATGGTATTTATTATCGCCAGTATGGCACTGGTTGCCAAGTATGATAAGGGAGGGGAGGGCTCGATGCTATGATGCGGAAAGTATTGCAGAAAATTTATCTGGGACTTATTTTTTTCCTGCTCTATGCACCGATCGTGACACTGATCGTATTGTCTTTTAATAACTCCAAGACAAGGGCGAAATGGGGCGGATTTACCCTGAAATGGTACAGTGAACTGTTTCAGAATGAGCAGATTATGAGTGCACTGTATACGACACTGATCATTGCGCTGCTGTCTGCGGGAATTGCGACAGTGATTGGAACAGCAGCGTCGATCGCGATTCAGGGAATGAAAAACAGATGGCGTACGCTTTACATGGGGCTGACCAATATTCCTATGATGAATGCGGAAATCGTGATGGGCATTTCCCTGATGCTGCTGTTTATCGCCATTCATGTGACTCTGGGATTTGGGACGATTCTGATCGCACATATCACCTTTAACATCCCTTATGTCATACTGAGTGTTTCGCCGAAATTGCGTCAGACCAGCAAACATACGTATGAGGCGGCCATGGATCTGGGCGCTTCTCCGCTGCAGGCATTTTTTAAAGTCGTTTTTCCGGATATCATGCCTGGTGTGCTTTCCGGATTTATGCTGGCATTCACCATGTCGCTGGATGATTTTGTAATTACCCATTTTACCAAAGGACCGGGAATCGATACTCTGTCAACAAAAATTTATACGGAAGTACGTAAAGGAATCAAGCCGGAAATGTACGCGCTGTCCACGATTTTGTTTACGACGGTTCTGGTGCTTTTGATTCTTGTAAACTATTCACCGGATTCTCAGGAAGAGGGCGGCAAAAAAGCAAGAAAAGCGAAGAAACGTCCTTCTAAAGTCCGGATGATGGTTGTACGCCGTGTGATTCCGGCTGTAATTGGTCTCGTTGTGGTAGCCGGCGGTGTTTATTACGCTGCTTTGAGCCAGACGATGAATGATGAAAAAGTAATCGTTTATAACTGGGGAGAATATATTGATCCTGAGGTTCTGACAATTTTTGAAAAGGAGACGGGAATCGATGTGATTTATGAAGAGTTCGAGACAAATGAAATCATGTATCCGAAAGTAAGCTCCGGCGCGATCGCGTATGATCTGGTATGCCCGAGCGACTATATGATCCAGAGGATGATTGAGAATGATCTGCTTGCGGAAATTGATTTTGACAATGTTCCGAATGCAAAATACATCGGTGAGGGCTATATGGAACAGTCCCGTCAGTTTGATCCGGAAAACAAATACTCCATTCCATACTGCTGGGGAACGGTAGGTATTCTTTATAACAAAACGATGGTGGATGAGCCGGTTGACAGCTGGAGTATTCTCTGGGATGAAAAGTATAAAGATAATATCCTGATGCAGGATTCTGTGAGAGATGCGTTTGCGGTGGCTCTGAGATATCTGGGATATTCGCTGAATTCCACAGACCTTGATGAACTTACCGCTGCAGAAGAGCTTCTGATCGAACAGAAACCGCTGGTACAGGCGTATGTCATTGATCAGGTCAGGGATAAGATGATCGGCAATGAGGCGGCTCTCGGCGTGATCTATTCCGGAGAAGCCATTTACACACAGTGGGAGAATCCGGATCTGGAATATGTGATCCCGAAAGAGGGAAGTAATATCTGGATCGATTCCTGGGTTATTCCAAAGAATGCGGAGCATAAGGAAAATGCGGAGAAATTCCTGAACTTCCTCTGCAGACCGGATATTGCCCTGATGAATTTTGAGTATATTACTTATTCTACTCCGAATGTGGCAGCACAGGAAATGATCGAAGATGAAACAATCCGCAACAGTGAGGTTGCGTTCCCGGATCTTTCCAAATTACCGGAACTGGAAACATTCCGTTATCTTGGACCGGAAGAAGATGCGGTTTACAACGAACTGTGGAATAAAGTAAAGTCCGATTAGCGGGATATGATTAAACGGCAATGTTGTGAGAAAGTGCGAAGCTGAAGAGACTTGACGGAAAGATCATTTGACGAATGAAAAGCTGAAGAGATATGACGGAAAGATCATGTGAGAAATTACAAAGATATGAGCCGGGCGGGCAGCCCGGCTCATTTGCTCAGATGGAAATGTCATGCAGACATCCTGAACCATGGAAATCTATCCAATATTTTTAAAATTTTGTATGGAGACGTGAAGTGTTTGAGGTGTTCTGCCACTAAGCCATCAGTATCTCGCACAGTTCTCCAAACACAGCCGGATTCAGGTGCATAGCTGCAAGAGTTGCCACTGCATCTCTGCCCTGTTTTTTTATTGTTGTGATAATCTGCAGCTTCTTATCATATTCGATCTGTGCTTTTTTCAACAGCTCAAAACAGCGCTCTGTACGGTTTCCGTCTGAGAGGGTGATACCTTCCGGAAAATACACACAGATTTCTTCTGAGACAGCTGTTTCCGGCAATTTTACTATGAGACTTGCTGTTTCTCTGCAGAAAGAGACAGGAACTTCTGATTCTGTTCCGTTTACAGTCACTTTTACAGGTACATCTGACACACCGGTAAATACCAGTTTCCAGCTGCGTTTCTGAGGGAGGACAGAAAGGTTTCCGCAGGCCGGGCAAACCCGGAAGTATGTACTGCACCTGCCAGAAGAGGACTCTGCGGCAGTGCAGTTCATTGTCAGTTCTGTCCATGCCCAGTTTTCATCTGCATCTGCAGGGGTATCCCCTTCATCTTCCCATAATGTAAACTTTCCATCTGCGGCAGGGAAAATCCGTACTTCCATCTGAGAAGGAATATCTGTACTGTTATCATAGACAGACAGATCTTTCAGCGGAATGATTGCTCCTGCTTTCATCAGAACAGGCATGTTTTCCAGGTCACGCCACAGCTCCATCATTCTTCCGCCGCGGTAAACTAGACCGGAGAAGAAATCAGCCCATAAGCCTTCCGGAAGCCAGGTATCTGCACTTCCTGCCCGCGCAGTCGGATCCTGAGGTCTGGTAATCGGAGAAACAAGCAGTTCAGAACCGAAATAATATTCATTTTTTATCTCATATGTTTCCGGCTGTTCCGGTTCCAGATAGTACATTGGCAGTATCAGCGGGATGTCGTCATGGCTTGCCCGTCGGTTCATCGTATACAGGTATGGGACCATGGAGTGGCGCAGACGAAGATATTTTTTCATTACATGTTCTGTAATTCTGTCAAAATTCCACGGCTCTTTTCCATTAAAAGGGTTGTCCGTGCTGTGAAGCCGATTGATCGGTGAGAATACTCCAAGCTGTGTCCAGCGTGCCATCAGTTCCTCATCCCGTACTCCTCGCATATGTCCGCCGATATCATGACTCCACCAGCCATAACCGATGTTGCTGGCAGTGCTTGTAAAATATGGCTGGAACTGCAGGCTTTCCCAGCTGATAACCGTATCACCGGAAAATCCCACAGGATACCGGTGACTTCCGACACCGGCATAACGGGAAAAGGTAAGCGGACGTGTCCCTTTCCATGCACTGTCCAGATAATGATAATGATTCAGCATCCACAGGGGATCAAGTCCCGGAATCTTTGTTACAGTGCCCTGCTGCCAGTCAATCCACCAGAAATCCACTCCTTCTTCTTCCAGAGGATGATGCAGTTCTTTCAGATAAACCTCCATAAATTTGGGGTCAGATGGGTCGAATTGTACCGGAAGTTCTTCGGAAGGATCCATACCCATGGCTTTTGCAACTCTTTCATAGGGTTCCTCAAACGCCCGGACACCATCAGCAGGATGGACGTTGAGTGTGATTTTCAGACCATGCTCATGGAGCCATGCCATAAAAGCTTTCGGGTCAGGAAAGAAATTTTTATTCCATGTATAGCCGGTCCAGCCGCCGCCGTATTTTGGATCCACATCATCCACAAGATGCCAGTCCATATCTACAACAGCAATGGAAAACGGGATCTGTTCTGTTTCAAACCGTTCTATCAATTCTTTATATTCTGCTTCTGTGTAGCGGTGATATCTGCTCCACCAGTTGCCGAATACATATCGCGGCAGAAGAGGAGTCTTCCCGCACAGATAATAAAAATCTTTCAGACACTCCAGGTACCGGTGTCCATAACCAAAAAAATACAGGTCGATATCGCTCTTCCTGCAGGGTGTTACCCAGCCGTCATCGGTAAGAACCATGGAATGGCTGTCATCAATAAGAGAATAACCGTCTCTTGACATCAGCCCCGGCTCAAGCGGAATTTCTCCATTTGTTTCGTCAAGTGTACGGGCAGTTCCATTCAGATTTCGCGGTGATTTCCCGTAATTCCAGCTCCATTCCCATCCGGTTCCTCCTTTGACACGGATAGACAGACCGTTTGCATCAAAAGGCTGCCTGTTGTAATGAAGCTCAAGAAACTCTGTATAAATGGAAAGCTCTTCCCGTGTCTCCTTAACGTGAAAGGCAGGTACAGAAAAATCACGGTTCAGGACAGCCTGCGTAGGCCGGTCCTCAAAAACACCGCTGCTGCTGTATTCCAGACGAAACAGGGATGGTGTCAGAACAGTAATGCGGTAATGTTCTCCCTGCACTGCGGATTCCGGTCTGCAGACAGGATGTGTTTCTAATTGATATGAGTTCATTCCCATGTTTGTTTTCCTCCAGTTTTTTGTAGTATAGCCTCATAATCTGTCTTTTTTCATGATAATGGATAATTGAAACAGTGTCAACCCTGTGATTGTATTTCCGGAATTGTTAATGCAATAGTCTGTTTGAAAGACAATCCGGTTACATAAAAATACTGCCGGAACGGTGGCAATTCACCTGTCCGGCAGTATATGTGTTTATTTACATGCCTGAATATCATGATGATGGGTTCAAAAGGTATTTTGCCCCCTCTGATACACGGATTTCTCCGCACTTTGTGCTCCCGAAAATCTGCGCTTCGCTCCGGTCGGCGCTAAACAAACGTCCACCGTACGTTCAGCGCCCTAAAAACATTCGAAATCCGCCCTATTCGGGCTACTTTCTCATGCTTTTGCGGGCCCCAAAGTCATGTTTTTTCATGCAAGCATGAAATACATGACCTTTTGACCCTTGTATCATATCATAACAGGATTCTTCTCCTCTGGATAAGGCTTCATAAAATTCACGGGAATCTTCCGGATCCTGGTGGGTCAGGAGACTTACAACAATCATACAGATCAGGGAACCTGCAAAGCCGAAAGCACCATACCAGTTTCCGCCAAGATTCCAGACAAAATAAGTCAGAAGTACCAGGACAGTTCCCGCAATGGCAGATATTACAGCTGCCTGCCGGGTTGCACGCTTCCAGTAAATGCCTAACACAAGGATTGGAAACAGGGGCATTACGATGGCTATGGCAAACATAATCAGAGTAAAAATCAGTTCAGGCGGGTGGAGCGCAAACAGGATGCTGACCAGTCCCACAATGAGGATAACGATTCGTACAGAGAGCAGCTGCTTTTTTTCGCTCAGTTTCAGCCCAAACGTATGCCGCAGCAGATCTTCGGAAATGATGGAACCGGTCACCAGAAGGAAGGAATCTGCCGTGGAGATTCCCACCGCCACAGAGCCGATAAAAAAGCCGATCATAAGGACAACGGCTAGGGTGGGATGGATATACCGGATGACATTCTGAATCAGATAGGGAATGATGTATTCTGTATCCGAGGTGCCAAGTCCCGGCAGCAGGGCAATGCTGACCAGACCGATCAGCATAGTTCCTGTCCATACAAATGCCTGAAGGATAGGGGTCAGAAACATCAGTTTCCGCTGGGTATTCAGATCTGAACCGGAATAACCGGAACGGACAAATACATGGGGAAGCATTACCGTCCATCCGATGGCACAGCTAAATGGATATCCGAAGCGGGCACTGTAGGGAACCCACTCGTCAGGTCCGGGATAAGAAAACCACTCGTTCGTGTTTTTCCAGATGGCATACAGGGCATTTCCAAGGGAGCCTCCAAATGCAGTAAACAGGCAGGCAAACACGATGATCCATAAAATGGAGATATACGCAAGGCCCTGAATTGTGTCTGTCAGGGCAATAGATTTCAGTCCCCCGATCATGACATATGCAATAATGACGACGCCGACGATGATTACCACCTGCTGATAGGCAATCGCACCTCCGGTGGCGATTTCTGCCGCTTTGGAGATGGAGATCAGCACGCTGGCTACGTAGGGAAAGGATGCGGAAAGAAAAATCAGTGCCAGGATGACACGCAGCAGAGGGCTTTTAAAACGATCGTAATAAAAGTCGGCAGGGGTTGTGTATTTTCGTGTACTGTTTATTACCCATACTTTATTCATGACAAAATGCATGATTAACGGGAAAAGGCAAATATAGCTCAGCTCCGAGGCCCAGTAACCGATGCCTCCTCTGTAATAAGCTCCGGGGCCGGCGAAAAACACCCAGGTGCTCATAAGGGAAGCAATATAGGTCATCACCAGAATGGGCCATTTTATGCTGCCTCCTGCAGTGGCAAACCCCCGGGCATTTTTCTGCCTGAAACGTGCATTTTCTATGATAGCTACAGACAGGAGGAAAGCCAGATAAACGATGAAAGTGATCCATACAGTCCTGGTTGTTAACATGCTTCATCCTCCTGTTTCTGCTGTTCTTTCGGCTCCCGGAGCTTATATATTCTGCAAACCTTTATCAGTCCAACGTAAATAGCAATCCAGAGAGGAACCAGTGTCATCGCTGCATGGATGAGGGTTGCCTTTGGATGATGATAGGCTGGTACAAAGGGCAGATTATAGCATACGTAGAAAATAATCACTACGGCAAGCCATATCTTTTCGGTTTTTGTTAATTTCATAAAAGCCCCTTTCTCTATTTTGCCGAAAGATCTGCGGCAGCCTGAAGGACGATTTCGTGAACTTTTTTTTCGGTTTTATCATCCATCATATGAGGGATGGGTTTTTCCATAATGGCATCATAAGTCTCACGGGCACGGTCCAGAATCGTTTTTTCCTCATCGTTGACTCCTCTTAAAAATCCCTTGTAAAACAGCTTTGGCCGGTGAGCATCCCGGAAATGATCCAGGGTATGGTCGCTCATCATGTATCCATCTTCATCGTCACCTTCCAGAAGTTCTTCGAAATCCAGAGTTTCATCATTAACGGCAAGACCGGAACGGAGACGCTGAGCAATGCCAAAAATCTCATTGTCGATGATCAGTGCCAGCGGATTGATGGTTTTGGCAGTTTCCATCTGACCGGCTCCTCCCAGAACACTGGCATCCGACATGGCCATCATGTGGGTAAGGGAAGTGCGCTCGATCATATTCTGTCCATCCAGAGTCATACTGTCAGTTCCGGTTCCGTAAGAATGGCCGGGGATTCCATAGCCCTGTTCGAAGGCCTGCATACAGATCAGGCGAGCGAAGGTGATCTCTGTATTGGACTGCAGGGTATATGTGGTCTGCATATCCATAGAAAACAGCAATGGTGTGGCGATCACAGGAAGTCCCGGGCGCAGAAGCTGCAGCATGACGATCTGAGCCAGTACATCGGTACAGGCCGCCAGAGCAGTTCCCTGGGCAGTCACCGGTGTGTTGGCACCGGCGGTGGGCAGGGCACAGGGCTGTACAGGAATCCCTGCTTTTGCACATTCATATAATATTTCTGCATCCATATATTTGAATTTCGAAACGGGTACACTGCAGGAGATGAAGCTGCAGATGGGACGCTGGCGGAGCTTGTCCGGTCCACCAACAGCAGCAGCGCACATATCGATCAGATACTTTGTGTTTTTGGCTTCGTAAGGCTGGATCCAGATATGTTTTTTGGAAATCTGCAAAGCTTTTTCCAGTGTGAACACATCAATTGCTTCTCCGGGAACACTTTCGTCACAGGAGGAAGGGAGTGCCACATAGCTTACATTCTCCATTTCGTTGACCAGATGAAACCATTCTGTTGTATCATTTAACGTAATATAATGTTTGGGGCCTTCTACAGGCAGATAATTGGGTGCCCCGGTGCAGGTTCTGGTGTAGAACTTCCCTTCCGGATGAGGAAATTGTAAATCGTATGCTTCGTCCGGTGCGTAAAGTGTGAATTCCCGGGGGACGGTAGAAATAGCTTTCTCAATCAATTCTTTTGGGAAACGAATGTTGTCACCATTTACCAGGCAGCCTGCCTGAGCCAGTTCTTCTTTCATCCGGGGATGATCCATTTGAATGCCCCTCTCAGATAAAAGACGCTCCATGCGATTTGTAAAAAGTGTCAGTTCCTCAGGGGACATGACATTATATTTAATTCTTCCGTTCATTTCAACCTCCTGTGTATTAGAGAGTGTTTGAAAGATGCGCTTTGATTTTGTGTACGGCTGTGTCTTGCCTGTAATAACAGCAGTATTTTTCTACAAAAATATTTAACTGCAGATCTACCGTGCTGTTTCAATTTTGCTTATGTGTCAAGACACTTGTCTTGATAATTATAACCGGATATGTAAAATTGTCAATAGAAGAAAAAGTTTGCCCGGTGTTATGGAGGACAAACTGTTTGCCTGGTGCGAGGATCAAATTGTGGAACCGAAAGTTTTTAATATCTAATTATGGGAACTTAGTTTTACTTGCGAGAACTTAAGTTTTAACGTCTTGATTTTTCTGCATAAAGTGTTATACTGAGAACATGCAGATATAGTTCATCGGTAGAACACCAGCTTCCCAAGCTGGGGAGGCGGGTTCGATTCCCGTTATCTGCTCTCTGAAACCCTTGATTTTACTGGGGGTTCGGGACTTCGGTATAGTAAAACCAATCACCCAACCAATCAACTTGCATAAATTTGATTTACTTTACCTTTCGTCTGCAATTCTGGAATTGAATTTAGAATCTGTAAGTTCTTTTTAAGTATTTTCCTGTTTTTGCGATAATATTTCATCATTATTGAATGAATAATTCTTTTTTTACATGTTAACTGGATCTCTGACTTATATATCCCCAAAGTCTCTGCTGCATATGATGTAAAATATTCATTCTCTTTTCAATCATTCCATGCTATAATAAAAAAAATGTTCAGGGAGGTATCATATGCCACTATTAAAGGACGATTATGTGAAAACCGAAAAAATAAATGGTATCATCTATAATATGTCACCTTCTGGCAGTTATTTTCATGGGCAGATTAATGGTAATATTTATTTTAGTCTGAGAAATCAATTAAAGAATAGTATATGCGCTGTTTCAATGGAAAATCTTGATTTATATTTATCAGAAGATGAATATGTGATACCAGATGTTATGCTGATCTGTGATCGTAAACAGATTAAGAAGAATGGTTATCATGGGGTTCCGCGGCTGATTGTAGAAACATTAAGCCCTGCTACTGCTTTGAAGGATAGGACAGTAAAAAAAGATAAATATGCTCAGATAGGTGTGGATGAATACTGGATTATTTCTCCGCAGGAACGTTCTATTGAAATTTACTATTTAGAAAATGGAGGCTACACCCTCGTTGCTTCTTATATTTTAGAAGATGATACTACAGACGAACACTACAATGCTGAAACAGTTATTACTTTGAAAGCGATGCCTTCGGTATCTGTTCAGCTGCGGGAAATCTTTGAAAATATTGATTAAAACAATCTCAACCCCTCAGATATTCTTGGGATTGAGATTGTTTTGATTAGAGCGCGTTTGAAAATTGCTTTTCCACAAATTGTGACACACATCTGTCGGAAAGCGTTTTTCAAACACACTCTGGTATATGTAACGTAAAAAAGTAATTTTATAAAACCATCAATTATTTTTCCATTGCATTATCAAGTCGGATGCCTTACATTATAAAAAGAAACTATTATAGTATTTTGTTTCAAAAACTGAGCTGCAGCGCAGTTGTGAGACGGAACTGCTGTATAAAAAGAGAGGATGATTATTGTGAAAATAGGATTTATCGGATGCGGAAATATGGGGTCTGCCATGATCGGCGGTATTTTGAAAAAAGGAATTTTCAAAAAGGAAGAAATCATTGTTTCGAATCTGACAGAGGAAGGTTCCAGACGGAGCAGAGAGAAACTTGGAGTTGAGACAACGCTCGACAATCGTGAGGTTGTAAGAAAAGCCGGTATCATTGTACTTGCCGTGAAACCTCAGTTTTATGAAGAAGTGCTGACAGAGATCAGGGATGATTTGACCACTGAGCATATGATCGTCGGCATTGCACCGGGAAAAACACTGGAGTGGCTGGAAGAAAAATGTGGAAAACCGTTGAAAATTGTTCGCCTCATGCCGAATACTCCTGCACAGGTGGGAGAGGGAATGACTGGTGCCTGTGTGAATGACCGGGTGACAGAAGAGGAGAAAGAACAGATTCGGGAGATTACAGAGAGCTTTGGCCGAACAGAATTTGTTCCGGAACGTCTGATGGATGCTGTCGGAGCTGTCAGCGGCTGTTCCCCTGCCTTTGCTTTTATGTTTATGGAAGCAATGGCAGATGCTGCGGTGGCTTTGGGGATGCCGAGAAAGCAGGCATATTCTTTTGCTGCACAGGCAGTTCTGGGAAGTGCCAGAATGGTACTGGAAACAGGCATGCATCCGGGAGAACTGAAGGATATGGTGACTTCTCCGGCAGGAACCACCATCGAAGGGGTTCGCACTCTGGAAAGAGAAGGCATGAGAAGTGCTGTTTTTGAAGCGCTGATCGCCTGTGCGGAAAAAGGAAAACGATTATAATCCGGCTTAAAAAGAAAAGAAAATCCGGTAGAAAAAAAGAAAATTAAATTGTGTGAAAGAACAGAATGTGCTAAACTGGTTTCAGACTGGAAGCGCAAGGAGGGCGGGCAATTGGTTTTGATCATACAGAAAATGCTGGAAATGTCCATGCGCCTGGATAAGAGTGACAGAAAAATCCTGCGTATTCTGGGTAGGATTCTGGGGATATTTCCGGTTTGTTACAGTAAGCGGCTGGAAAAACGATTGTTTGAGGGCACATGGGATCCTGTTCATAAATATCGCAGACGAAAAAAACATAGATGTTTTGGAAAAGAAAGAAAAAAACAGTTTAAAAGTCATATCTGTTCCAAAAAGAAAAAGAATCCGAAGGGGTGATATCCCGGTTTATTCAACCGGGGGAATCACCCCTTTGCTCATATTACTGTTATGGTATCTGGTGGAGTAGGTGACATCTTCGCCGAACCATGCCGGAGGTATATAGTTTTGTGCAGCTTCTTCGGAAGAAAACTCCACTTCCGCAAGAAGAAGGCCTTCATAGACACCGTGAAATACATCCAGTTCGATGGTGAGATCATTTTTCTCGGGAATGAGATAACGGGTTTTGGAAATGACAATACCGTCTGCTTTGGGGCAGAGATGTTCGTAGGCGTCTTTTGTAAGAGGCAGATTATATTCTTCTCTTGCAAGAAGACCTTTGGATTTATAGGTGAGATAATATTCGTCATCCTGACGCCGGATGCGTACCACCGGTTCGGTGCAGAGATATCCCTGTTCGATCTGGTGAAAGGAATATGCAGACAGGTCAGGCAGGTTTTCTTTTTGAATCAGGAATTTTCGTTCGATTTCCATAATTTTCTCCTTTTCATATCATCTTTCATATTTCCTGTTTTGTGTACAAAGTCAGTATATATTTTTGTGTACAAAGTCAGTATATATTTTTGTGTGAAAAAAGTCAGCATATCTATTTTTATGTACAAAGTCAGTATATCTATTTTGTTGTAAAAAAGAAAGTGTAATGTTATAATTATTCAAAAAGTGACGGCTGCTGGTCGCTGCGTATGAAGAATACAGCGCCTGATGAACACTGACAGGAGGATAAAATGAGCAAAGTATATATTTTTCTTGCAGATGGATTTGAAGATATTGAAGGACTGACGGTTGTGGACCTGATGCGCCGTGCCGGAATTGATATTCAGACAGTTTCCATCAAAGACACCAGAGAAGTGCAGACATCCCATGGGATTTCCATGCTGACAGACCGGATTTTTACAGAAACAGATTTTTCAGATGCGGATATGCTGGTACTTCCCGGAGGAATGCCCGGAACGAAATATCTGGGAGCATATCGGCCGCTGACAGATCTTCTGACAGATTTTTATCACAAAGGCGGAAAGGTTGCAGCCATCTGTGCAGCACCGAGTGTATTTGCCCAGCTTGGATTCCTGGAAGGCAGAAAGGCAACTTCCTATCCATCTTTTATGGAGAAGCTTACCGGAGCCGTGACCACAGAAGAGGCTGTGGCTGTGGATGGAAATGTAACGACCAGCCGGGGACTGGGAACTGCCATTGATTTTGCACTTTCCCTGATCGTTCAGCTGTGCGGAGAAGAAAAAGCGGAAGAAATTGCGGCATCTGTTATTTATGTGCGCTGATGGCTGATGCAATCGCCCGTAGTAAAAATACGGCTTTTCCAGTGAAAAAACGCTGGCTTTTTTGAAATGATTGTGCTATACTACCATAATGACTGTAATTATATCTCTTTCAGGAGAGAGATGTATGCCTGACAGGAACGAAACAGGCAAAGATATACCAATATTTATAAATATAGAAGAAATAACCTGATATTTTAAGGAGGAATACGAAACATGAGTTTACAGGTGGAAAAACTGGAAAAGAACATGGCGAAACTGACGATCGAAGTTTCTGCTGAAGATCTGGATAAGGCAATGGACAAAGCATACCAGAAAGCGAAAGGAAGAATTTCCATTCCAGGATTCCGTAAAGGAAAAGCTCCAAGAAAAATGATCGAGCAGATGTATGGCAAGGGAATCTTTCTGGAAGATGCAGCAAATGCGCTGATTCCGGAACACTACAGCAAAGCTCTGGAAGAATGTGATCTTGAGATCGTTTCCCAGCCGGAGATCGATGTTACACAGGCTGAGCCTGGCAAAGCATTCATCTTCACAGCAGAAGTAGCAGTAAAACCTGAAGTAACCCTTGGCGAATACAAAGGTGTAGAAGTTCCGAAGGCAGAAGTTGCTGTTACAGATGAAGATATTGATGCAGAAATCAAAAAAGAACAGGAGAAAAACTCCAGAACCATCACTGTAGAAGACCGCGGAGCAGAGAATGGTGATATCACCACAATCGACTTTGAAGGATTTGTTGATGATGTTGCATTCGAAGGCGGCAAAGGCACAGATTATCCTCTGACCCTTGGTTCCGGTTCTTTCATTCCTGGATTTGAAGATCAGCTGGTTGGCGCAAAAGCCGGTGATCACGTAGAAGTAAAAGTTACTTTCCCGGAAGAATATCAGGCAAAGGAACTTGCAGGCAAAGAAGCTGTATTCCAGTGTGATGTGAAGAAAGTAGAAACCAAAGAACTTCCAGAACTGGACGATGATTTTGCTCAGGATGTATCTGAATTTGATACTCTTGCAGAATACAGAGAAGACGTTAAGAAGAACCTGACAGAGAAGAAAGAAAAAGAAGCTGCAAGTGCAAAAGAAAACGCAGCAGTAGAAAAAGCTGTAGAGAACGCTCAGATGGATATTCCGGATGCTATGGTTCTTACTCAGGCGCGTCAGATGGTTGATGATTTCGGCAGAAGAATGCAGCAGCAGGGCCTGACTCTGGAGCAGTATTTCCAGTATACAGGTCTGACTCTGGACAAGATGATCGAGGACAGCAAGCCGCAGGCTCTTAAGAGAATCCAGACAAGACTTGTTCTTGAGAAAATCGCAGAAGTAGAGAACATCCAGCCGACAGAGGAAGAAGTAGATGAAGAAATCTCCAAGATGGCTGAAATGTACAAAATGGAAGCTGACAAGCTGAAAGGACTCTTTGGAGAAGCAGAAATGACTCAGATGAAGAAAGATATGGCAGTACAGAAAGCTGTTACTTTCCTTGCTGAGGAAGCAAAAGAAGTTTAATTGAATTTTAATGACAGTGCTGTCCCTGCATGCGGCAGCACTGCATGAAGCCAGCGAATGGAGGCATGTATATGAGTTTGGTACCTTATGTCATTGAACAGACGAGCAGGGGAGAAAGAAGTTACGACATTTATTCCAGACTTCTCAAGGACAGAATCATTTTTCTTGGTGAAGAGGTGAACGATGTAAGCGCCAGCATTATTGTGGCACAGCTCCTTTTTCTGGAGGCTGAGGATCCGGGAAAGGATATCCAGCTTTACATCAACAGCCCGGGAGGATCTGTAACAGCAGGTATGGCGATTTACGACACAATGAAATATATCAAATGTGATGTTTCCACCATTTGTCTCGGAATGGCTGCCAGCATGGGAGCATTTCTCCTTGCGGGCGGAACGAAGGGCAAGAGATTTGCACTTCCGCATTCCACAATTATGATTCATCAGCCTTCCGGCGGTGCGCAGGGACAGGCGACTGAGATTCAGATCGTAGCAGATCATATCGCCCAGACCAAGAGAACGCTGAATGAAATTCTGGCTGAGAACACCGGTCAGCCATTCGAAGTTGTAGAACGGGATACCGACCGGGACAATTACATGACCGCAGAAGAAGCAAAAGCTTACGGTTTGATTGACGGTGTTGTCATGCATAAATAATGCCAAAGATAAGACTCCTGTAAGCCAGGAGTCTTATCTTGTATAACAGGAAAGTGTCTGACAGTTTCCTGTTATACAAGATAAGACCTCCGGGCAGGGTTTTTCTAATATATAAATAATCAATCCTGAAGGGATTGGGAGAAAGGAAAATAAATATCCATGGCAGAAAAGATAAGAGAAGGAAAAGTCAGATGCTCCTTTTGTCATAAAACAGAAGATCAGGTTCGCAAACTGATCGCGGGACCGGATGGTTCTTTTATCTGCGATGAATGTGTGGGGATTTGTTCCGAGATTCTGGAAGAAGAATTCGGAATGTATGAACAGGAACCGGTTTTTGATAATTCCTCTATTAATTTGCTGAAACCAGAGGAAATCCATGCGATTTTGGATGATTATGTAATCGGACAGGATGAGGCGAAAAAGGCATTATCCGTAGCAGTTTATAATCATTATAAAAGAGTGACAGCTTCCCGCAATCTGGATGTGGAGCTTCAGAAAAGTAATATTCTGATGCTTGGACCGACCGGTTCCGGCAAAACGCTTCTTGCACAGACACTTGCCAGAATGCTGAATGTGCCGTTTGCCATTGCAGATGCGACAACTCTGACAGAGGCCGGATATGTCGGTGAAGATGTGGAAAATATTCTTCTGAAGATCATTCAGGCAGCAGATTATGATATTGAACGTGCCCAGTACGGTATCATTTATATTGATGAAATTGATAAAATTACAAGAAAATCCGAAAATGCATCCATTACCCGTGATGTTTCCGGAGAAGGTGTGCAGCAGGCGCTTTTGAAGATTCTGGAAGGTACAGTTGCCAATGTTCCTCCTCAGGGCGGAAGAAAGCATCCGCATCAGGAATTTATTCAGATCGATACGACGAATATTCTGTTTATCTGCGGCGGTGCGTTTGAAGGAATCGATAAGATTATTGAGGCGCGCAAGGATACCAAATCCATCGGTTTCGGCGCGGAAGTGGCAGTGAAGGAAGAACGTAATGTCGGCGAAGTGCTGAAAGAAGTAATGCCGGAAGACTTTATCAAATTTGGTCTGATTCCGGAATTTATCGGACGTGTACCGGTGGTTGTCTCTCTGGACGCTCTGGATGAAAAAGCACTGATCCGTATTCTGAGAGAACCGAAGAATTCTCTGACCAAACAGTATCATAAGCTGTTTGAGCTGGATGGTGTGGAACTGGATTTCAAAGAGGACGCACTGGAGCTGGTTGCACAGAAATCCCTGGAACGCAGGACAGGAGCCAGAGGTCTGCGTGCCATCATGGAAACTTCCCTGATGGATCTTATGTACAAAATTCCGTCAGATAACACGATTCGTAAATGTACCATTACCAGAGAAGTGGTAGAGGGGACCGGTGAAGCGGAAATCGTTCACGGAGAGGCGCCTGCGCCGTCTGCAGGCAGGAAAACGACCCGTTCCCGCAAAAAAGGAAAACCGGAAACAGCCTGATGAAGGGATGGAAGACAAATGACAAATCCGATTTGTGTACTGCCGACGATTGCACTGAGAGGAACAACGATTCTCCCGGATATGATCGTACATTTTGATGTCAGCCGGGAACGCTCCATCAAGGCAATCGAAGAGGCTATGCTGCATGATCAGAAAATTTTTCTGATTACCCAGAAGGATCCGGAAACGGAAATGCCCGGTCTTCTGGATTTATATCAGATTGGAACGATTGCGTATATCAAGCAGGTAGTAAAAATGCCCAAGAATCTTCTGCGTGTTCTTGTAGAAGGAATCGAACGGGCGGAAATTATGGGGCTGGTACAGGAAACCCCCTGCCTGAAAAGCGAAGTGGCTCTTTTCGAAAAAGAGGGAACAGAGCATCTTCTGCCGTCAGAAAAAGAGGCAATGTGCAGAAGTATTCGCCAGCTTTTTCATCAGTATTGCCTGGAGAGCGGCAAAATCAGCAAAGATCTGGTAGCACAGATTTTAAAAATAAATGAAATTACCGAATTGATGAGTCAGGTTTCGGTGAATTTACCGCTGACTTATCAGAACAAACAGAAAATTCTGGAAGCGATTTCTCTGGAAGAACAGTATGAGGTTCTCGGCGTCATTCTGAGTAATGAGATTGAAGTAATGAAAGTCAGCAAGGAGCTTCAGAAAAAACTTCAGGGAAGAATTGACAAGAATCAGAGAGAATATATCCTGAGGGAGCAGATGAAACTGATCCGTGAGGAACTCGGGGAAGACAATACGGCAGGAACCATCGAGGAATACCGGAGACAGCTGAAGCAGCTGGATGCTTCTTCTGAAGTAAAAGAAAAAATCAGCAAAGAGATCGACCGGCTGAAAAGCATGAACAGCAATATGGCGGAAACTTCTGTGCTGAGCGGTTATATTGAGACTCTTCTGGCACTTCCGTGGAACAGAAAAACAGAAGATTCTACAGATTTGAAAGAAGCGTGGAAGATTCTGGAAGAAGGACATTACGGTATGAAGGAAGTAAAAGAGCGTATCATGGAGTTTCTTTCCGTACGAAAACTTACTTCCGGAGGAAAAAGTCCGATTCTTTGTCTTGTAGGCCCTCCGGGTACTGGAAAGACCTCCATTGCACGTTCGGTAGCAGAGGCTCTCCATAAAAAATATGTCCGTATCTGTCTGGGCGGCGTGAGGGATGAAGCCGAGATCCGCGGACACCGCAAAACCTATGTGGGTGCAATGCCGGGCAGAATTACCGAAGCTCTGAAACAGGCAGGAGTCAGCAATCCGCTGATGCTTCTGGATGAGATCGACAAGACCAGCAGTGATCATAAAGGAGATACGGCATCTGCACTTCTGGAAGTTCTTGATCCGGAACAGAATAACAGTTTTAAGGATCATTATGTAGAAATTGCACAGGATCTGTCAGAGGTTCTGTTTATTGCGACAGCCAATGATATGCAGGGGATTCCGAGACCGTTGCTGGACCGTATGGAAGTGATCGAAATTTCCGGATACACGGAAAACGAAAAAGTTCACATTGCCAAAGAACATCTGATTTCCAAGCAGATGGAGATCAACGGTCTTCAGAAAGGTCAGCTTACCATTCAGGGCACTGCTCTCCGGAAAATCATCAATAACTATACAAAAGAGGCCGGAGTCCGCAGCCTGGAAAGAAAGATTGGTCAGATCTGCCGCAAAACAGCCAGAGAGATTATGGAGAACGGCAGAGAAAAGGTAACGGTCACTTCCAGAAATCTTCCGGATTATCTGGGAAAAGAACGCTATAATTATCTCATGGCCAATAAAAAAGATGAGGTGGGAATTGCCCGCGGTCTTGCATGGACACAGGTTGGAGGCGATACCCTTCAGATCGAAGTCAATGTGATGCCGGGCAAGGGAGAACTTCGTCTGACCGGTCAGCTTGGTGATGTGATGAAGGAATCAGCACAGGCCGGAATCACCTATATCCGTTCCGTTGCGCAGGATTATGGAATCTCACAGGAATTTTTCCAGGAACATGACATTCATGTACATATTCCGGAAGGTGCGGTTCCGAAGGATGGACCTTCTGCGGGTATTACGATGGCAACCGCCATGCTTTCTGCGGTAATCGGACGGGAAGTCCGTGCAGATGTGGCGATGACAGGAGAAATTACGCTGAGAGGCAGGGTTTTGCCGATCGGTGGGCTCAAGGAGAAACTTCTGGCAGCGAAATATGCAAAAATCAAAGAAGTTCTTGTTCCGGCAGAGAATAAGCCTGATATCCAGGAAATGGATGGAGAAATCGTGGACGGACTGAAAATTTTCTTTGTGGACACAATGAGTGATGTGCTGAAAGAAGCTCTTTGCAAATAAGCAGATATGTCTGTGCATCGCGAAGCGTGCTGCTGAGAACTGAGTGAACAGTAATGGCTGTATGGCCAGAATTTTATCCGAAAGACAGAGAGGAATCATATGGTTATCAAAAATGTTTCGTTAGATATTGTGTGCGGTATTACCAGTAAGCTTCCGGATACAGGAAGACCGGAGGTGGCTTTTGCCGGCAAATCCAATGTGGGGAAATCCTCCCTGATCAACGGTCTGATGAATCGTAAATCCCTGGCCCGTACCAGTTCACAGCCGGGGAAGACACAGACAATCAATTTTTACAATGTGAATGAGTGTATGTATCTGGTGGACCTTCCGGGCTACGGATACGCCAAAGTTTCCCAGTCCGAAAAGGAAAAATGGGGAAAGATGATCGAAAACTACCTTCATACATCGAAGACACTGAAGGCGGTTTTTCTGCTCATTGACATCCGGCATGAGCCGTCTGCCAATGACAAAATGATGTATGACTGGATCGTGCATCAGGGCTATGAACCGATCATTATAGCCACCAAGCTGGATAAGCTGAAGCGAAGCCAGATACAGAAAAATCTGAAATTGATCAAAGAAGGGCTGAAGCTCCGCCCGGGCACAGTCGTGATTCCTTTTTCTGCGGAAACCAAGCAGGGAAGAGAAGAAATCTGGGCGCTGATCGACGAGTTGACCGGCTTTGGACCGGCAGCTACCGAAGAAGCCTGACAACGCGAGGAAAAAACAACTATGGGAATTATCAAGGCATTCAAGCTGGGATTTGACTATCTCAAGTACGACGAAGACGGCAATGTGCAGGATACGCAGAGAGCCGTTGATGATGTAAACCTGGACATTGAAGCCGGGGAATTCGTGGCAATTCTGGGGCACAACGGCTCCGGAAAATCCACTCTGGCAAAACATCTGAATGCACTGCTTTTGCCTTCAGAGGGAACTCTGTGGATAGACGGAACGGCAACAGATGAGGAGCCGGAGCTCTGGAAACTCCGCCAGAAAGCCGGTATGGTTTTTCAGAACCCGGATAATCAGATTATTGGAACAGTGGTGGAGGAAGATGTGGGGTTCGGACCGGAAAATATGGGAGTCCCTACAGAAAAAATCTGGAAACGTGTGGATGAAAGTCTGCAGAAGGTGGGAATGACAGCCTATCGTCATCATTCACCGAATAAGCTGTCCGGAGGACAGAAACAGCGAGTGGCAATTGCAGGGGTCATGGCTATGCGTCCGAAATGCATTGTTCTGGATGAACCTACTGCCATGCTGGATCCCAATGGACGAAGGGAAGTACTGAAAGCAGTCAGGGAACTGAATCAGCAGGAAAATGTAACCGTTATCCTGATTACGCATTATATGGAGGAAGTGATCCACGCGGACAAAGTCTATGTAATGGATGAAGGAAAAATTGTGATGCAGGGAACGCCAAAAGAAATCTTTTCGCAGGTGGATACACTGAAAAAATACCGCCTGGACGTACCCCAGGTAACACTGCTGGCCCATGAACTCCGGAAATCCGGTGTGGATATTCCGGAAGGAATACTGACTACAGAGGAATTGGTGAGTGCCTTATGTCGATAGAACTGAAGAATGTAACTTATACGTACAGCCCGGGAACCTCTTATGAGATTCATGCCCTGAAAGATATTAATCTGATGATTCCGGATGGACAGTTTATCGGAGTCATTGGTCATACGGGCAGTGGGAAATCAACACTGATCCAGCATCTGAATGCACTGATTCAGCCAACGTCCGGTACGATTCTCTACAATGGAGAAGATATCTGGGCAGAAAAATACAACCGCAAAGCGCTGCGCAGCGAGGTGGGACTGGTTTTCCAGTATCCGGAGCATCAGCTGTTTGAGAGCGATGTGCTGTCAGATGTATGCTTTGGTCCTATGAATCAGGGGCTTACCAGAGAAGAAGCAGAAGTGGAAGCGAGAAAAGCACTTCAGCAGGTTGGATTTAAAGAAAAAAATTATGGAAAATCTCCGTTTGAACTTTCCGGAGGACAGAAGAAACGAGTCGCCATTGCAGGCGTTCTTGCCATGAATCCGAAGATCCTGATCCTGGATGAGCCGACAGCAGGTCTTGATCCGAAGGGCAGGGATGATATTCTGGATCAGATTGCAGAACTTCATAAACTGAGAGGAATCACCATTATTCTGGTATCTCACAGTATGGAGGATATTGCAAAATATGTGGAACGGCTGATTGTAATGAATCAGGGAGAAGCGGTATTTGATGATACTCCCAAGGCGGTGTTTGCTCATTATCAGGAACTGGAGTTCATGGGACTGGCAGCTCCTCAGATTACTTATATTATGCATGCACTGAAAGAACATGGCCTTCCGGTGGATGAAGAGGCTACGACGGTGGAAGAGGCGAGAGGCAGCATCCTGTCTGCACTGAAGGAGATGCATTCTCCTCTTTTTCATGAAGAAGTGACGGGAGGTCAGGAAAATGCTTAGAGATATTACACTGGGACAGTACTATCCGGCAAACTCTGTCCTTCATAAACTGGATCCCAGAACGAAACTTGCCGGCACCATGGTATTTATTATTTCTGTGTTTTTGTTTCACACACTGCCAGGATATGCGGTGGCAACACTTTTTCTTGCTGCCATGATCGCTGTGTCCAAAGTACCTGTGAAGTTTATGTTCAAAGGGCTGAAGGCAATTGTAATGATTCTGATGATCACAGTGGTATTTAATATGATCCTGACACCGGGAGAAGTACTCTGGAAATTGGGATTTCTGAAGGTGACCAGAGAGGGTGTTCAGCTGGCTGTAAGAATGGCTATTCGACTGACCTATCTTGTGATCGGCTCATCGATTATGACGTTGACCACTACACCGAATCAGCTGACAGATGGTCTGGAAAAAGCCCTTCGTCCGCTGAATAAAATCCATGTACCGGTACATGAGATTTCCATGATGATGTCGATTGCTCTTCGTTTTATTCCGATTCTTCTGGAAGAAACCGATAAGATTATGAAAGCACAGATTGCCAGAGGAGCTGATTTTGAGAATGGAAATCTGATCCAGAAAGCAAAAAATATGGTGCCTCTTCTGGTACCGCTGTTTATTTCTGCTTTTCGGCGTGCCAATGACCTGGCAATGGCTATGGAAGCCAGATGCTATCATGGCGGAGAAGACCGCACCCAGATGAAACCGCTGAAGTATGCAGCACGGGATCGGGCTGCGTATGGAATTCTGGCTGCATATCTGGCTGTGGCGATTGCTTTTCGTGTGGCTGGAATTTAGAAGGCATTGAACAGGAAAAAACAGGTATTGTTTTTGAAAGATAGAAATATGTGGAGCTGCAGAATGTCGTATGTAAATTTTTCTTCGATCATCATTTCATATGGTTGGGAAGCAATACGGGATTCTGCAGCTTTTTTTCAGGAGGATTATTATGAAGCGAATCGGACTTGTGGTGGCCTATGACGGCACGAATTACTGCGGATGGCAGACACAGCCAAATGGAGTGACGATTCAGGGGGTTTTAAATGAAACTTTGTCGGAGCTTCTCGGAGAAGAAATTGAGACCATCGGAGCCAGCAGAACGGATGCCGGTGTTCATGCCATGGGAAATGTGGCGGTGTTTGACACCAATACCAGAATTCCGGGGGAAAAGATTTCCTATGCCCTGAATCAGAGGCTGCCGGAGGATATCCGTATCCAGCTTTCGGAGGAAGTGGAACCGGATTTTCACCCCCGCTACTGTGACAGTGAAAAAACTTACGAATACCGGATTCTGAACCGGAAATTCCCGGTGCCTACAGAACGGCTGTATTCCTATTTTTATCATTATAAATTAGATGTGGATAAGATGCGCGAAGCGACGTCCTATCTGATCGGCAGACATGATTTTGCAAGCTTCTGCGGCGCAAAAGCACAGGTGAAGACGACTGTCCGGACCATTACCGGAATCGATGTATGGAGAGATGGTGATATGGTCACGATTCGTGTTTCCGGAGAAGGATTTCTGTATAATATGGTCCGGATCATTGCCGGAACTCTGATTGAAGTGGGAAACGGTCAGTACCCTCCGGAACGTGTAAAAGATATTCTGGAGGCATGCGACAGGGAAGCTGCAGGACCTACTGCTCCTGCGCATGGCCTGACTCTGATGGGAATTGAATTTTTTGATTGACGAGCTGCTCCAGAGTGTGTTTGGAAATTGCTTTCCGACAGATGTGCGTCACGATTTGTGGGAAAACAATTTTGTATTTTGAAGGAAAACATTTATATATATTGATAAGAAATATTTTTGTATTTTGATGGAAAAAACGGTTGACAGAAAAGATTGGGTATAATATAATTACTCAATGTGACGAAGTGCGAAAACTCCTGAGCCAAAGCCCCGGCAAAGGTGTTTTTATCAGCGGTTTCGGACATTTCCGCGATTATTATTTTTGCACTGTTCACCAGGAATTATTTACATTCGCGGATATCCGCGGTTATACAAACAATCGTTGATAAATAACAGGAGGTAAAACCATGCAGACTTATATGGCTAATCCAGATAAAATCGAGAGAAAATGGTATGTTGTTGACGCAGAAGGCTGCACACTTGGCCGTCTGGCATCTGGTGTAGCAAGCGTTTTAAGAGGAAAGAATAAACCTCAGTTTACACCACATGTTGATACAGGTGACTATGTAATCGTAGTAAACGCTGACAAGATTAAAGTAACTGGTAAGAAATTAGACCAGAAAATCTACTACAATCACTCCGATTATGTTGGTGGAATGAAAGAAACCACATTAAAAGAAATGTTAGCAAAGAAACCGGAGAAGGTTGTTGAGCTGGCAGTGAAGGGCATGCTTCCAAAGGGACCTTTAGGAAGAACCATGTACAAGAAACTTTTCGTTTATGCCGGACCTGAACACAAACATGAAGCTCAGAAACCGGAAGTTTTAACATTTTAATGAGGAGGTAGAAAACATTGGCTAGCGCAAAATTCTACGGAACAGGAAGAAGAAAAAAATCAATCGCAAGAGTTTACCTGACCCCTGGTACTGGTAAAATCACTATCAATAAAAGAGATATCGATGAATATTTTGGATTAGAGACCCTCAAAGTGATCGTTCGTCAGCCGTTAGTTGCAACTGAAAACGAAGGCAAATTTGACGTTCTGGTTAACGTTAAGGGCGGTGGCTACACAGGACAGGCTGGTGCCATCAGACATGGTATTTCCAGAGCACTTCTTGAAGCAGACGCAGAGTACAGACCAGTTCTCAAAGCAGCTGGATTCCTTACTCGTGATCCACGTATGAAAGAGCGTAAGAAATACGGTCTCAAAGCAGCTCGTCGTGCTCCGCAGTTCAGCAAGAGATAATTTTTCTATCAAGAGAACTTACAAAAGAGAAGACAACAAACCCCGAAAAATCAAGGTTTTTCGGGGTTTTCTTTATATTCTTACAAGAAAAGATTTTCTATAAAAACTTGAAAATTTCTATGCGTAGCCAACAAGCAGGAAACAGGCAACCAACAATTCGGATTGAATAAAGAAAGGGTTTTCTGCAAGTGTTCCGTAACACAGAAAAAAGAAGGTCATCACTGACCTTCCTTCATATCTTTCCACATATGTCTTAATTCATTGACTGATTTGAATTCCCATACCTGACCATTCTTGAAGATGATTTTGTGGTCATCTATCCCTGCAATATCCTTGAAGTAGCACCTGCACACTTGCCACTTCAGAAGTTGTTCATATGTAGGTGTTGATATAGGCTGCGGCATGTAAGATACTCACGATATTTTTTATCGGGGCACATAATAGTCGCACTTAAAATATTGGATTCCTATTCTCACATTTCATTATTCCTCTTCTATATATTCCAAATCAGGATCATTATCTAGCATATCATAATCCATATCTTCTTCGAAAGAATTTTCATTTCCAATGCTGAGCGCTACTGAAATTGCATCATTTAAAAGTGTATCCGATTCATCAATTGCATCATCAGGGATTTCTTTCGTAAAAAGAAAATCCCAACCAGATAAATAAAAAGTAATATTATCCGGACTTGTAGATGGTGTAACCCTAAAAACTCTACTGTGGAGAGTCCATCCATCTGTTAAAAAAGCTGAAATGATAGTCTCTGCTCTCGGTGATGTTTCAACAAATAATCTGTCACCATTATGGGCTGTTACATCATTGCCATCGTTAATATGAATAATTTTTGTAATTGTTTTCATAGCTGGTCTCCATTCTGTTGTTACTTTGCTTTTTTTCTATAAGGATTGTACCACGCCCAACATTTATTTTCAATTTCAAATTAAATATTTCAATCATTTCATAACCACCTCCCATCTTAGCTAATTCATTTTGCGGTCCATTTGGCAGGGCTATATTGCAATCACTTCACACCCCTTCGTGATATATCTTCTCCTGAAGAACCCTGCATTCTTCCAGACAATTACTAACATTCTTACAGGAATAACTTTCACCATTTACAAGTTCCATCAGATTCCAGTAAATGTCAGATTCCACGTTCAGATATTGCTCAAACAAATCTATTGCTTCTTCGTACTGGCGCTGCCCCATATAATAATACCCATATCTCAAAGCAGCAAATCTTCGCTGCTGCCAGTCATCTGCAAAGAAAATTCCAACCATCAACGCACACATAATCCCTCCAATCATCATTTTTTTCCGCATTGACATCGGATTTTTTGCTACAGTACTATCTTCAAGTTTCCACTTCATCATCTCACCTATACCTTTCCTGGGTCATTGCAACGCACTTCCACAATGTATCCAAAACGTATTGAAAATCAGGTTCGCTTAATTGCGTATGTGCTTTCATACAAATTTCTGACACTTTGTATACTGTGAAGCTTGGAAATACAGATATTGATTTTCAGAAAGTAGATGAGGTATGTCATTGCATTCCGTCTGGTTTGAATGTCTGGGGCGGAAGAGATGAGAGATTTAATCTTACAAAGCTTAAATGCTATAGATCGCTTAAAGATACCAAAAGACTGGAGCGCTCCTTAGGAACATTGGGTGGAGGAAATCATTCGTACCTATAAAGAAGCTGGACGACGTTCGGAAATTCAAAACAAGTTGAAAAGCCTTACTCAGGAATATAAGGATAAGACACCGGATGTTCCGGAAGATCTTTGCTGGTTATATGGATCATTTCTTATGGACTATCTGCATGATGTTGAAATCTGTCAGGAGTTTGCACGTAGAAGCAGAGAACGAATGGCTGAAATCATACTGGATAAAACCGGTATGGAAGCGATTGATGCTTTTCATACAATTCACAATTATATTGATACAGACGAAATGATATTGAGAAAGGGAGCCATTGCTGCCCATGAGGGCGAGAAGGTTCTGATTCCAATTAACATGAGAGATGGGTCGGTTATCGCAACCGGAAAAGGAAATCCGGATTGGAATTATTCAGCACCACATGGAGCAGGTCGAGTAATGTCACGAACAAAGGCTAAGAATTCATTGAACATTGAAGAGTACAGAGCAGCTATGGAAGGTATTTATACCACATCTGTAAATGAAAATACGCTCGATGAAGCACCCATGGTATATAAGTCATTGAAAGATATCATAGATGTGATTCATAGCACGGTTGATATTATTGATATTATTAAACCAGTTTATAATTTCAAAGCTTCAGAGGATGATGCTCCATGGAAGAAAGGTAAGGTAAACAACAATGGAGAAACTGATTCGAAGTAAACTCCAGGACATAGAGAAACAACAAAATGTAAAGATCCTGTTGGCAGTTGAATCGGGTAGTCGTGCCTGGGGATTTGCATCTCCGGATAGTGATTATGACGTCAGATTCATATATGTGCGACCTAATGAACAATATGGTTTTGTTCAGGAAAGTATGGGTAGGGAGTAATAAACGTTTTGTTCAAACTGTAATACAGATTCAGCATTATAAACTTTTGACAACATAAATTAAAGAACGAAATGTATCGACTTTAGTTCTTTGCATGATTATAATTAAAGAACAAAATGTAGAAAAGGAGGGCATGAATATGGATTATACGATTGAAGGATTACGTACAGTTATAGAACAGTATGATGGAATCGCCAGTCTGGAGCAGCTTCAGAAGGCTGGATTTAGCAGAATGATGATATATGCAGGCCTTAAGGATGGAGTGCTGAACAAAGAGGCTCATGGAAACTACAGTATTGCAGATCAGCAGCCAGACGAGTATCGGATTATTCAGTGTCGCTCAGACAAAGTTGTTTTTTCACATGCTACTGCTTTGTTTCTGCATGGCTTATCAGATCGAGTGCCGCATACTTTGGATATTACCGTTCCCCAGGGAGATAATGTAAGTAAGATTAAGAGGGATTACAGTAATACCAGATTTCATTATTGTAAAAAAGATTTATGGCAGCTTGGACTTACGAAAATTGTTACCCCACAGGGATTTACAGTGAATGCATATGACCTTGAGAGATGTATCTGTGATCTGATTCGTGATAAGAAGAATGTAGACACACAGATCTATATTCAGGCAATCAGAGAATACTTTATGCATCACTGTAAAAACAGAAAGATTATAAAATATTCCAGAGAGATGAATATTGAGGATAAAGTCAGGACGTATATGGAGGTATTGCAGGCAGTATGAGAACACCGGAACAATTAAAAGGACAGATTCGCAGCTTTGCAGAAAAACATAAGCTTATGTCCCAGGAAGTTCTTCAGATGTACTTGTTTGAACGGGTACTGGAACGTCTTGCTGCATCTGAATACAAGGACAATTTTATCTTAAAGGGTGTACTTTTAATTTCTTCAATGCTTGGAATCAATGAAAGAACAACCATGGATATGGATACAACAGTAACCGGTATTACTATGAACGAAGGTGAAATTGCTGAAACGATCAAGGATATTCTTTCCATAGACGTGGGAGATGGAATTGTTTTTGAATACAAAAAGCTTGAGCTGATACGTGAAGATGATGATCATAACAATTTCAGAGCATATTTTAATGCTGTATATGGAAAAATCTGTAATCCGATGAAAATAGATATTACGACAGGTGATAAGATTACACCGGCGGCAGTGGAGTACGCATATCAGTGTATTCTTGATGAGAAATCTATTACTGTTAAAGCCTATAATGTGGAAACAGTCATTGCTGAAAAATATGAGACGATTATTCGACGAAATATAGGAACAACCAGAGCTCGAGATTTTTACGATCTGTTTCGAGTTTTCAATATGTATAAGGATCGCATTAATCCGGTAGACCTAGTGAGTTGGTCTCTGTGGTGAACAGTGCGTTCAAACAGGGTCAGACTACAACAAACATCGAAAATTAGGCCCCTCGAAAGTGGGGTGCAACAGGGGTTGAAATTAAGGCCAAAATGCCGAAAACCCTATAAAATCAAGAAAAATAACCTGTAGAATCATGGCAATACGGTCTCAAAGCCGCAAGACGCGCTCCGCAGTTCAGCAAGCAAAAGATTTGAATGTGCGTCTCCTTCTTCTTGCTTACAATGAAGTTGACGGTAATGATCAGTATATGTTGGATACAGACTCTTATTTCCAATTGAAAAGAAAAATATTGTCAGCGGGTATCCGATGTGAGGACTGTGTTGTTTCAAGGTCGAGAAGAGATAAAATTGGTGGCTGTGGAACACTTTATATTACAAAGGAGTAGGAAATATGGGAGAAACTTTTATATTTCCCAGGGTGAGCAAAATTCATCAAGTCATTTTTGCAAAGGATTGGTGCAAGGATGCGGTTCTGGTTAAAGTCAAAAATGGTGTGGATAAGCTGCGTTTTGAATTTGTATAACAGTTATGAAGTGACCTTAAATGGGGAAAGCCTGTTCAGCGTAAATGCGGAAAAGGTCTGCCCGACCTGTGGTGCAGGGATCTGCAGAGG
Organism: Blautia sp. HCP3S3_G3; assembly: GCF_052063365.1. Classification (NCBI taxonomy): domain Bacteria; kingdom Bacillati; phylum Bacillota; class Clostridia; order Lachnospirales; family Lachnospiraceae; genus Blautia; species Blautia sp. HCP3S3_G3. The sequence continues at coordinate 14,663 of NZ_JBQHXR010000003.1, read as the reverse complement.
ATATGGAGAACAGAACCTTTCCATGAAAGATGCTCTGGAAATAAGTGCAGGCATTAACGAGGGCTATGAGGGAATCGAAAAGGCGGCAGAGCGTATCCAGCCGATGCTTGGGCTGCTGTCAGACGGATATTATGTGGTTGCGGACTCTGAACTGTTTCCTTATACCGGTAATGGTCATTTCTGGGAGAATCATGGCGTTCCTAATCTGTTTGTTCCATCTTTGGGAAGAAGGGACTATGAGGCGAAACTGTTTGGCCCATCAACCCTGATTGCAAGTGAAAAAGCAGCGCTGTGTGACGGTGAAAGAGTGGAGTATTATATGCGCAGATTGGAGGATGGCGAAAGGTTTCCCCGCGCCATAGGATGTTATCTGGACGGTGATACGGTGCTTTTGCTGGATGGACATCACAAAGCGGCAGCACAGGCAGCCAGGGGGAAAATGGTAAAGTGTCTGGTAATCATGCCGGTAAGTGACTGGAAGCTTTCGGAAGAGGCGAAAAGAAGAGAAGAGCCTTTGCTTCATGCAGAGTATGCTCATCTGCTGGATAGCTCTGGGGTACATGCCGGATTTGTCCATGGGTTTTTTCCGGGAGCCTATAGAACGAAAGTTATCCGGGAGGACCGGGAGCCGCCGAGACCCGCAGAATTTGTGGAGTGGGGAAAAATCCCGCAGGAATATTTTCTGAGTCTGGAAGAACAGAAAAAGGCTTATGTTTCTGGAGGAAGACAGCAAAAAGAAAAAGTGAAGAGAAACCGGATATTGATGGCTCTGTCGGGGGAAAAATAAGAGAAAAATCATGCATCGAGGCAAAACAACAGGAGAATTTTATGGATAGAAAAGAGATGAAAAAGCTGTGTATCCGTACAGCAAAGATCGCAGTAGGAAGCAGTGCTGCTATTTATGTCGCGGAAGCCCTGAATCTGGAGTATGCAGCTGCTGCCGGAAGTATCGCACTGCTTACAATCGTAACGACCAAGTGGGAAACACTGAAGCTTTCCGTACTCCGGGTCCTTACGTTTCTGGCAGCGGTTGCGCTTGCGTGGGTGACGTTTGTCCATATCAGCAGTGAGTGGACAGCGTATGGAGTCTTCATTTTTATCATGGTGCTTTTGAGTGAACTTGTGGGGCTGAAAGCTACCATATCCGTAAACGCTGTCATAGGAACGCATTTCCTTACCACGATGGATTTCGGGATGAAATTTATCCGGAATGAATTTCTTCTGGTTTTGATCGGAATTTCTGTCGCGATCATTCTGAACCTGTATCACGACAACCATAATCAGAAAAAAGATCTGATCCGCAACATGCGCTGGACAGAGCAGCAGCTGCAGATGATCCTGCGGGAAATGGCTTCCTATCTGTTTTGTCAGGAAATGGAGCGGAATGTCTGGGACGATATCTGCAATCTTGAAAAACAGCTTCACGGATTTATCAGTGATGCCTACGAATATCAGAATAATACGTTTCAGTCCCACCCGGGATATTATATTGATTATTTTGAAATGCGCATGAAACAGTGCAACGTGCTTCACAACCTTCATTATGAGATGAAAAAAATCCGTACCATGCCGGTTCAGGCGGAGATTATCGCACAGTATATCCTGTATCTGGTGGATTATGTGATCGAAATCAATATTCCGCAGCCGCAGATCGAACGCCTGAACCAGATTTTCAGAGAAATGGAACAGGAACCGCTCCCGGTTTCGCGTGCAGAGTTTGAGAGCCGGGCCATGCTGTATCACATTCTGATGGATCTGGAGGAGTTTCTGGTGTTTAAAAAACGATTCGTCAATGAACTGGATGAAGGGAAGCTGAAGCGATACTGGAATTAGAGCAAGAGTGTGTAAGTGACAGACAGTTGAAAGCCTACACACTTTTTTTATACAGACATATTTCGGCGAGTTCTGTCTGTTTTTGTTTTTTTTCGGATAGTTCTGTGGTAAAATGAAAGGAATCAGGAGGAACATCATGAAGAAACTTGTAATTGGAATTCTTGCCCATGTGGATGCGGGAAAAACGACCCTGTCAGAGGGGTTGTTGTATCAATGCGGGAAAATACGGAAGCTTGGGCGTGTAGATCATAAGGATGCTTATCTGGATACCTTTCATCTGGAACGGGAACGGGGCATTACCATTTTTTCCAAACAGGCTGTCCTGAATATGGGAGATACGGAAGTAACACTGCTGGATACACCGGGACATGTGGATTTTTCAGCGGAAATGGAGCGTACCCTGCAGGTGCTGGATTATGCCATTCTGGTGATCAACGGGGCGGACGGAGTACAGGGACATACGCTGACTTTGTGGAGACTGCTGGCGCGCTATGAAATCCCTGTATTTTTGTTTGTGAACAAAATGGATCAGGAAGGGACAGACCGGGAAGCTCTTCTGGCAGATCTGAAGAAGAGACTGAACGATGCCTGTATCTCCTTTGCAGATGCGGACGCGGAAGAAGAAATTGCCATGTGCGGCGGAGAGGAACTGCTGGAACAGTATCTGGAAGCTGGAGAAATCGGGGAAGAAGAAACTGCTCAGCTGATTGCAGAGAGAAAAGTTTTTCCGGTGTATTTCGGATCCGCACTGAAAATGACCGGTGTGGAAGAATTTCTGCATGGTGTGGAAAAGTATACCCGTACTCCATCCTATCCTGTGGATTTTGGGGCAAAAGTTTACAAAATTGCCCGGGATGACCAGGGAAACCGTCTGACTTATATGAAAATCACCGGGGGAAATCTGAAGGTAAAAACCATCCTGTCGAACAGAAAATCTTCCGGAGCGGCGGCAATTCATCAGGGACAGGAAGATGAAATCTGGGAGGAAAAAGCAGATCAGATCCGCATTTATTCCGGGGCCAGATTTGAACTTGCACAGGAGGCAGAGGCCGGAACGGTCTGCGCAGTAACCGGTCTGACAAAAACGTATCCGGGACAGGGACTTGGTATGGAAGCCGAATCCGATATGCCGGTCCTGGAACCGGTTCTGAATTATCAGATTCAGCTTCCTCCGGACTGTGATGTGCACCAGATGCTCCGCAAACTGAAGCAGCTGGAGGAAGAAGAACCGCAGCTACATATTGTGTGGGATGAACACCTTGGAGAAATCCATGCGCAGCTGATGGGAGAGGTGCAGATTGAAATTCTGAAAAGTCTTATCTGGGAACGCTTTCATGTGGCAGTGGAATTCGGAACCGGAAACATTGTGTACAAAGAAACCATTGCAGAACCTGTGGAAGGAGTGGGGCATTTTGAACCACTGCGCCATTACGCGGAAGTACATCTGCTTCTGGAGCCCGGCGAACCGGGAAGCGGTCTGCAGTTTTTTACCGCATGCAGTGAAGATGTACTGGACCGGAACTGGCAGCGGCTCATCCTTACCCATCTGGAAGAAAAAGAGCACCTGGGTGTCCTGACCGGGTCTGCCATTACCGATATGCAGATCACGCTTCTGACCGGACGCGCACATCTGAAACATACGGAAGGCGGGGATTTTCGCCAGGCAACATACCGTGCAGTCCGTCAGGGACTGAAAAAGGCGCATTCCGTACTTCTGGAACCATATTATGAATACCGTTTGGAAGTCCCGGCGGAAATGGTCGGGCGCGCCATGACCGATATCCAGAAAATGCAGGGGACATTTCAGGGGCCTGAAACGGACGGAGAACTGTCTGTTCTGACCGGCAGTGCACCGGTAGCTGCCATGCGGGATTATCAGACGCAGGTGATTTCCTATACAAAAGGAAGAGGGCGCCTGTTCTGTAATCTGAAAGGCTATGCGCCCTGTAAAAATCAGGAAGAGGTGGTGCAGTCCATTGGCTATGATTCGGAGAGAGATCTGGAAAATCCCACAGGTTCTGTATTCTGTGCACACGGAGCCGGTTTTGTGGTTCCCTGGGATCAGGTAGAAGATTATATGCATCTGGAAAGTGAAGTGAATCCGGAAAAACCGGTTTCTGCAGAAACAGAAGAAAAAGTATATGCAGGGAGAGCAGGCAGGGGTTCTTATGGCGGAAGCTATGAGGATGAAAAAGAACTGCAGGCGATTTTTGAGCGTACCTTTGGTCCTGTAAAACGGGAACGGAATGCCTTTCAGAAAAAAGTGGTGCATGCTTCACCGGATTACAGCAATTATGTGCCGCGGAAAAAGCCGCAGGAGGAATATCTTCTGGTTGACGGCTATAATATTATTTTTGCCTGGGAAGAGCTGAATGAGCTTGCAAAAGCAGATCTTCACGCTGCACAGAGCAAACTGATGGATATTCTGTCAAATTATCAGGGGTACAAAAAGTGTACGCTGATTCTCGTTTTTGATGCTTACAAAGTGGAGGGCCATGCGGAAGAGGTGATCCGGTATCACAACATTCATGTGGTTTACACAAAGGAAGCGGAAACTGCCGATCAGTATATTGAAAAAACGGTTCACAGAATCGGACGGCAGTATCAGGTAACGGTTGCCACTTCCGACCGTCTGGAACAGATTATTATTCTCGGACAGGGTGCACACCGGATTTCCGCACAGGGGCTGAAAGAAGAAGTGGAGCAGACCATGCAGGAACTCCGTCAGGAATGGAAAGCACGCAGACAGAGCAGCAAGACCTATCTTTTTGACGGAGCTTCGGAGGAAGTTTCCGATTATGTGGAACGTGTACGGCTTGGAAAAAAATAATAAGATTGAAGGGAAAAGGACTGCGCAGTAGTTTGTGGAAGCTATAGCGCAGTTTTTTGTATTACAGGAAAGCGTTTTCTATTCATGCATTTATTTTCTTGTGGTTGCATATTCCATGATGCTGCCGGAATAGCTGGTAATGGGCGGAACATTTTTGTGGTCGAGAACCTGCATCATTTCGTTTACCGCAATGGTGCACATATATTCCACACGGTTGTCCAGAGTTGTGATTTCCGGGGTACTGCAGGCGGCAATCACAGAATTGTTATATCCTGTAACCTGAAAATCTTCCGGAATCCGCATACCGTTTCGCAGAGCGTATTTTACTGCGCCGGTAGCAAGTTCATCATCAGCGGCGGCAACCGCATCAAAATGAATTCCGCTTTTCTGGATGTTTTCAAGAATCTGGCAGGTTTTTTCCATCGGACCGGGACAGGCAAAGGTACGATTTTCGGCGTCAGCGATTCCGTGCTGCGCAGAAGAAGCACAGAAACCGCGTCGTTTCCTCTGGCCGCTGTAGGTAAGGGCACGGTAAAGATAAATCGGTGATTGTGCACCACGGTCAAAAAGCAGGTCTGTGATATCTTTGGAAGCGCTTTCATCATCACAGATAATCGAATAAACATTGTCACCATCGAGTTTTCCGTTCAGGAGAAAAACAGGTATTTTTTTTGCTGCATTCAGGATATAGCTGTTTCCTTTTCCACTGGATTCAATAAAATGGGAACCGATAAAAAAAAGAGCATCTACATTCCTGGAAAGAAGCAGATGGAGATAATCTGTTTTTTCCTGAAGATTGTATCCAGTGCAGCAGAGCATGGAGGTATAGGAGTTGTTCCGAAGCTCCCTTTCCAGATAATAAATCGCCTGAGCCTGGTATACATCAGATGCATCTGAACAGAGAATTCCTACGGTAGACATGGTGTTGGAGGAAAGACTCCGGGCAAAAGCATTGGGGGTATAACCGCTTTTTTCGATGACATCCAGAACTTTCTGACGTGTGGCAGGGCTGACTTTTTCACTGCCGTTAAGTACACGGGAAACTGTGGCGATGGAAACCCCTGCCTGAGAGGATATATCATAGATATTCATTATATGGTTCTCCTTTTGATAAGCCATTGCTGTGAATGGAGTAAACAGTAACGGCAGACCAGCGATTTTTCATTTAATAACGATAATTTAACATATTTTGACAATTTTTGCAATGTTGGAGAAAACAAAAACAGGTATATGTCAACAGAAAGCAAAGACAGAAATATGTCAGTAAAAACAAAAATGAGAATATATCAGCGAAAAAACAAAAAGCGGGAAAGGATTTGCTCCTTTCCCGTCTGGCTTTTATGTGCGCAGCAGAATATGCCGGATTATATACGTAAATCAGGCGTTTCCGGAAATGATGCCTGATTACAGACAGGCTTTCATTTCCGTGTAAGTGCCATTTGCTTCGATATTTTCCAGAATTTTTGCAACTTCTTCTTCAAATCCCGGAAGCTCACTTAAATCTTTTCCCCAGAAATCGGTGTTGGCGCAGACTGCATGTGCCAGCTGAGCAGCAGAATCGTTTCTGTGGTTATAGTAGAATTCCAGAACTGCACGGTCATCGGAAATCGTGTAAGTATCGCCGTCCGGGCGCTTTGCAAGGAGTCCTGCATCTGTCAGCTCTGTGCCGCGGTAGAAGGCAATATAGAATGCGAAAGAAGCAGTGATGCATTTCGGAAGTTTGCCGAATTTGTTTACATAACCTTCCAGAGACGGCATGACACGGGCTTTCCACTTGGAAGTAGAGTTCAGGGAAATAGACAGCAGTGCATGGTCAATGAACGGATTCTTGAAACGCTCGGTGACAGCAGCTGCGAAATCTTTACAGTCTTCTTCCGGAAGAGAAAGGGTAGGAATGATTTCCTCATAAATTGTTTTGTTCATAAAGCTGCAGATTGTATCATCATGCATGCAGTCTCTGACAATATTCTGTCCTGCAAGATATGCGCCGAGAACCATGGAAGTATGTGCACCGTTCAGAATGCGGACTTTACGCTGTTTGTACGGTTTGTGGTTATCAGTAATGAGAACCGGCAGGCCTGCTTCGGCAAATGGCAGTTCTTTTTTGAGGGATTCCGGACCTTCGATGACCCAGAAACCGAAAATTTCTCCGGTATCAATGATGTTATCTTCATAACCGTTCTCTTCATTGATCGCTGCTGCCTCGCTGCGCGGGAAACCGGTTACAATACGGTCAACCAGAGTAGAGCAGAAAATATTTTCTGTTTCCAGCCAGTGGATGAAGTCTTCCCCGAGATTCCACTGTTTCGCATAGTTCATCACGCATTTTTCCAGTTCTTTTCCATTGTCATCGATCAGTTCGCAGGCAAGAATGACAAAACCTTTGCCGGCTTCCTGACCGAATTTCTGAAAACGGCGGTACATGAACTGAGTCAGTTTGGCCGGATAGCTTGCAGGAGGTGTATCCGTAAACCGGCATTCCGGATCATAGACAATACCGGCTTCTGTTGTGTTGCAGGCAATGTATCTCAGCTCCGGATTTTCCGCACATGCCATCACTGCTTCGTAATCACTGTATACATTCAGGCAGCGGCTGACACAGGAAATGATTCGTTTGTCATTGACTTTCTGATTGTTTTCAAAACCGCGCAGATATAAGGTATAAAGGCCATCCTGCTCGTTGATAATGTCTGCCAGATTGAATCCGCCGTGATTGGCGATTGGCTGAACAAGAACCACTTTGCTGTTAAAGCCGGCTTTTTCATTCATCATATCGATAAAATAATCTACAAATGCACGGAGAAAATTGCCCTCTCCAAACTGAAGTACGCGTTCCGGTGCATGTTCCAGAAGATATCCATCGTATCCCTGTTCTTTCAGGGTTTCATAACTTAATTTTTTCATGATTGATCATTCTCCTTCCAAGAGTGTATCAGAAAGCACTTTTTTTAACATGCTCTCATACAAGTCGTTTAGATAATACGGATAACCGGCAGATGTAAGACAGCCCGTGTATCATGTTATTCGGGTTATAGAGTAACACCCTGTTTAAAGATTGCCATGTCGTGGAAACCGGCTTTTTCGGATTTGACTTCTTCACCGGAAGCGACAGCAATCACATAGTCAAAAAGCTTGTCACGCAGAGAAGCGAGATCAGTTCCCTCGACCAGTTCTCCGCAGTTAAAATCAATCCAGTTGCCTTTTTTGTGATAAAGGGCGGAATTACTGGAAATTTTTACGGTAGGGACAGGAGAAGCAAAAGGAGTTCCTCTACCTGTGGTAAATAACACAATGTGCGCACCGGAAGCGGCCAGCGCGGTAGAAGCAACCAGATCATTGCCGGGTGCGCTGAGGAGATTCAGGCCTTTTTCCTTCACAGGCTCGCCGTAGGAGAGGACTCCGCGTACAGGAGCGCTTCCGGATTTCTGGGTACATCCCATGGATTTGTCTTCCAGAGTGGAGATGCCGCCTTTTTTGTTTCCCGGAGAAGGATTTTCGTAAATAGTCTGATTATGACTCTTGAAATAATTTTTGAAATCATTGATCAGATTTACGGTCTGGTTAAAAAGTTCCTCATTTTCACAGCGGTTCATAAGCAGAGTCTCCGCACCGAACATTTCCGGAACTTCTGTCAGAATCGTAGTTCCTCCCTTGGAAATCAGCAGGTCGGAAAAAGCGCCTACGGTCGGATTGGCCGTGATGCCGGAAAGACCGTCGGAACCGCCGCATTTCATACCGATGACCAGTTCACTGCAGCTGATAGGCTCACGCTTCGCTGTACCGGCATAATCCACCAGTTCGCGGATGAGAGAAAGAGCATCCTCAATCTCATCATCGGATTCCTGGGATACCAGGAATTTGACACGTTTCTCATCGTATGGTCCGATATGTTTCTTTAATTCTTCGATGTTGCTGTTTTCGCATCCGAGTCCGAGAACCAGGACACCGCCTGCGTTGGGATGATTGACAAGATCGGCGAGAATCTGTCTTGTGTTCTCCTGGTCATCGCCCATCTGAGAACATCCGTAGGGATGCGGGAAAGCAGCGATTGCTTCAATACTTCCGCTTCTCAGGGACTGTGCTCTCTTCTCGATGGCAGTAGCTACATTATTGACGCAGCCAACGGTAGGGATGATCCAGATTTCGTTGCGGACACCGGCTTTACCGTCTGCACGGCGGTATCCCTGGAAGAAACGCTCTTCTGTGGCAGCCAGTGCAGTATCCTGTTTGTCATAAGTATAGGTAAGAAGGTCGCCGAGAGCTGTTTTCATGTTATGGACATGGAGCCAGGATCCTTTTTTTACCGGTTCTCTGGTGATACCGATGGGATAGCCGTATTTGATCACCGGTTCGTCCGCATCAAGATCGTCCAGTACAAACTTGTGACCCTGCGGAATATCCTCTGTCAATGTAATTTCCTTATCATCAATGGAAACTACGGTTCCTGCTTCTAATGGACAAAGGGCGACAGCTACCTTGTCAGCAGGATGAATTCTGATATATTTCTGCTGCATATTCGCGTTCCTCCTGTAATAGCGAAATAAGTGTAAGGGCTTACAATGAATGTAACTCTGCAATCATGAAAAGTCAATATTAATATGAAAGGAAAATGAAAATTATTAATATTGTATAAAAATGAATACAAATAATTGTGAAAAATACCATACAAAAAAGATTTGTTTTTTTATATGGTAAAGGCTATAATGAAAACAAGATGTAAGGGCTTACATGAAAACCGGGGATTTCAAGGAGTTTTTTGGAGTTTCCGACGGTTACTGTATATATTTCCATAATGCCGGAATGCTATACAATAACGAAATGCTATGCAGGAAGAAACATACAGACTAAATTCATATGGAAGGAACTAAAAAATGAAAGGTTTAAAAACAGTTTGCACAGCCGCGATCTGTGCTGCAGCGGTACTGGGAATGACAGGATGCTCTGCTTCCGCTACGGGAGGAAAGAGAATTGTTCGTATTTCCCATGCACAGTCAGAAACCCATCCGGAACATCTGGGACTTCTGAAATTCAAGGAATATGTGGAAGAGAATCTGGGTGACAAATATGAAGTACAGATTTTTCCCAATGAGCTTCTTGGTGCGGCTCAGAAAGCGATTGAGCTGACACAGACAGGAGCTATTGACTTCGTAGTGGCAGGAACCGCCAACCTGGAGACATTTGCAGATGTTTACGAAGTTTTTAGTATGCCGTACCTCTTTACATCAGAAGAAGCATATCATGAAGTAATGAACGATACAGATTATATGAATCAGGTGTATGAATCCACAGATGAAGCCGGATTCCGTGTTATGACCTGGTATAATGCAGGAACCAGAAGCTTCTATGCGACAAAACCAATCTATACCCCGGATGATCTGAAGGGATTGAAGATGCGTGTACAGCAGAGTCCTGCCAGTGTGAATATGGCGAAGGCTTTTGGCGCGGCGGCTTCTCCGATGAGCTTCGGTGAGGTTTATACGGCAATTCAGCAGGGTGTTATTGACGGTGCTGAGAATAATGAACTGGCACTGACGAATAACAAGCACGGAGAAGTTGCCAAGTATTATTCTTATAACAGACATCAGATGGTTCCGGATATGCTGATCGGAAACCTGAAGTTCCTGAACGGCCTGTCAGAGGAGGAAAGGGAAGTGTTTGAAGAAGCAGCGAGACTTTCGACAGAAGTGGAAATGGCTGCATGGGATGAACAGGTGGAACAGGCGAAGAAGACTGCACAAGAAGATATGGGCGTGGAATTTATTGAGGTTGATGTGCAGCTTTTTAAGGATAAAGTAGCCAATGTGCAGCAGGATATGCTGGATGCCAATCCGAATATCCAGGAACTGTATGATCATATTCAGGAAGTGAATGCGAAATATATGGATGCAGAAGCAGCAGACGCGGATGCAGAAACTGCAGATATGGATGCAGAAGCAGATGAAAAGATTGCAGATATGGATACAGAAACAGATACCGAAGAAAAGGAGGATAAAAAATAATGGAAATCTTGCACAAAATCCGCAGCGTTGTTGATACAGTATTGAGTACATTATGCGCCGTCTTCTTTGGTTTGATGGTCATTGTAGGAACTTATCAGATCGTAACCCGTTATTTCTTTAATGCTCCAAGTACGGTTTCCGAAGAACTCCTGACTTACAGCTTTACCTGGATGGCACTTCTGGCATCGGCATATGTCTTTGGTAAAAGAGATCACATGAGAATGGGATTTGTCGCTGATAAGATTACAGGAACCAGAAGAAAAGTTCTGGAGATCGCGATTGAATGTCTTGTTCTTCTTCTTGCTCTGTCTGTTATGGTTTACGGCGGATTTAATATCCAGCAGCTTACCATGACGCAGAAAACAGCTTCCCTGGGCATTCCTATGGGATATGTTTACACCGTGCTTCCTCTTTCCGGTCTTTTGATCGCGTTTTATTCCATTGTCAACATTGTGGATCTGGCCATGGGATATGAAAGAGAGCAGAGAGAAGTGAAGGAATAATCAGGGAGGAGAAAAAAATATGAGTATTGCAGCAACTTCAGGTATTATTATTTTGGCATTGCTGGTGATCATGCTGATTGCCGGAGTTCCTATCGCAGTGGCCCTCGGTATTTCTTCCGTATGTGCCATTCTGCCGATTATGGATCTTGATGTAGCCGTTTTGACCGGAGCCCAGAGAATTTTCTCAGGTATCTCCGTATTCAGCCTGCTGGCCATTCCGTTTTTTATTCTGGCAGGTAATATTATGAACAAGGGTGGTATTGCAGTCCGCCTGATCAATCTTGCAAAAGTTCTTACCGGACGTCTTCCGGGAGCTCTTGCACATACCAATATTATTGCAAACATGCTGTTCGGTGCGATTTCCGGTTCCGGTACAGCAGCTGCTTCCGCAATGGGTTCTATCATCGGACCGATTGAAAAAGAGGAAGGCTATGATCCGAATTTCTCGGCAGCAGTCAACATTGCCACAGCACCTACCGGACTTCTGATCCCTCCGAGCAACGTTATGATCACGTTCTCTCTCGTCAGCGGCGGTACTTCTGTAGCAGCACTTTTTATGGCCGGTTATATTCCTGGAATTCTCTGGGGACTTGCCTGCATGGCCGTTGTATTTTTTATTGCAAAGAAGCACGGATACAGAAGTGAAGCCATTTACAGCGGAAAAGAAAAACTGAAAATGGTTGTGGAAGCGATTCCGGCTCTCCTTCTGATCGTTATTGTTATCGGCGGTATTGTTGCAGGTATTTTCACAGCAACCGAAGGTTCCGTAGTGGCAGTTGTTTACAGCCTGCTTCTGTCTCTGTTCGGTTACAAATCCATTAAGCTCAAAGATATTCCGAAGCTTCTCAAGGACAGCGCGGAAATGACAGGTATCATTATTTTCCTGATCGGTGTTTCCAGCATCATGTCCTGGGTTATGGCGTTTACCAATATTCCGACACTGGTTTCCAACGGACTTCTGGCACTGAGCAGCAACAAATTTGTCATCCTGTTCCTGATCAATATCATTCTTCTGGTAGTTGGTACCTTTATGGATATGACACCGGCCTGCCTGATCTTTACACCAATCTTCCTTCCGGTTTGTACACAGCTTGGTATGAGCACAATCCATTTCGGAATTATGCTGATCTTTAACCTGTGTATCGGTACTATCACACCGCCTGTCGGAACGACACTGTTCGTAGGTGTAAAAGTCGGCGGAGTGAAGATTGAAACCGTTATTAAACAGCTGTTGTTCTACTTTGCGGCAATTTTTGCAGTACTGATGCTGGTAACGTATGTTCCGCAGATCAGTCTGTGGCTGCCGAGCCTGATGGGATATGTATAAAAGAGTATTGCTGTAAAAAAATGTGCAATATTTGGTATTGGTTCATTTAGAATGATAAAAATTGTTAGAGTGTGTCTGAAAATTCATTACCGCCATCTGCACGCCCCACTTTGCAGGAAATTTGCCTCGCATCTGTCGGAAAGAAATTTTCAAATACACTCTGGTATAAATAGTTTTTATTATAAAAATACCGTAGAAAAAGTTTCGTCATAAAAATTAAAAAAGTACTGTTATAAGAAGCAGGAATGCGGTATGCTGAAAGTAACGAAGCAGAAGTAACAGTCAGAATCAAAAGTTTGGAAGGGAACTTCCAAATCTACCATTATTGACGCAGCAAGTGCGTCAGGAAAGAGGAAAAGAAGACGATATCGTTTGGCAAAGAACGATACGAATCTTCAAACAAATTATCACATAATAAAATGGAGGGGTCTCTCATGAAAGCATTTATGGATCAGGATTTCTTATTAAGCACTGACACAGCCAAAGAGCTGTATCATGAGTTTGCGGCAAAGGTACCGGTACTTGATTATCACTGCCATATCAATCCGCAGGAAATTGCAGAGGACAGAAAATTTGAAAACATTACCCAGGTATGGCTGGGCGGTGACCATTACAAATGGCGCCAGATGCGTTCCAATGGCGTAGATGAATATTATATTACCGGAGATGCACCGGACAGGGAAAAATTCCAGAAATGGGCGGAAACCCTGGAAAAAGCCATTGGTAATCCGCTGTTTCACTGGAGTCATCTGGAACTCCAGAGATTTTTTGGATATCACGGTGTTCTGAACGGCGATACCGCAGAAGAAGTATGGAATCTGTGCAATGCGAAATTACAGGAAGATTCCATGAGCGTCAGAAATCTGATCAGACAGTCTAATGTTACACTGATCTGTACCACAGATGATCCGGTGGATGACTTGAAATGGCATAAAGCAATCAAAGAAGATGAAACATTTGAAGTACAGGTACTTCCTGCATGGCGCCCGGACAAAGCGATGAATCTGGAAAAACCGGAATACCTGGACTATCTTGCACGTCTTGCCGGGGTTTCCGGTGTGGAGATCAAAACTTTTGAAGACCTGAAAGAGGCAATTGCAAAGAGAATGGAATTTTTCGACAGCATGGGCTGCTCCGTTTCCGATCATGGTCTGGATTATGTCATGTATGTTCCTGCTTCTGATGCAGAGGTAGAGGAGATTTTTGCTGCACGTCTTGCCGGAAAAACCATTTCCAAAGAAGACGCTGCGAAATTCAAGACCGCATTTATGCTGTTTGTCGCCTCCAAATATGAAGAGATGAACTGGGTGATGCAGCTTCATTACGGATGCAAGAGAGATAACAATACTTCCATGTACAACAAACTGGGACCGGATACCGGCTATGACTGCATCAGCAATTATGCACCGGGCGAACAGCTTGCTAATTTCCTGAATGCAGTGAATGAGAAGAAAAATCTTCCGAAGACGATTATTTACAGCCTGAATCCGGGAGACGACGAGCTGATCGGAACCATTCTTGGATGTTTCCAGAACAGTGATGCCATCGGCAAAATCCAGCAGGGTTCCGCGTGGTGGTTCAATGACAATAAGACCGGCATGATGAAACAGATGACGTCTCTTGCAAATCTGGGACTTCTGGGCAATTTTATCGGTATGCTGACAGACTCCAGAAGCTTCCTTTCCTACCCGAGACATGAGTATTTCCGCAGAATTATGTGCGAATTGATCGGCGGATGGGTAGAGAACGGAGAATATCCGAAGGATATGAAGAATCTGGAGAAGATCGTGAAGGGAATTTCCTATAACAATGCGGTACGTTATTTCGGATTTGATCTGGAAACAAAATAAAAATTGAGTTATTGAGGACATTTGAGTAAATTATGCTCAAAATATCTATAATATGACTCGTATGGTTCCAGTGACACAGTGACCGTATGGGTTCTGAGAACGAGAAGAGGGATAGCTTGCGTAATGCAGACGCCCTCTTTTTTGTTAAAGAGGAGTTTTGGTGAGTAGGTGCGGATTTCTTAAAGCGTGCTTTATTTATGAATTAAAGTGGGCTTTAGTTAATTACAGCGGGTTTTAATGAATTAGACGTTAGTTCTGTATTAATCCGTGGGGATTTTTTGCGTTTGGTTGTGCTATGGTTTTCACCGGAACTTCCGTTCA